>PEZY01000003.1:4028-4889 GCA_002773855.1 Candidatus Buchananbacteria bacterium CG10_big_fil_rev_8_21_14_0_10_33_19 | reverse complement strand
TCGACTCCAGATTAAAGAAGAAAAACCTTACCGAATTTTTGCAAAAAAGTAAAAGACTCAAATTGGGTGAAGTTCTTTCGTCAACTCTCGGTTGTATACAGTCGCTTTCAGAAGCAGATTTTGATAGTGGAAGTATTTTATAAAAAGCTCCCTGTCATCTAATGCTTCTTGAGGATATCTAAGAGGAATATGGAGCCCATCAACACTCAGCGTTACGTAGCGTCCACCAACAATGTCTTGCGGGACTGCCCGCTCATTCCAATGCTTAACATTTTGAAGATCAATCCCTGTTAATTCATCGGCAGTTTGAATTAGATAGGAAATGGGAAATGTTGCGACCGATGTTTCTAGATCCAGATCCAAAGATCCACTTTGCCCCTTATCCTGAAAACAAAGCTCCATGAATGAATCAACCTGATTAAAAGGATCGGGAAGATATGACTCAGGTTGAGCTTCTTGCTCTAACAATCGCTCTGGTAACAGAGAACCACCCTCTTTAGTAGGATAAATATGCCCCCTCGCAGCCTCAACAGTAGGATCATCGGAATTTGCCCCGTTTGGAATCCCTAAATGAAGCCTTCTGTAGGTAAGCTTGACCTTTCTAATGAAGGTCCATATTTTTCTAATCTGCTCGATTGTCAGATTTTCAGCTTCAAGATCAGCAGAATATTGCGCAATTTCTTGTTCAAAGCCATCATAGCAGGCAACGCAAGTGTCGGGGCTTTCTTTTTTTCCATCTTCGATACTTCGGTCTGCTTCTTCCTTAAGTACATTACGAGCAAAACATCCAAGCAGGCTATAAAATGGCTTGCGGTTTTCATCAGGTTCTAACTCTTTAGCAGAAACGCCTATGGGGATGTA
>PEZY01000003.1:3802-4001 GCA_002773855.1 Candidatus Buchananbacteria bacterium CG10_big_fil_rev_8_21_14_0_10_33_19 | reverse complement strand
AAAAAGGAGAGGAAAAGTACGGGATGATCATTGAATACAGACCAATTTAAATAGATCCGATTCGATGCATTTTTTGCGATTGGTTTTAACTGTCCAAGGTGTGTTCGCCACACCTCTTCACCCCATCTTATCCCTTCTTTTTCGGTTATGTTTGTAATCAAAAAATAATCTGTCAAAGGTTGTAACGGCGGGAAAAAAA
>PEZY01000003.1:0-3758 GCA_002773855.1 Candidatus Buchananbacteria bacterium CG10_big_fil_rev_8_21_14_0_10_33_19 | reverse complement strand
TGATCTTCATCCTCACACTCTTTTGCAAGCTCATTTGAAAATCTCGAAATCTTAGTAAAAATTCCCATAAAGACTTCTTGATCAACAACGAAGCGATTGATTTGATGATCTATCCAGTCCTGTCTGATTCCAATAAAAGCATCAATTTCTTCTGAAGTTACTCTTATGTGGTAATGAAGAAGAAAGAAAATTTCTTTTTTATCCAGCACAGGACAAAACTCTTGAAGTTTTTCGATGAGGCCTAAGTCATTTTCTTGGAGAGAAAGCTCTCCTTTATCAAGCAGACGAATGGTCTCAACATAGAGCAAAAACAACTCAACATGAGGAAAATGAAAGCGATTTTGAAGTTCAAACGCTGTTTTTAACGCTTGTTCTTTTACTTCAACGGCAACTTTAAATGCATTGTTTAGCAGCGGCTTGTGTAGTTTGGAAAGGATTTCTTCTAGTTCTTTATCACAGAACTTCTCTATCCCCAAAGAGGGGGCATCTTTTAGTAACTCCAAAAGCCAAAGACTTGGATGCAGAATGAACTGTCGGAACATCCACTTATGCTCTTGCTCAATACAAAATTGATGTTCCTTAAGAAAGAAAATCAATTTTTCAATATTTCTCTCAGCATTACCGAATGGGATTGCAAATTGATCGAAGTCTTTAACACTTGGGACTAAAAATAGACACTCTTTTTCTACAAATTCAATCTTTTCAGTCTTTAAAATCTCAATAATTTTAATATATTGTTCACAGAAAAACTGTGTATTTTTGCCATTGAATACTTCGTGATTTTCCCTATATATCCGATCTATTTCCTCAAGACCCATTTTACAATCAAGTTTGAGAAATAACTGAACAACATGCTCTCTTTTCTGATTTTCAAATAGAGCTTCAAATAAAGGCCAGCAGTAAGGATTTTCATAAGGTTTTAAATCATTGACCATGGATAAAATGCGTTCAAAATCGCTCCAAATTCGATCAAATTCATCACTTTGAATACTTAAATCCTCTACCTCCCATTTACGCTCATTAAATGCTTTGAATTTAGCAAAATCCCAGTCGGCAGGTCGAGCCATCAACATCTTATACAGCTCTTCTTGAATTTCCTCTTTTACATCACATGTGCGATTGATAAAAACAACGATTTGTAAAGAAGTAAGATGGAAAAAAGAGGCCCGACTCAAATCTCTAAAATCTAAGGCATATAAATAGGATAAGCTCGATGTGTAATAACAAAAATCAGAACGGATATGCTCATCAACAAACAAATTCCGAAAGTATAGTCTTACAAACGGACAAAATGTTACCTTTAAATTATTTTCAATTTCCTGAACCGAAACATTGATCAAAAAATCACAAAAAGAGATTCCTTCTTCAATACGGGCCTTGATGTCTCGGTTTGGATTTTCCTCTATTACATTTAGACAGCCAAATTTTTCCAAAAGCCCTTGAGCATAATTCTTATTCCAGATCCTGATAAGCTGACCATACTTAACAACTTTAGAGTTTGCAACCAAAGCACCTGCATTAAAGTAGAGCCCAGCTGCCGCATTTTTTTCTTCACCTGTAAGTTGCTTAGAACTAAACAAATTCTGAAAAGCAGCTACCCTTGAGCTTTCTATAGCCTCTATAGATCTAATGTCGGGATTTGGGTATGACAAAGCTCTTTGAGGGAAGGACAAAACGACAAGGGAGAGCCTCTTTAATTCATTAAAAAAATGCTCATCGCTTCTTCCTTCGTAACGAAACCGTTCAATGACAACTTTGGTCTTAGGAAAGTCTAAAGAGAAATAAATTGATTTCCCTTTACTCAATTTTTGTTGAATTTCACAAAACGCAGATTCAACTGCAACAAATTCGTCAGAAAAATTTCGATGTATTTTTGATTTAATCTGTTTTGAAAACTCCCTTCCAAACACCGATAATAGCTCAACAACAAACGCGAAAGACTCTTTGGTCTTTGGCTTCAGATCTCGTCGATCGAAATGAAATAGCCTTGCCGGCTGAATTTCAGGCGCTGCGGCGCTCATCGAATCTTTCCACTGATATTTAGTTTTGCAGTAATAGCCCCGTTAACAAGTGCCATTAGAGGAAATTTTGTTGGAGCCGAACCAATTCGATGATTAGAAGTAACATAAAACTCTCTTCCCATTGATAAACCATAGGCTACCCAAGAGGATATGATCGCCACGCGACGAAACGGGCTCTTTTGCGCCTCAATCGCATGGTTATTCATCGATAGGGCGTTAGTTCCCGCTAAATAAAGGTAAAGAGGATCTACTCCTAAAATTCTTGAATCTGCTGCAAAGAAAAGAATAAGTTTATCTTTAAGCAAATGCCTAGCACTTGGATCCCATTTTTTGTCCGCAACTTTTGCCAAACTATACGAGGATAAAAAGCCGCCTAACATAGATCCTAAAGCAATTTTTGAATCGAGATATTCTAAAGAAAAACCTTCTTGCCAAATGACAAATCCAATAAGACCACTCACAGCTAAAACAGGCGTTGCTACTTTCCATATACGATAGGCAACACCTGGAATAGATTTGCTTTGAACTTGCTCATTTAGATCATCTAGCAGTTTAAACTCTTCTAATTGCTCTATCGGACAGTTTTCAATCCGAGCCATTTTACTCTTTCCCAAAATTCCATCAAATACGCCTAAAACAGCTCCAACAATTTTAAGCTGACTGAGTCTCGTACTAGAATCTGGATTTGCGCTCCAAGGGATAAAGGTTAAGGGAATCACAACATAAGCTAAAGATGTTAAAGCGGTCTTAAGGGCTCGATAGCGAGTTCCTTCAGTTGAGTCATTTTTTTCGATTTTGCCATCGACGAAAATAAGAACTCTTTCGCCAACAACTTGACACCCAAAAAATGTCGCCCCAAAAGCACTCAGCGCTTTAAGAACTGGATCACTATCTAAAAAAGCAGCAGCAGTCAGCCCTCCAGACGCAAGAATTTTTAAAGCATGAGATACATTTTCATTAACAAGTCCTTTTGGAAAGCGCTCACCCGGTAGATCTTTGTACGCATGACTTTCTACCCTTACAGCCCCTTCCTGATAAAGCCAGTTTGCGACAAGTTGCATATTTGCGCCTAAAAGGGCCATAATTGTGTGAGTGAAGATAATTTGTGCTTTGCGATCTCGATCATTTGCATACGCCTGACTGACACCAAACAGCGCGACTTGTCCAAACGTCGTTAAACAAATTTGCCTCGTCTTTGCAAGAGACACGCCACTTTTCCCAGAGCTGATAGCTCCTTGAAAGAAAAAACCAGTAGCAATGCTACCCACTGCATTTGTCAAAGGAGAAATATCTAAGGCGCGAAGAACTACTGATCCCGCTGTCCCAACTAAAGATACGACTCGTCCACGCCACCTTTGCCAGCAGCTAGGCTGCTGATACTCCGGCGCTTCAAGATCATCAAAATCATCAATGGGAACATAATTCCCAGTCTCTCTTATAGTCATATTTTACCTTCAGCAAAAAACTTTTCCGTAGGGAGTTTAAGAAAAATTTAAATGCTGTCAATGAAATATTTATTTATAGAGGGGGGATCAGAGCGTCTTTGAACTTTTCTTCGACAGCCATTTCAGCAATCATCCGACTGCAATGAGTGGACATATGCCAAAATTTATCGACGTTATTTCTGAGGGTTTCTTGAAAACCTTCTTCAAAAGGGACTTCTTGAATCAAAAAAACTTTATTTTCTTCAATTTTATAACTGGTTACATGAGGCTTGAAATTGGATTCTTTCCTTGC
>PEZY01000009.1 GCA_002773855.1 Candidatus Buchananbacteria bacterium CG10_big_fil_rev_8_21_14_0_10_33_19 | reverse complement strand
CTCTTGGAATCCTCAATCTTCTGGAAAACTAACAAAATATCAATATCTGAGTTCTTTGTATAATTTCCAATTGCATAAGAGCCAAAAATAACAGCAATTATTGGCTTTGTCTCTAATTCTTTTAAGAAATCGCTTATAGATAATCTTACTTTTGCTGGAAGTCTCTCAAATCTGGAATGCTCAACAGCATTTAGCAATGGTATAAGTTCTTCTTTTGAGTACTCCAAAAAATAGTTGATCTGATTCCCCGACTTTTTCTGCTTAATTAACTTGCTTATTTTTTTGAGACCATAATCAATAGATGGCATTCCCAATTTTAACCGCTTAGATAGTTCCCTCTTGTGAATACTTGGATTAAGATAAATTTGTTCCAAAATCCTAATTTCTGTATTGTCATACATTTTATATCAATTGTCATATAGGATATACCAATAATATATAAAGTTTTGCATTTTATTCCCACCTAAAGAGATAATTAGTCTGCTATTCTACGCCCCCGAACCCCTACGAATAGCAGTAAAGATTTCCCCGATTAAAGATGTAAAACAACGAGTGTGCCCCTTGATGAATGTTCTAGACGGTCGCATTCGCTCCAAAGATGGAACGCCCCCGAAAAAACTTTTCGGACGAAATTTTGCCCCACTATGTAGGGCAAAAGAAACTAACACTATTTATATTCAATCGTCGTGTAGAATTATAATCGGGGGTTTCCGCCTTTTAGTGCTTCGCACATTTAGCCTTTTTCTGTGAAAAAGAAATTATATGGGGGATTTCCTAATTCCTGCGGACATTTTGCCTCACTTCGTGAGAATATTAATAGAACGAGAGGGCGTCTTTTTAGTGTCCTACTTTATTCATTTTTATTTTAGACTCTATTTTTAATATTTCAAAACCTTCCATTTTCAATATTTTGTTTTTTTCTAACCAATCAAAAACATACTCATAACTTTTATTTAAATCATCAAAAACAGTTCTATTTTTATTAAGAGAATCGTTAATTGGTTTAGCTGATAAGTTTTTAGGGGGGAATGGATTTAAGATATTATTATTTATATTATAGGGTCTAATTTTTTTCTTATTTTTATAATAAATTAAACCATGCCCAAAATTGTTTCTTTTTGAGGTGAGAATTTTAAAATGTTTCTCAAATGATTTAAGTCCTTTTTTAGAGATAGACTTATCTTTTTTGATTTCATCTAAAAATTTATTAAAAACTCCATCCTTACCCCGTTTAGAATAATCTATCATTTTTTGAGAAAATTTAATCTTTTTTGATTGAAGATAAAATTTCATAAAACATTCTAAAATGGTAGAAAGATTAAGCAATCTTCCTCTAATCTTATGAATCTCTGGTAAATCTTGATAAACGTGAATAAACTCGCTTGTTTTCATATTCTTTCTTATAACTGCATATTCCATTATTTCATACTCTTTTTTATTTCATTCCATTCTTGAATAATATCTTTAGATTTACTCCACAAATCATCAAATTCTTTTTTCAATTCTTCTTTATTACTGCTTTTTGATATTTCACTTAATTGTCCTCTTGCGATTGTATCTGGAGAGGGGATATTATAAGAATCATATTTAGTTATGATAAATCTGTCGTGAATAGACGATTTTATTTTAGAATCAGTTATAACTCTTAGTTCACAATTAATATTTCTGTTTGACATTTCTTTTTTGAAGTCTTTGAACAATCCCCTAAGGTTTTCATCAACTTTATCAACTGACATGATAATCCTAATTTCATTTATTTTTTCAGAGATGGATTCTACAAGTAATTCTAATCCTTTTTTAGAGAAATATTTATCTACCCAGTAAATATAGCCCTCACAGGATTTTAGGGTATTAACAAAAATAATCCTATTAGTAAACGGATTTGATGGAGAAATTAATGTTTTCTCTGTTTTTAGTTCTTCAAATCCTATGTTCTTTTTTATTTTCGATAATATCTTATCTTCTCTTTCAGAGACAAACTCTTCAAATTTGTCTTCAATCAGATAATCAAACGCTCTCTGACTTATGAAGTGGCTCTTTAGGACTTCAAAAAATTGATTTTTATTATTATTGTATTTTGATTTTACAAATTCATCAACATACGAAGATGGTTTTTTACATCTTTTAATTTTTCTGTTTGTTGATTCTGACATCCAAGTCATGTTTAAAACTGAATGGATATGTTTATTTGATCCAAAACCAAAATTAAACGATTTTGGGAAGATATGATCCTTATCGTTTCCTCTTGCATTTTCTAATGTTTGTGAAGTGTCAAAATCTTTTGCACCTTCAAGGGCGATTAAAGACATAATCCCTCTATATTTTGCATTTGATTTAGATTGAATATCTCTAAAGTATAAATTTGATATTTCCCTTGTCATTTGTATAATTGTTTTTGGGACTTTTTCTTCATCATCAAACCAATTCCTAACTTCCTTAAAATCTTGTGTCATTTGTGAATCTGCCGCAGAAGAATACGCGTTTGTGAAGATAGAAGACCAATACCACCTATTCAATTTTTTATAGCACTCTGCTTTTTTATCTTTTGTATCAATGACTTTCAATAATGCGGTTAAAACAGGAATCATCGGAGCAAACGGCAGTTCTTTTTCATCTTTAACGCCAAACCCATCTCTCATATTTTCCAGTTTTTCAATTGCTTTATTCATATAATCGGAGAGATCATCCCAATCTTCTTCAAAGTCTTTATCTGAATTTTCATATACCTTCGCATAAATGTCCAGAATATCTGCTCTTTTTGCCGAGCTTGTTTTTTCATAAAGCAGAGACATTGCTTGAAGAATGTAAATCGGAGTTTTTGAAATTGTTTTTGAGTATCTTGATATGTTTGGATAATTTTTTATTGTAGCATCCCACATCTTCTTTAATTCGATGTTGTATTTGTATAATCTTGCTATCAAAAGATCAAAAACACTCAGAAGTTTTCCTTTTGTGTTTATGTTTTCAAATATATCAGTAACTTGGAATAACTCCATGCTTTCTGGAAGAGCAATATATGGAATTTCAAAACCATCCCAAATATGTCTTAACTTTTTATCCACAATTCGCCTAATCTTTCTTACTTTGTCTTGGTCTTCTGTTTGAGAAAGCATAAAATCTTCAAACTCATCAACCCAACTACTATATTTTTCTAATTCATAGAGAGGAAATAACATTAATTTGAACGACTCTTCTTTACTTATTTTTGTTGTATGCACTTCAATAATTCCATCTTTAGAATTTTTATTAAAAAATTGATTAAAGTTTACATAAAAATATAATGGAATTTTACTTCCACGAGGAGAAAATTTTGGGGCTTTTACAGCATAATATAATGAAGTTATCCTTTGTTGTCCATCTAAAATAATTGAATCTGGTTTAATTTCATCCTCTCCCTTTGTAACACCTAAAATTGGTTGTATGCCTAATTCAGGGTTTCTATCTGTATCCCAGAGTAAAAATGAGCCAACATAATAGTCGTTAAAAATTGACTCCCAAAAATCCCTTACATCATTTTTGTTCCAATCAAAATATCTCTGAAAATGGGGCAAAACCCATCTTGCTTTAGAACTTAAATTGATAATTTGATTAATCTTTATTCTTTGAGGATCACCTAAAGAGTGTGGCGTAATGTCAAATCCTTTTTCAATATTAACCTGCTCTAAAAATCTTTTAATATCCACTACTTCTTTTTTTACTTCTTCTTCCGTTTCGGTCTCGGTTTCTCCTTCTTCAGCTTCTTTTTTAACTGCTCTTCTTTCCTCGCTCAATATTTCAGAATCATACCAATAGAAGAATAAATCTTGGTAATTATGGTCTTTCAAAATTTCTAAACCTAATTGTTCAACTAATCTATCAATTTTTTTAATGTTGTCTGGATAATCACTTAATTTCTGAGATACTTTTTCTTTTTCTCCTAAAATTAGCTTTATGCTTCTGAATGTCCTTATGGCTCTGTTATTGACAATAGGATAATTATCATTGACACAAAAAAGTATAGGAGTTATTGAACCGCATTGCAGTCTTCTACTGTATTTATCTTTTGTAAAATTATCAATCAATTCTGATAATCTTTTTGGATTTTCTTTGAATTTGAGACACAAATCATAAATTCTATTGGCG
>PEZY01000007.1 GCA_002773855.1 Candidatus Buchananbacteria bacterium CG10_big_fil_rev_8_21_14_0_10_33_19 | reverse complement strand
GCCATACTCATTCTATCTCCACGGTTTAGCGCGTCATCAAGCAGCCATCCACATAAATCTGAATACATTAAAAACTTGGTTGAATCTTTTGGTAAAACAAAATTAGATGGATTAGAAAACTTTTTATCTAAAAAATCGTGAGTCACGCTATTTTGATTAAACTCTGGATTTAAAAACCTAGAAATCATATCTTCTTTTTGCAACATAAATTCTTCAAATCTATCAACTGGCCTCTCAATATTTAATTTGTGATATATATCTTTTTTGTTAATCACGGACAATAACGATTTTGTAATAATATTCTTTCGAGCAAATCGCGGAATCATTTGCATTTTATCAAGCATGGCATTCAAATAATATCTATCATATCCAGCAAATATTTCATCTCCTCCGTCACCTGTTAAAACAACATCAACTTTTTGTTTTGCGAATTTTGCCAAAGCATGCATGGTTGGCTGCGTGTGATTGCAAACTAAATCATCTGCGTGCAACACAACACTCTCAAAATTATTTTGCACATCAGTTGCTGAAACTAAAACTTCGTGATGTTCGCTACTAAAATGTTTAGCTGTATTTTTTGCAATATCAAAATCAGCATTATACTTTTCTTTTTGAATATCAACATCAAAACCCACAGAAAATGTCTGCACTGGTTTCTCTCGCAATTCGCTCATTACCCCAAGCAAAGCTGTTGAATCAATTCCTCCACTCAAATAAAGCCCAAGTGGCTTGTCGGATATTAACTGTCGCTCCACAGATTTCTTAAATGCGCCTTTAACACGCTCTTTTATTTCTTCTTTATCAAACAATGTATCAAATTCTTCTATTTGCCAATAACGCCATATGGATAAATTACTATCTTTGACAATTACACAGTGGCTGGATGGCAACTTAAAAATATTTTTCCAAGGAGTTTTTGGCTCTGGAATATAAAGAAATCTAAAAAATATATTTATTGCATCTTTGTCTAATTCACGAGTAATTGAATGACATAATATGCCTTTTATTTCCGAAGAGAATATAAATTTTTCTCCATCAAAATAATAATACAATGGCTTAACTCCAAACTGATCCCGTGCTAAAAACAATTCTTCTTTTTTCTTATCCCAAATCGCAAACGCAAATATGCCATTAAATTTTTTTAAACACTCTTTTCCCCATTTTTGATATGAAGCAAGAATCACTTCTGTATCTGTCTTAGTCTTAAAATTATAATCTGACAATTCACGCTTTAACTCTTTAAAATTATACAATTCGCCATTATAGGTTATAACTAAATTTTCATCACTACTCTCCATTGGTTGATGGCCTGCGCTTGAGGGATCTATTATGCTTAAACGATTATGCCCAATAGAAATTTTATCATCAAAAAAAGTACCTTGGTCATCAGGACCACGATGCGCTGTTTTTTGAAGCATTTTATCTAATAATGCTTCGTCTTTAAATAAAAATCCATTTATTCCGCACATAAACCCAATTTTAAACTTTCCAATCAAATTTTTCTAAATATTCACCTAAGCACTGCTTCCAATCTCTAGTAAGTTCTGAATTTAATTCTTTTAATTTGATATTTGTTAATTTTTCAGAATAAGGACGTGGAGCAAAAAATTCTTTTTTAAAATAAAAAGAATCAACTTTAGTTAATTTTATTTTATTCTTAAGCCCTAATTTTTCTAAAAGAAATTCTGCAACATCATACCTACTGCCACTTCCTTCGCATGCACCATGAAATATTCCAGTTTTTTCCTCATTTAAAAGATAAAACATTGACTTAGCAAGATCATATGTGTAACAAGGAGTGCCAAGCTTATCATCAACAACAAAAAGCTCTTTGCATCCATTTTGAATCTGTTTTATAACCTTATTAACAAACTTTTTGTCTTTTTTAGGGCCTCCGCCAACCATCCACCCAGCTCGCAAAACTATAGACTTAGACAAAGATTTGGCAACAAGCTCACCAACATACTTTGATCTAGCATATATACTTTGAGGGTTTGGCTTATCTAATTCATTATAAACGTCTTTTTTCCCATCAAAAATTCCAGCTGTAGATATATATAAAAATGGAATGTTATTAGAGTGAGCATACCAGGCTAGATTTTCTACTCCTCCTGCGTTTACTGTATAAGATTCTTTTGGATTTAGCTCACAATATTCCATGTCAGTTAAAGCTGCTAAATGTAAAATATAATCTGGCTTAATTTTTTCTGTTAAAATTTTTACTTCGTTATGATCAGTGACATCTAAATGCTCTAACCAAGACTCATTCAAATCAATGTCAGTCGCAAAAACTTTGCAAACATCTTTAAATTGAGAATATACTGCTTCTCCAAGCATTCCCCCACATCCAGTTATTAAAACAACATCATTTTTTTTAATCATAAATTTTAAATTATTTTTTTATTACAAATAAATATCCTAAAGAAAACTTTTCCACTAAACTTGGTTTTATTTTTAATATCACACTATCTCGCACAAGATAAAATGGAAAAAGAAAAATTCGCAAAACCCTAGGCATATAATCCATTATAATATTATAGTTTGCCAAAAACGGACCACCCCCTATGGACTGAATCACAATCGACGAAAAACCAGCATCTTTAAAAATTCTCTCAAGCGACTCATTAGTATACCGAAAATAATCATGCGGATCAGGATGATATCCCACAAGAAAAGGAACAAATCCAATAACTTGTCCATCATCTTTTAGAACACGCCTTACTTCGTTTACAAGAAATTTATGATTATAAATATGCTCTAAAATATTAAAAAGCAAAACTTGATCCACGCTTTTGTCTTTATAAGGAAGTGATTCTTTTTCTAAATCTATTTTATTCTCACCCATTAAATCCAAACTAATAAAATTTAAGCCATCTTCTTTTTTAAAAAACCTAAGATAACTAGGATTTTTTCCTCCTCCAATATCTAAAACTTTTCCAGACAACTTAAAATCTTTTAACTCTAAATTCATCATTGTCCGAATTAATGATTTTCCTTTTGCTATTTCTTTTATAATTGTAAAAAAGTTTTTCATAATTTTGTTACACGCGTCTTATCTTGTCATTCTGGAGTGAAGGTACTCCTGAGCGATAGAATCTGCATTTTCAGAGTAGATTCTATCGGCATTGAGTACAATGCCTCCAGAATGACAGAGGGGGTTGTCATTCTGGAGCAAGGCGTACTCGCCGAAGCAATAGAATCTACTATTTAATACAGTGGATTCTATCAGCCAGTGAATACACCTCCTTCCAGAATGATAGTGGAATTTTGTATAATGCCATCTAAAACATCTCTAGAAAATAATTCTTTTGATAGTTTAATAGAATTTTGAGACAGTCTCTTTCGCAATTCTATATCAATCATCTGGCGCAATGCGCTTACAAAATCTTCAACAGAAGACGCTTCTAATAAATGAACATTACTCTCAAATGGATAATCTGCAATACCTCTAGAAGAAATAATTGATGGAATTCCTTTGCAAAGCGGTTCAAAAATCTTTTGTTGCATACCAGCGCCATATAATGACGGAATTACTGCTATATCCATTTTATCCAACTCTTCATCTAGATTATCAACAAATCCATGAATTTTAATATTCTCTCCAGCATGTTGTACAATATCTTGCGGAATTTTTCCTCCAAAAATATGAAATATATATTTTCCAGGCATTTCTGATTCTACGCGAGGCGCTATTTCTTTTATCACAAATTCCAAAGCCCTACGATTATGAGATACATTATATGTTGATCCCATAAAAAACGCGTTTAATTGCGATTTATCTCCTATACAGTGCGAATCAGATAATTTTGTATGCAAATTTCTCAAAGGAAGATTTTTTACGTTAGTATTTTTAAACAGCTTTTTATAAAGTTTTTGCTCTTTTAGGGTTATAGAAAAAATAATATCAGATTTTTTTGCTGTTACATATTCGCTCAAAACTTTTGGAATAAATTTTATATAATTTATTAAAGATTTTTCATCTTCTTCTAAAAAGTGATTAGGCTCAAAATTAATAGAGCGCGTAATAATTTTAATGCCAAATTTTTTTACAATATTATATAAAGGCCAAAGATAAGTATAATCAAACCAAACTAAGTCTGGACACTTTTCAGTAACAACAGATTCAACTTTATCTTGAATCTCTTTATCAAAATATTCATAAGCAGAACTATCCCAAAATTTTGGATTTAATAATCGCTTAATATAATAAAAAAAAGACTTCTTATCTTGAAATTTATAGCGAACTAAATCAATCTTAATATTATTATCTTTTCCAAACTTATAAATAATTTCTTTATCGCAATAATCAAATATTTTAGCAACCACGTGAACATTAAAACCAAGACGCTTAAATTGCATTATTCCTGCCAATCGATCCTGCTCGCACGCGCCATTTGTTGGAATAGGAAATCTTGGAGTTATAATCAAAACTGATTTCATAATTTCTCTATTATCTTTTCAATGAGCTTTGGAAGGCTGTGATTTTTTTCTACAACAGAACGCAAATCAACTTGTTCTGGGTGTTCAATTTTTTTGATCAACCTTTCTTTAATTTGTTCATCATCAAATTCTACAATATTTTCAGACGGAAGAATGCCTTTGTATGCTTCATTTGAAGTAAGAACATCTATGTTGCAAGCACATGCTTCAAGCACATCTTTATCCATACTTCCTGTTTCACTTAAATTAACAATAAGATTAGCTTTATTATAATAATTCACTAATTCATCTTGAGAAAGAGATCCAACAAAATTTACCTTATTACTAATTCCAGGATCTGAAACAAAATCTTTAATCTCTTGTAAATATTTCTCATCCTTATCTTTGGCAGGAACACCAACTAATTCAAGTACAGCTGGCTTTTGTATTTTAGAAAATATTTTTACTAATTTTAACTGATTCTTAACTTTAGATATTCTCCCAATGTTAATTATTCTAAATTCATCACTCTTTTGCTCTGATGGATAAAACTTTTCTGTATCAATCCCATGCCCAGTCACAACAACTTTATCTGATTTCAATCGAAAACTTTCTTCTGAGGCAGTAAAAATTACATTAGATAATTTTTCAGCTAGTCTTAATTTCAAATCAACACTTTTGTGTGTGTACCATAATGCTATTTTCTTATTCCATGCGCGCCAAAATAATCCTCCTAATACAACATATATTGGATTCATATGCGAAAACACTGCATCATAATTATCTTTTTCTTGATAAATATATTTTAAAAAATTATGCAAATATTTTGCACGTGACTCA
>PEZY01000008.1 GCA_002773855.1 Candidatus Buchananbacteria bacterium CG10_big_fil_rev_8_21_14_0_10_33_19 | reverse complement strand
TACCAGAATAGAATTTAGCGACATATTCTTCTCTAATATTACCATTGTCAATTTCATATTTATTTTTTAAGAAGGCTTGGGAATTTGAAGTTCGCTTAGTTATATCTTCATTTAAACCTTGGTAGTTACTGGGTGGGACTAAGTTATTAGTAGTATAGGTATATTGAACAATAGATTCTCCATTACTATCTAGGACTGGATACTCGGCAAAAAAAACTACTTTATCTTTGGTTGATTTTAATTGTAAATTAGTTGGTAGATTATAACTGGCTATTTTCTGTTGGTGATCTTGATAGATTAAAATAAATAGAAAAAACAAAACTAATATCAAAAAGATAATTACAAAAATATCTCTAAATTTAATTTTATTAAATAACTGAAACACTTTAATTTATATTAAAAGTAGCATTGTTAATCTGCACTTTAGCTTGATCTATTTTTACTTTTGTAACGGTAGATGTATAGTCAATAGTTAAATATGGATCCTGGCTAGTACCAGCTTGTTCACTAGCATATATCAAAACCGAATTGGCACCAGATGCAGTAACTACTGCACTATTTTTTACATCATGCCCTTCTCGAATACCTAACTTGGTATAACCAGTTTTAGCTATCCAGCTAACACCAGTGGCGTTCAAATTAAAGGTATTTAAACTATTAACTACAATATCTGAAGATATATCTTTTCTAGAACCAATATCTACACCTTCAATAGGATTACTGATTGCACCACATTGGTCATAATCTTCAAGCACTAAAGTTGTATTCGAAGCTTGAGAGGTTTGCACTACAGTTATAAAGTCATCACCATCATTATCAAAGTTTATCTTAGAAAAAACATAAAAATTTAAACTCGCGGATGTCACTATTACATTATCATCTAATGAGTCTGTATAGAAAGGTAAAAAAGCTCGATTTATATGGTAACGACCACTGGAATATTGAACTGATGAAATAATAAGTGAATTATTAGTAACAAATCCATTAGATACTTGAGCGTCATGGGCTATTGGCCAAGAGGCATTATTGTTATTAATATTACCATCACCCACCCCTGAATAAGTAGTATTAGTACCGGCAAAAACTGGCTGACCAAATAAGCTTTTTAAGTGATCAGCCAAAGTATTCTCTGTTTGTTGCAGGAAAGCAGTTTTAGTAGTGGTTGCCGTTTCAGTATAGAACCAGTTATTGTCTTCCGATTGATAGAAAGTAGTACCCGCATAAAACTTAGCTACATAATTTTCTTTAACCTTAGTATTATCTAGTCTTTCGATACTTTTAAGAAAAGTTTGAGAATTTGGAGTTCTCTTGGCTACATCTTCACTTAACCCTTGGTAATTACCTGGAGGCACTTCTTTATCTGTGCCATAAATATATTGCACAATATCTTCCTGACCATCTGGTCCTGGATATTCAGTAAAAGAAACTATTTTATCTTTAGTGGATTTTAGTTTTAAATCATCAGAAATTAAACTAATACCCTGCTTTTGTCTAAAATCAGCATAAATCAAATATACTAATATAAACAAAACTAATAGCAAAAAAGTCACTAAAATTATATTTTTTTTGCTATATTTAAAGTTTAATTTCATTATCATATGGACTCTTATTTATATATAATATACCATATTATAACATAATATCCTACTTAAACCATAACAACCAAACATTCCCACTAGTTAGACAAAAAGCTTTATTTTACTTAAAATAATTTAACAATGAATTCAAATTATCTTAAAAAAATTAAACACTTTCTAAAGCAAAATAATACAATTTTGTTTTTTATTGTGTTTTTGGCCTACATCTTAAGAATACTGCCATATTTATTTGGCTATTCCATACCATTTACAGAAGATAGTATCAGAGACTTTCAGCAAATTAAATATATTATAGACAACAACGGCCAATTAAATTTATTTAATAGCTATAAAGATTATGGCGCTTTTCCAATTCTCCATTTAATTATAGTTTTTATAGCCTCTTTGGGATTACCGGCCTTAAAAGTTTTTCTATTTTTTCCACAAATTCTTCCCAGCTTGGGTATTGTTTTTTATTATTTATTTCTAAAAAAATATTTTCCCACTAAACATAGCCTTTGGGCTTGTTTTTTAATTGCTGTTTTTATTCCACATATTCAATGGTCAGCACAGCCAGTGCGTGAAACAATAGGCTTATTTTTATTTCCAATAATTATTTATTTATTTGACAAGGTTATCACCGAAAAAAATAACATTATAAAAAATTCCATATTACTTATATTAGCCTTACTATTAATTATACCCACTCATCATTGGTCAGCCATTATGACTCTGGTCTGGTTAACTGGCTTTAGTATATTTTTTGCTAACAGTTTTAAACAATACTTATATAGTCTTGGCTTAATTGTATTATTTACCATAAGCAATTTAATTTATTGGAAATATTTATTTACAATTTCATTCATACTTATAAAAAATTTAGCCTTACATTTTAATTTTTCACAATTAATTATACTTTTATTATTAATGGCAATTATATTTATTTTTAAAAAGATTAATTTTGATAAATTTAAAACTAAAGATAATAGAAGAAATTCACTATTAATTATAATTATACTTTTATGGCTCATAGCCAATAACTTATTACCCATACATTACCCACTGCAAATTTGGTTTCACTTTTTTATATTTTTAAGTTGCATTTTTATTGGTTTTTTTTATACCAAAAATACTGTTTTAAATAAATTAACAGCTATAACTGTATTTTATTCTTTTTTTATATTAATAATTTTAGCTTTTAACAACTTCCAAAATATAAACCTTGATTCTATGCCTTTTGATCCTTTTAGAACTTTTGAATTTGCTATCTTCCCGCTATCTATTATCACGGCTTATGGGTTGATTAAAATATCCGAAAAACATCAACATCTTAAAACGGGATTTATAATTATTTTAATCATCACAGCTACTTTTGCCTATCCACCAATTTTTATCTATGGCAAAACATTTATTGGCACACCATTTTATGATATCAGAAGTGAAATTAGACATATCTCAGATGGAGAAATAGATTTAATTAAATGGGCCAATGATCACGGTTATAACGTATCTTCTAACAGACCAGAGATTAGAAGCTACCAAGCTGTATTTTTTCCAATACAAAATAAAATAAAAAAAATAGTCACCAATTCTGATGAAATATTAAAAGAAAATTATAAGTATATTCATGATCCAATCATGATGGTAGAAGCCTACAAAAAAAATTCAGCCTCAGATAATGAAAAAATATTTTATGAAAATCAATCTGGTTTTTTAGTTGAGCAATATTATGATGCTAAATTTTTAACGCACAATATACCTAATACTATAACAGCTGGAGATACAATAACCTTAGAAGTAAAAATGGTTAACACTAGCGGATATGTTTGGTATCAATCAGATAATTATCGGATGAAATCAGAAGAATATAATAATTTAAATCTCAAACTAAACAAACCTGAAGTTGGATTAAATGATGTTGCTGTGTTTACTAAAGATATTGTCATACCAAATAACCCAGAAAAATATAAATTTAAACTAAGAATTTATAAAGATGGCTTGGGGTTTTTTGGTGATTTCACGCCAGAAATAAACGTAACAGTAAAACCATAAATATTATTAATTAATTTTTTTTACTATCACCTATTATAAATAACTCTAGTGTTTTGAAATTTTTATCTATACCATAGCCCATATAAAATATATGAGTTTTTGATGACACTAATATTTTAATCAAAGCCGTCAATCTTCCGAGACCAATTTTTGATTTAAGAAAAACATCTTTATAATTGCGTAATAAAAAATAAGCTAAGGACTGCTGAAGTTCTAGTCCCAACACCATACTCTTAAACAATGGATATACTAACTTTAATTTATTAACTTTTATAATTTTACTATCCAATGATGATATTCTACAGCCTAAAATTATATTATTTGGCTGAGCTTTTTGAACTAATTTAAATTTAGTACTATCTAATAATATTTTGTCTTTATATTTTTTACGCTTCATAAGACGACCATCATTAGCATACAATGCATCGCTAGTCCCCCAACGAAAATGCAGGCCAAAAAAATCTTTACCCCGATAAATTAACATGTCTTCAGCTAAAACTCTGATATTATCGTGATTAGAAAATTTTAAAGCTAAAGTACTTTTACCAGCACCAGGAGGTAAAAGTAAAGCTGTGGCCAAACCATTATTTTCTAAAGCCAAACAATGCAAACGATGCCAACCTTTTTCATCTAATTTTTCACCTAATAAAGATTCAAATGATAAATAATATATCTCATAAAGAAAATCCTCATCAGCAGAATAAATATTAATTTCTTTTTTAGTAATATCATAAAAAGATATCCCATAGCCAAAAAAATCAATAATCCTAGAGTTCTTTGATTCATAAACAATATAGTCATCGTGATATAACTTGGCCACTAGGTTTGGCAGTTTACTATAATTATAGGCTTCAGAAAATAAATTAAATTTTAAATCATATTTTTCGATATCGTTATCAATATAATATCTATAATCATGGCAAATCCAAGAAGCCAACTTTTCGTTAGAAAATATTTGTACTTTAATATCTTTAATATTTAGTTTGGTGTTCATTTGCTAAAACTCTTAAATAATATTTTTCTAAATCAATAACAATCGAATCCCAATCAAAGCCTTTGGATTTTTTAATTGATTCGCTAGACATTAAGTCAATTAAATTATCATCATCTAATATACTTTTAACTTTATTAGCCAAATCAATTGGACTATTATCGGCAATAAAACCATTTTTACCAGATTCTACCAATTCTTGAGCGGCATTCCATTTATTGTTAATCACCACAATTGGCAAACCACAAGCTTCGGCTTCTATCACTACAATTCCAAAACCCTCTAATAAAGATGGCAATACGAATATTTTTGATTTTTTTAATTCAATAAATATCTCTTCTCTTTTCACAATAGAACCTTTAAAAATAATATTTTTTTCTAAGCTATGTTTCTTAACTAAATCCTGTAAATTATTTTTTTCTACCCCATCACCTACTAAGCAAACTAAGATGTTTGGCCAAGATATTTTCAAAATTTTAATTGCCTCAATTAATAACTTGACATTTTTTTGATGAACTAAACGACCAATAAAAATAATATCATATATTTTTTTTAGATTATCAATTTTATTTACCAGTGACAAATCTACTCCACAATAATTAACATGTATATTGTCTGCAATTACACCATCACTAATTAAATCCAATTTAGTTGTTTGCGAAACTGCAATATGATTAGGTCCTAAATATTTAACCATTTTTTCTACCTTACTACCAAAAAAACTTTTAATACTACCTAAATATTCCTGCCAATAACTTCCCCAGTACTGGTGCCAGGTAAAAACAATTGGAGTTTTTCTAATTTTAGATACTAAACTAGAGGTAAAACAATGTAAATAAGCAAAAGCCGAAACATCTATAATATCAAACCTTTCTTTATACAGGGGCCAAAATAATTTCAAACCAAAAATAATCGATTCGCCAACAGTTCTAGAACCAGAAAAACTATATTTATCAGAATACCTACACACCCCATGAATAACAATACCCTCTCTGATTATGATATTTGGACCATCCCACATTTTAACACCAAAAAGATGCACCTCATGATTTTGAGATAATCTTTTAGCGATTTCATAATTTCTTAATTCAGCCCCACCAATATTGTAGGGATAAATCATGTCATAAACCAAGGCAATCTTCATAATTGATCACTGATTACTAATAAGCCAAATATTTGTATTAATTTTAGTCACTTTCAACTATTGATTGCTCATGCCATAAAGAGGCGTATAACCCCCCAGACTTCACCAAATCATCATGCTGGCCATGTTCAATAACACTACCATTAGCTAAAACATAAATCTTATCAGCCTGAGCTACAGTAGACAATCTATGCGCTATTAAAACTGTAATTAACTGAGGAAATTTTTTGGCAATTTGCTTAATAGTATGTGATATTTCTTTCTCGGTTAAAGTATCCAAACTACTAGTGGCTTCATCAAATATTAATAAATCTGGCTTTCTAAGCAAAGCTCTGGCTATAGCTAGTCGCTGTCTTTCACCACCAGACAACTTAAGTCCACCTTCTCCAATAACCGTATTCAAACCTTTGTCACCTTTTTCTACAATACTCATTAGTGATGCTTCTTTTAAGGCTAGTAAACACTCTTCTTCGCTAGCCCCTGGACTAACAAATAACAAGTTATCCAATATCGTGCCGGCGAAAAGTTGCGTTTCCTGTGAAACTAAACCAATTTTACTTCGCAAGTAATCATAGTCCACTGCATCTGAATCTTTATCACTAAATAATAAATTACCAGACTGTGGTTTATACAAACCAACTAATAACTTAATTAAAGTGGTTTTACCAGATCCTGACGGACCCACAAAAGCTACTGTCTCGCCTGGTGCAATTTTTAAATTAACATTACTGACGCCTAATTTACTATTTACATCATAACCAAAGCTGACATCCTTAAATTCAATAGAATTAATTTTATCCAACCTAATAGACTCTTTGGATTTTGGCTGGGATGGTATTTTTAAAATTGTTTCTAATTGCTCTAAACTAGCTTTACCTTCTTGGTATTGGGCAGCTAAATTGCCAAATTCTCCAAGTGGGCTAAATATAAAAAATAAATAAAAGAAAACACTGAAAAATTCACCCAAAGATATACTTTGATTATAAATCAACCACAACATTAAAAATAAGATAATACCCCTTGAAGTATTTATTAGTGTGCCTTGAATAAAGCTAAGTATTCTAATTAATTTAATTTTATTTAAATTTAAACCTAATATTTGATCATTAACTTTATTTAAACGAGATATTTCTTGATTTTCTAAACCTAAACTTTTTACTAATTCAATATTTCTAATAGTTTCTGTAGTGGAACCAGCTAGTGACGTCATTTCTTTATTAATCTTCTTTTGAGCTGATTTTATTTTGCCACTGATTATAAAAATTGTAGCTGCTAGCGATGGTGTAACAATCAAAAAAGCCAAACCAATCATCCAATTAACCCAAAAAGCATAAACAAAAACAAAAATCATACCCACCATTGATAAAAACAAAACATTAATCAAGCTCGTAATCAAAACCTGAACATCGGTTCTAGCTTTTTGTAATTTTTGCAACATCTCTCCAGATTTTTGATCTTCAAAACTTCTATACGGTATCGACAAGGCGTGAGTTAAACTATCAGCATACAGATTAGTACCCACTTTTTGAGTAATAATATTAACGTAATAATCCTGAAAATTTTTAGCGATTCTAGAGACTAGAGCCACTAAAACCATTAAAAATAATAAAAATAAAACCCCATAAATAAATTCAGACTGGGGAATTTCTTGAGTTTTATTTATATAATTATCCACTAATAATCTAAAGACTTGTGGATCCAGTAAAGAAAAAACTTGATTAATCGTAGCTAACACTAAAGTCAGCATTAACACCTTTCGATAATCCCTTAAATATTTCCAAATTAGCTTCATTATATTTAACTATTATGATTTAAAACATCCTACTCTTATTAGGAGTGATTAATAATCAGATTAACTTAAATTATTAATCCTGTCTACTTGCAAAAATACTACTTTTTTTTATTTTTTTTTAAATTTATTAAATTATCTACACTATTTTTAGTTAACACTTTAGCCAAAGCCAATAAGGTACGAAATGTTGGATTACAATTAAAACCACCTTCTAGCTTAGCTAGGTTAGAAATTTTTAAGCCAGCTTTATGAGCCAGATCTTCTTGGGACATCCCCTGTTGATGTCTGAGTAACTTAATGTTATTAGCTATTTTTTTCACATTAATAATAATTATTTTTATATATAATATATTGATATCAATATATTATATATTATAATCAAGAAAAGAATAACAGTCAATACAAAAACCTCCTATTATGATAGGAGGTTTTTAAGTTAGAAAATTTAAGGCTGCAATATTTCGTCTTGATTACAATTAGCATCGATACAAATATCCACAGATTTTATATAAGAAAATTGTAATAAAGTTTTCTCTATTTGAGATCTAATAGCCATTACCCGACATGAGCCCGCTACATTATTTAAAGCTGAAGATAAAACTACTTTGGCCACTCCATTTTCTATGCCAACACTTCTAAGGTAAGTGCCTTCGGGAATACTAGACAAATAACCAGCCTTTAATTCCTCTGAAGATAAGGGAGTCAATAAACCACGCACCGTATTAATCACTGGCGAATCATATTTTTTTTCGACCGTTCTTTCTAATAAAGCCACGTTTTCACATTCATTATCTCCTTCTTTGTTGTAATAAGCCTTAATCTTTATAGTCTCAATTCCAGCAAATATATCCTGATTAACAACTTCTGCACCATTAACTATGGTGACACTACCGGTTTCTTGGTTAGAATCTACAATAATATTGACCTCATCATCAGTATTGGTAATATTCACTTCCCTATCTTTATTAGACTGCCAGATACCACCAATAATAATAACAATCAAGACGATAGTGATAATCATTCCCATTCTACTACCTTGATCTTTACCATTTTGATCAAGAATTTTATTAACAGAGTGGGAAGAATCAGAATAAGCTTTGTTCTCTGCGCTCATACCCTGTTTATGATCAATAGCAGGCGTGTCATTATTACTAACCACAAAATCCTTATGATCTAATGATGGCTGTGACTGATTATTAGGAGATGTATTAGACTGAGATCCACTATTATTGGTGTTTTGTGGATTATTTTCTGGATTATCCATAATTATTTATTATTTTTTAATTATCTTCCTGATTATATTTTATATAGAAACAGTTTACTATAATAATTTATTTTTAGCTAATCACAATTTTAGAGTATATCAAGAAATAATTTAAAATACTTTAAAAATCACTTCTAAAAACTCAATTAATTTAATTAATAATAATATATCATAAAAAATTTTTTATGACTATGTCCAATAACATAAACATAGTCAAAACTAATAAAAAATGCTCAACTAATTTGCTGAGCATTAAAATACTTTTATTATTTAGATGAATCATTCACATTGATAAAGAATACTTTTATGGAAAGAAGTTTTACAGTGAGAGCAGTAAACCTCACTTACCACTTCTCTATACTCAGTCCTATTTGGACCACCTACCATAAAACATTCATCCATTACAGAATCCCGCTCAATAACCAACGGGTTATTACAATGAGGACAATGAGGGCGTTTAACATCTTCTGATTCATTATTTTCTTTATTTATTCTAAAAAAAATTTCCATTTTTTTCATCTCCTACTTGTTGGTTGTTATTTAAAGAACTCTGGCACTATATTAATTAATATCTTAAATATGAATGCCTATAGTGGACCTTAAGGGATTCGAACCCTTGACCTCTTCCATGCCATGGAAGCACTCTAGCCAACTGAGCTAAAGGCCCTTACTGATGACCATTAAACTAAGTAATAATACTTTAACTTATTTTTATAAAATATTCAAATTAATAAAATTAAGAGCTATTTTTATATCCACGTGAAACGCTATAACTTACTACTGACTAGCTAGGGTGGAGCATATATAATGTTTCACGTGGACATCTAACGACAATTATACCTATATAATGATAATATTAATTTATAAAGTTTTTTGGCTAAATTTAGCAAAATATACATTATTTGGCTAAATTTAGCCAAAAATAAGTAATCAACAGCCTAAAAAAAAGATTTGTCTAGACATGTCTAGACATTTATCCACCAATATCACAGCTTATCCCCAGATATCCACATAAAAATACCACATAAGAACATTAAAATTATATTTTGTCAATATAAAAATTATAATATCATTTAAGTCTAGACATGTCTGGACTTAACTGTCAAAAACCAAATAAAAAAATCGTCAAACAACTGAATAACGATTTTTTTATTTTTTCACCTAATTATCTTGTCTATAATTATTCTAAGTAATAATTTCACCCTGTTTAATAATATTTGTGCTCTCACCAGGAATCGAACCTGGATTTAGCCCTTAGGAGAGGCTTGTTCTATCCATTGAACTACAAGAGCATATTAGAGATTTATTACCTGCCTGCTAACAGGCAGATGTTCATTGAACTATCAGAACACAACTTAATTTAATGTGGCAGGCAAATATCTATTAAACTAAGGGTACATCTAATTCTAAAACATTTTCTTTCTAAGGCTCAAAATAGCGATCTCAGCAATTTTTAAAATTGAGACGTATATATTTTTACCTTGAACATATGCCATAGCTATGCTAGAATAACTTATAAATAAGGTTGATGTAACGGTATCAAAGGACAATACGAACTTAACTAACAATAACACATTTTTTATGCAGATTCAATGGTTTGGACAGTCATATTTTAAAATACAATCCAAAAATAATGGCGAAGACATAATCATAGCAACTGACCCGTATAATGATAACTACGGCCTAAAGGTACAAAAATTTCCTGCAGATATTGTTACAATTTCACATGATCATGAGGATCATAACAATATAGATGCTATAAAAGGGGAGCCATTTATCATTAAAACTCCTGGTGAATATGAAACTAAAGGGGTTTTTATTCATGGCATACCAGCCCATCATGACAATAAAGACGGCCAAGAAAGAGGTAATATTGTTATGTTTAAAATCAACACCGAGAATATTAGTATTGCCCACCTTAGCGATTTAGGCCACGATCTAAACAGTGATTTGCTAGATAGAATTGGCTCTATTGATATTTTATTATTACCAGTAGGCGGTGTTTATTCTATTGATGCCAAAACCGCTTCCAAAATTGTTTCGGCTATTGAACCTAGAATAGTTATTCCAATGCATTATGATATTCCAGGCCTAAAGTTTAAATCCGGCGACAAGCTAGATTCAGTTGATAAATTTTTAAAAGAATCAGGACTACCATCAGAAAAAATGGATAAACTAAAAATTGTCAAAAAAGATTTGCCAATAGACGAAACTAAAGTTATTATTTTAAATCCTTAAATAAATTGTATTTTTTATTTTTATAATTTTATCCCATGCCCCCAACCAAAAAAAAGGTTACCAAAAAGCGAGTAACTAAAATTACCAAGCCAAAAACATCTCCCAAAAAAACTCCCACCAATAAAAAATTTATCACAGAAAATGATAAGGAGTTTATACCAGAAAAGCAATTTATAAATGTTTATGATCAAGATCCAGTTATTCAAGCCAAATCTAGATTAATCTGGATAATAGTTGGCCTTATAATGTTAATAATTATTGCTTTTTGGTTTTGGAGTCTTAAACAGAGTATTAATAAAAACAATAAAGCGGATGATTTAAGTAGCATAACCACAGAAATTGATGATATTGTTAAACAATTTAAAAATATAGTCGGCAATACACCAAACATAACTGAAAATCAAAATCAAAATTCCAACACAACAGATGCTCTAGAAAAAATAAAAACTGATGTTCTGTCACAAATACAAATAAATTCTGATAGCGATAACTGGCCAGAACACTCATCAAAACTATTAAATCTATCATTAAAGTATCCAACAAATTGGTTTAAATCAGAAAAAAAAGATTTACTAACAATAGCTAACTACGATTTAGAATCTACCACTACTCCAGAAATATTTACCAAAATTACCATCACTAAAATCGACAAGGCCAATGACGATCTTAAAGATTACCAACCAAGCAATGAAGAAATATTTATAGACTTATTACCAGCCACAAAATACAACAATAAAACAGCCACTGAGAACACTTTATCTTATTTATTGTTTATCACTAGTGATAAAAATATATACCGATTGGATATTTATTCAAGCGATCAAAGTATTTTTGAAAATACCATTAACAAAATATTATCAACAATTGATTTACTATAATTATGCCTAAAAAAGTTACTACCAAAAAACAGGAGGAAGAACAAGATAAAGAACCAATCCAAGAGGGGATTATTGGTTTAAATAATGCTGGTGGCACCTCAGATCAATTAATTACTGATGAGGTCAAACAAAGTTATTTAGACTATGCTATGTCGGTTATTGTTTCACGAGCTTTGCCAGATGTTCGTGATGGTCTAAAACCAGTTCATCGACGAGTACTTTATGCGATGTGGGATATTGGTTTAAAAGCTAATGCTAAATTTAGAAAATCCGCTAACGTAGTTGGTGAAGTAATGGCTAAATACCATCCTCATGGCGATAGTGCTATTTATGAAACTATGGTCAGAATGGCTCAAGACTTTTCACTGAGACACCCACTAGTTCGTGGTCAAGGAAACTTTGGTTCTATGGATGGTGATGGTGCTGCCGCGATGCGTTACACCGAAGCCAAACTAGAATCACTGGCCGAAGAAATTTTATTTGATATTGAAAAAAACACTGTTGATTTTATTCCCAACTACGATGGTGCTCATAAAGAACCCGTGGTTTTACCAGCCAAAGTTCCTAATTTATTAATTAATGGTGCTCAAGGTATCGCTGTGGGTATGGCGACCAATATTCCGCCTCATAACTTAGGCGAGGTGATTGATGGGGCTATGCATTTAATAGACAATCCAGATTGTACTGTTGACGATTTAATGAAATTCATCAAAGGACCGGACTTTCCAACTGGCGGCATTATTTATGATATAAAAGACATAAAACAAGCCTATACCACTGGCCGTGGTGGTGTAGTTTGCCGTGCTCAAACTAATATCGAAGAGACCAAAGCTGGTGCTTTTAGAATTATTGTTACTGAAGTTGTTTACCAAACTAATAAATCCAGTTTATTAGAAAAAATCGCCGATCTAGTGAAAGAAAAAAAGATAGAAGGTATTAGAGACTTGCGTGATGAATCCAATAAAGACGGGGTCAGAGTAGTAATTGAACTTAAAAAAGACAGCTACCCAAAGAAAATCTTAAATCAGCTTTTTAAGCAAACCCAATTGCAATCAACTTTCCATTCTAACATCTTAGCTCTAGTTGATGGTATTCAGCCTCGAGTTTTAAATTTAAAAATGGTTTTAGAAGAGTATGTTAAACATCGAAAAGAAGTCATTACTCGTCGAACTCAATTTGAATTAGACAAAGCTAAAGACAGGGCACATATCTTAGAAGGTTTGGTATTAGCCCTATCAAAAATTGATTTAATTATTGCTACCATTAAAAAATCAAAGGACAGGGAAGAAGCAAAAACTAATTTAATGAGCAAATTTAAATTAAGCGAAAGACAAACTTTAGCTATTTTAGAAATGCGTTTACAACAACTGGCTAATTTAGAAAGAATCAAGATTGAAAATGAATTAAAAGATAAATTAAAATTAATTAAAGAATTAGAATCTATATTGGGTTCGGCTACTAAGATTAAAAACATTATCAAAACTGAAATAACAGAAGTAAAAGAAAAATTCGCCACCCCTCGCAGAACTCAAATAATTCCTCATGGCGTTGATAGTTTTTCTATGGAGGACTTAGTGCCCAATGAAGAAATGATTGTAATGGCGACAGCTGACGGTTACATCAAAAGATTACCAGCCGACACCTTTAAATCTCAGGGCCGTGGTGGCAAAGGTATAATTGGTTTAACTACCAAGGAAGAAGATATAGTCGAACACTTTTTCACCACCAACACTCATGCTGATTTATTATTCTTTACTACTAAGGGTCGAGTTTTCCAACTTAAAGGTTACGATCTACCACAAGCTTCCAGAACCGCCAAAGGTCAAGCCTTGGTTAATTTCTTGCAATTAGCTCAAAATGAAAAGGTATCATCTATCCTACCATCTACCGAAATTGAAAACGATAAATATTTAGTCATGGTAACATCACTAGGTACTATCAAAAAAACCGCCATTGAAGACTTTGCCAATGTCAGAAGATCTGGCTTAATTGCCTTAAAACTTAAAGACAATGATAATCTAGAATGGGTTAAACCATCTAAGGGCTCAGAAAATATAGTTTTAGTTACTGCTGGTGGTCAAGCTATTAGATTTGAAGAAAAATCCATCAGACCAATGGGTAGAACCGCTTCGGGCGTTAGGGGCATAAAATTAAAAGGCACTGATCAAATAGTTGGTATGGGCATATTAGACCCTAAAGATAGCAAAGATGCTAAACTTTTGATTATTATGGAAAAAGGCTACGGCAAACAAACTGCAGTTAGCGCCTACAAAGTTCAAGGTCGTGGCGGCAGTGGTATCAAAACTGCTAAAATCACTGCCAAAACCGGCAAAATTGTTAGTGGTAGAATTATCAACAACCCAGAGGAAGATTTAGTTATCATTTCTTCCAAGGGTCAAGTGATTAGACTTGGCGTGAAGCACGTTAACATTTTGGGCCGTGATACTCAAGGTGTTAGAGTTATGCGCTTTAAAGATCCAAATGATACTGTAGCTAATGTGACCATGATTTAGTTAAGTATATAAATAAAAGTGTTTATACAAAGGTTATAGAATTTGGATTAGAACGTCCTAATGGATTTACAGAAAATGATATTCTACATGATAAAAATTTAAATTTATAAAACTGGGAAAAAAGCATAGTTAAATTACACTTTAAAAACGCTGACATAAACCACTATCAAATTCATATCAGAGAGAGAAGCTCAAATATTGAAACAATGTTTACAAAAACTGGTATAAATAATAATACTCAAAGTACATATATAATAAACATTGATTCGGAATTTAAATATCCAGATTATCAAGAATTAAGATTTGCTCAAAACAATGCCAGAACGGCAAGAAATTATTCAATAATAGCCATTGCACTAGCTCTATTATCACTAACAACAAATAATGCGAACATTAAAAAATTTAAGGAAAAAACATAATGAAAGCTGAGCGTTTGCGAGCGTGTATCGCGAGAAAAATTTACGCATGTTTGAACCATTTTCGACAAATCTAAATAAATAAAAATGGTGAGTTCGGAAATTAGCAAAAGCGAAATTATGTTTTGACTATAAATTTTTTACGTTCGGAGATTTTGGTTACTTTTGGCGGCACAAAAGTAACAGAAAAAAATAAAGAAATACTATTATCAACTTGATAACTCTCTACTTTCTAACTTTATAACTAACCTCCCATGCTCACTTACATCTTATTACTTTTAGGTTTTATATTTCTTATCAAAGGTGCTGAATTACTAGTTGATGGTGCCTCATCTTTGGCTAAAAGATTTAGAATTTCTGATATTGTTATTGGTTTAACTATAGTGGCTTTTGGCACATCTGCCCCCGAACTGATTGTTAATATTTTAGCCAGCTTTCAAGGTGCTACAGATATTAGTATTGGTAACATTTTAGGTTCAAATATTGCCAACATTCTTTTGATTGGTGGTATAGCTGCTATGATCTACCCAATTAAAGTTAAAAAGGGGACGGTCTGGAAAGAAATACCTATTAGTTTGTTTGCAGTTTTATTTTTAGTTTTAGTTGCTAATGATTTTTTTATACCAAAAGTCAGCGCTTCAGTTATTAGCAGACTAGATGGTCTAGTTTTAATTGGTTTTTTTCTAGTGTTTCTTTACTACACATTTGGTATTGCCCGAGTGGAAGCCAAAGATATGGAAGATTATGAAAAGAAAAACATTTTTATTACTCTGGCTTATATTATTATCGGCATAACCGGATTAACTATTGGTGGTAAATGGATAATTGACAGTGTTTTAATAATCGGCCAGCAATTTGGATTAAGTGAGGCCTTACTAGGCTTAACAGTAGTAGCTATTGGCACATCATTACCAGAACTAGCTACCTCGGCCGTAGCGGCTTTCAAAAAAAATGCCGATTTAGCTATTGGTAATATTGTTGGCTCCAATATTTTTAATATATTTTGGATCTTAGGTGTGAGCGCTATAATTAGACCACTGACTTTTAACCCAACCTTAAATACCGATGCCTTAGTAGCAATCGGCGCCACTTTAATTCTATTTTATTTCATTTTAACTGGCAAAGAAAAAAGACAAATCGAACGGTGGGAAGGGGTAGTTTTATTTTGTTTCTATTTAATATATATATCATTTTTAATGTGGCGAGGTTAATAACTTAGGCAAAATAAAATGTCGTTGACATCAATTTTGGACATCAACGACATTAGATAAATATCACACTAAAAAGTGGTTATTTTTAATTAAATAACCACTTTTTTAAATTAAATAAATAATCAAATATTAATTAATTGGCTTTATTTTATTTTTATACTTTCCATACACCAACCAAGACACTATTAAAATTAAAAATATAATACTAGCCACATAATATTTTTTATTATCTGATTTAACTATTAAATCAGTATTTTGATCTTGTTCACCCCTAACCTCTGAGATTATTAAAATATCTGTGCCATAACGTGGTAAAACTCTATAATCGTTGCCTGATCTAGATACAATACCAACTATTTCCACATTTTCACCGGCCACAAATAATTTTTTATCTATTTGGGTAGAAGCTTTTATATAAATTTTTATTTCATTCGAACCATCATCAATATAAACATAATTACCCTTAACCTCAATAACTTCACCAATAATTTTTACTAATTGGCCAATCACTGATTCATCAATCTCTGCAACTGTCACAATTATTGGAACTACTTCAAGTTGTTTACCAATAATTTTAATATCACCGCTAGTTTTAATTTTAATACGTCTTTGTCCAGACACTTCTGAAAGTTCACCAGATACAGTAACTATATCACCAACCATTAAATCTGGAAAATCTTTTTTATAAGAATAAACTTGAATATTATCACTACCAATATAAAATATTTGTGAACCCAAAATTCCTGGCTCAACTAAAACTGTACCGGTTATTTTTACTAAATTATTAGTAACTTTTTTACTAGCACCTACAACTTTATTTATAACAACACTATTTTCTTCACCGGGTGTTGGGTCTTCTGTTATTTGCCACTCTTTATTTACATCAAAAGAATATGACAAGCCTTCACCAACAGACTGATATTCTACATAACTAGCCACTACTGTTGAAGGATTAATCAACCTAATCTGATCGGTGTCATTATTAAAAGCTAAATGAGTAGTTGATCTAAAAAAAGCTAAATATTCGTGTGGTTCAATAACTAAATCCGTAATTACATAGGGTCGACTACCACCATCAACATCATCTAAAACCCAACTATTTAAATCCACCGCCTGGTCATTGGGATTATAAAGTTCTACAAACTCGTCATTCATATCCGATCCCACGGGATTAGGCAATGCTTCGGTAATAATTATTTCTGGATAAATAGCTAATGTGGTTGTATTTTTAATTAAAATTTCTTTAGCTTCTACTTTTTCTTTAACGCTATATTCTAAGCCATTTATAATATTAGGCAAACCCTTAGTGGGCGAGCTAGTTAATCTAAAATCATTATAATCAATATTAGTATCAATTCCATCGCCCAGACGAGCCACCGCATCGGGGTCGCTACTATTTGTAGCATTATCAAAAACATTACCGTCATCATAGTTGCCGTAAGCTATTTGATCAATAATATTACCACTTGGATCAATTAGTATAATTAAATCGCCAAAATTATTAAGACCACCTTTAGGATTTTCGATTATTTTAAATTGCTGGCCAGAAATTAAGCCTGATAATTCTGTTTTTTTACCAGACCCATCCTTTATAATCCAATTTTTTAAATTAATACCACTACCAGTATTATTATAAATTTCCACCCATTCAACATCATCATCAGTTGGATCGGCTACAAATTCATTAATTACCAAACTAGACTTGGCGAAAGATAAAGTCGGTAAATTATTTGATCCACTAGCTGGTTGATTGGTAACAGGCGATGGTAAATCAACCTTAGTTTCAATTGGTGTAATTAAATTAGTATTATTTTTAGTCAAAGTAGTTGTTATAGTAAAGTCATCAATGCTAACATCTGTATCGTGACCATCTTGCTTTCTAGCTATGGAATTTGGACTACTAACTACGGCTACATTATTTACCAAATCACCATCATCCCAGTTACCATAAACTACTTGATCAATAATACTGTCTTGATATTTTAAAACTATTTTATCACCACTATTATTTAATTTACTACTTGATAATTCTATTGTCTTAAAGTCACCAGGTAAAATAGTGTTCTGTAAATTAACAATAACCCCAACACCATCTAATATAGTAAAGCCTAATAAATCAATAGTTGAAGTGGTACTATTATACAATTCAACCCATTCTTTTTCACCAGTTACAGGATCTGATACAAACTCATTAATCACCACATCACCAGATTTAATATCAATAGTAGTTGTAGCTACAACCGATTCTATAATATTTACTACCAAGTTATCCGAACTAGTAGCGCCATTATTGTCTATGATGTTTAAATTGACAGTGTACAAACCTGGCCAATTATAACTATGAGAAGCATTTAAACCACTCATGGCATTACTGTCACCAAAATCCCAATTATATTCAACTACACTGCCATCATCATCAGATGAGCCACTACCATCAAAAAATAATTCCTCACCAATATTTCCAGATTGATCATCACCAGCAACTGCCACTGGCTTAATATTAGGCACACTATAAACTGAATTTTTAGCTTTGGGAGTACCACCAATTATATTACTGTCTAGCCAATTAGCACTTTGTCCATCTAGTAGCGGGTTTATCCGTTCCATAGTTACTTTGCTGTCGTTATCACCAGAAAACCAGCCGAGAGATGCATCTACAAAGTCAATTAAATTACCATCACCATCTCTTAATTCTAAATTTTCTCCAGTATTACCCAGCGCTCCAACATAAATTTGATCAGTTGCTATTTGTGATAAAGTATTATCGCTTGTCCGTTCCAATAAAAAATAATTATGCGCTCCAACAACACCTGACAACTCAATAATTGGAGTGTCATCTGTGGCTGATAGCGTCCAATTAGATAAATCAATATCTGAATCTGTATTATTATACAATTCTAACCACTCGCTATTGACTGATTCCACGGTTCCCATCCAAGCTACTTCATTTATAATAACACTTAGATTACTGTCAGCTAAAGATATTTTGGAAAACAAAAAAAATCCTGTAATTAAAACAGGAATAATAAATATTGCTCGCTTAAGCATAATTTTTTTATTTAAAATTAAAAAATATTAATCTGCTAATAATTCTTCTACTTTACCACGAAGTCCACCGGTTCTGGTAATTCGCTTAAGCGGTAAATCACCACTTCTAATCTTGTCAATAATTTTTACAACTTCCTTATCAGATAACATTTCACCAGCCATTTCCAGTTCACCTCTTGAAGCGATAGCTGCATAAAGTTCTGTCCAATTATTAACTTCGGAAAAATCCTTATCTCTTAATTGTTTCATTCTATCTAAGACTGCTTTATTTATAGCTCTAACCTGATCATATGAAGCATTCATAATATTAATAATCACCTGGTCTAAAACTTCATTACTTTCTTGTTCGGCGTATTCGACAATAGTATCAATGTCTTCTGATGTTGATTTGGACATCGAAGATTCAAAAGAATTTTTCATACTTATTTAAATATTATTTACCACTTTAATATATCATAAATAATTAAAATTTTAAATTGACACTTTCTTTATTTTATAGTAATTTTTAATTTTAGCACCTTAACAACAGGAGAAGAAAAAGCAATGAGTAAAAGGATTATAGTTACAGGTATACCTGGTAGCGGTACTAGTGATTTTAGTTATAAATATCTAGGTATTACCGATTTTAATATTGATTCATTTAATATTGCTGAAATACTTTTAAAATTAGCCCAAGAATCACCTAAAAAACCACCAATTTTTGCGGAGAATCTACTGAATATGCACCCAGAATTACTAGATTCCCTAAGAGATAGGGCGTTTGACATGGCTATTTCGGAAATAGAAAAATATCAAGAAGATAAAGATCGAGTTCTGATTGATATGCATGCTCAGTTTTTCTGGAATGATGTTTTAACTAATGCTTATGATTGGCGATATCTATCACAAATTGATCCTGATCTTTTTATTACTTTAATTGAAAAGCCATCTACTATTAGAGATCGTCAATTGCAAACTGAGCAAGGCCGATTACAAAATCATGGCTTAAGAGATCTACTTTTGTGGCAAAATATGGAAGTAAACGTTACTAGTGGCTGGGCTTCAAACCTGGGTAAACCTCATTATGTTTTACCAGGACAACAAGATCCAGAAATTATTGAGAGTTTACTACATAATGCCTTCTTGGTTTATTTTCAAATGCCCATGACCGATGCCAGTTCAGAAGCTGATAATATGATTACGGAATTTAAAAATAGGTTATTAACTATCGGCCGTGATTTAACTGGCCTATCAACACCATTAATTGATCCACGAACTATAGACATCGAAACCGGTGGTGATGTTTCTAAGCGAGAAGAAACTGCCATTAGAACTCAGACTGTTCACCGAGATATGAACTGGTATATTGCCCAAGCCTCTGACCAGGTAGCCTACTATCCACCTGGCACTACGTTATCTAAGGGGGTGAGTGACGAAACTACTCGCGGTTTTGAGACTGGTAAAAATACTTTTGTAATCTATTCTAATGCTCACACTAGCCCTTTTATGGATATGTGCACCAAGGTTTTTACTAGCGAAGAAGAATTTTTTAATTTCTATCCAGAATATATGCAACAAAGATTAGAAAGACTAAGTCGTCATTAAAATATCAACTAACGAGCAATAATTTGCTCGTTTTTTTATTTTTAAATATCTATTTATTCTTAAATAACATTGACTTTTTTTCTAAAAACTATATAATATACTAGTAATTCAACCTGCCCGGGTGGTGAAATTGGTATACACGCTTGCCTTAGGAGCAAGTGCCGCAAGGCATGAGAGTTCGAGTCTCTCCTCGGGCACAATCAAACCGCATTTGCGGTTTTTTATTTTTAATTTAATTTTAATATATATATTAATAAGCTATAATTAAATAAACCCAAATAATCATAATTCATATAACAAACATAATTATGTCTAATGAAATAAATAATAACCCTGAAGAAGCGAAATCACTAAAAATAGAAATTTTAGAAAAAATGAGCAGTTTAGCGACTGCTGGTTTTGGCTTGGTAGCCGCTTTAGCTTGGAACGATGCTATTAAATCACTTTTTTCTCTTTTATTACCAGAAAATGGTAATATTATTGCTCAATTTATTTATGCTGGCGTCATTACTATAATTATCGTTTTAGTTACTATAAAATTAGGTAAGTTAACTGATGTAGCTAAAAAGACTTCTTTAAAACTAAATATTAAACCAAATTTACCACTTTTTACCAAAAAAAATAAATAATTTTACCTAAATTTAAACAAAAAATATTTATTTATCTAAAACTAAAAAATATTTGACTTATTTTAGACAAAAATGAGTCAAGCAAACATTTGACAAGTAATTAAAAAAGATATATAATTAATATCATCTTAGGAAACATTATCCACACTTTATTAGACAAAAAAGGGGCTGGACAAAAATACAATTTTAATATAGAATAATTCAGTTGTCTTTAACATAAAAAATATGAGACAAACTTACACTTCATTAAATATAAACTCTCCAAGTACCTGAGACGCTTTTTAATGCGTAGATATAGTGACCACTTGGAGCCAGGTGGTTTTTTAACTCTTAAAGTTAGGGCGAGCAAACATAATTGCTAATCACACTTTGGGAATTAAAAATCAGTTGTCCGAATTAGTAATCTTAACCGGATTACGACTTGAGAAGCACAACCAGTTAACCCAGAGGGACTTTGAAAATTTATCAAGAAATTCAACAATCATAAAAAAAGCAATTTCATACACATTTAATTATAATTTTATAATCACAATTCTTGTGATTAAGCATACTTAAGTGCAGTTGGTGGATGCCTAGACATTAAAAGACGATGAAGGACGTAGCAGCCTGCGAAAAGCCTCGGTAAGGTGGCAAGCAACCTTTGACCCGGGGATATCCGAATGGGGAAACCCGTCTAATTGAAGATTAGACATCTGTGCCTGAATACATAGGGTATCAGAAGAAGACCTAGCGAAGTGAAACATCTCAGTAGCTAGAGGAAAAGAAAAAAATAAATGCCTTCAGTTTTATCTTCTCTCATTTATGAGAGGATATAAATCTGTGGGTTGTATTCCGTGAGTAGTGGCGAGCGAAAGCGGAGCAGTCCAAACCTTAACAGTGTTGTATAAATTTGATGAAACTCTCACGAGTCGATTCGGTTTATACTTAAAGATACATATCGTTGCTGTTAGGGGGTTTTAGATAATTACGTCTGTTAGTATGTAATAACAGGGTAGCAATATATAACTTCCCTAGTGGAGTGGTCCTGGAAAGGCCAACCAAAGCAGGTGATAGTCCTATACGCGAAAGGGGTTATATATCTACGGTTTTTGTCTCGAGTACCACGGGACTCGTGAAATCCTGTGGGAATTTGTCGTGACTATGCGATAAGACTAAATACTTTTAATGATCGATAGTGAACTAGTACCGTGAGGGAAAGGTGAAAAGCAGGCCGGTAAGGCCGATGAAATAGTATCTGAAACCAATTGCATACAATGAGTTGGAGCCCAAGTGATTCCTTCGGGAATATTACTGGGTGACAGCGTTCCTATTGAAGAATGAGCCAACGAGTTTGTTCTACGTTGCTTGTTTAATCCCGCATAGGGAGAAGGCAAAGTGAAAGCGAGGCTTAATAGGCCGAAAGGACACTGCCTTTAGACACTTTTGATTATAAATCTTTCAGATTTTGAGGAAATTTTTTTAAACAATTTTAAGGGCGATGATTATTCATCGTTGATAAAATTTTTATAAAAATTTACCACAATATGAAGATTTAGAACAAAGAAGGTGTTTGAAGGCAGTGTCCAGATAGCAGCGTGGACAAGACCCGAAACCGGGTGACCTAACCATGACCAGGGTGAACCAAATGTAACAGTTTGGGGAGGCCCGAACCCACGAGCCGTGCAACACTCGGGGATGAGTTGTGGTTAGCGGAGAAATTCCAATCGAACTCGGTAATAGCTGGTTCTCCTCGAAATAGCTTTAGGG
>PEZY01000004.1:75705-100817 GCA_002773855.1 Candidatus Buchananbacteria bacterium CG10_big_fil_rev_8_21_14_0_10_33_19 | reverse complement strand
CACCCGTAGCGGAAGCTGTGGGTGGATCACCTCCTTTCTAGGGAGTATTGAGTGATGCCTCGTTTTGAGGTTTAACTTATATAAGTCGTATTTGTATTAATACAAATAGGCTCACTTGTTTTTATTGCTTTTCAGTTGTTAATCATTTGAAAAACCATTTCTGTTTCAGGAGTGGTTTTTTAAAAAACGGAGGAATACTAATGCGTACCTTAATTTACTTTTTAATAAAATTAACCTACTACATGTTTATTTTGTTTCTTGGTTACAAAGGTTTTAGCTTAATCTTTAGTGCTTATGAAATTGAAGTAGTTAGTAAATTTTATTTGCAGTTATCGGCTGGAGTTACTGTAATCATCCTTTCTCTTGTTCAGATATATGCTATTACTTTTTTTGCCAAAATAAATGGCTACGAAGATGGCCAGTATTATTTATTGGATAAAGAAAAATATTAGCACTACAATAGTAGTGCTTTTTTATTAAAACCCTTGCCAAATTGATATTTTTTTGTTATATTTAGGAAGTCAAATTGATTAAATTTATATAGATATAAGGGCAATTAGCTCAGCTGGTTAGAGCGCGTCGCTGATAACGACGAGGTCGGAGGTTCGAGTCCCCCATTGCCCACAAATTTACAATGCAACGTGCCGAGGTAGCTCAGTGGTAGAGCAGAAGACTGAAAATCTTTGTGTCGGCAGTTCAATTCTGCCCCTCGGCACATTGTGTTGTAGATTTAATCGGGGTGTAGCTCAGTTGGCTAGAGCGCTCGCTTTGGGAGCGAGAGGCCGAAGGTTCAAGTCCTTTCACCCCGACAAATAAAAAAGACCGTATGGTCTTTTTTTTGTTTGGGTGAAGCAGACCAATAGTTTGGTCTGCGTAAGGACTTGAAAGCCGGAGCGTTATTTACCGACGCATTTTGGCGAGGTAAATCGCGAGGCGGGGTCGCGACCAAGGAGGCGGAAGCCGACGAGAGTTGTGACCAAGTCCTTTCACCCCGACAAATAAAAAAGACCGTATGGTCTTTTTTTGTTTGGGTTTTTTAGCTTTTTTGACAATGGTTTTGTCTAGTTTTATAATATAAGTGACTTCACCATCAGGAGCCGGTTAAATTTTAGGACGTATATTTTTATGGGGATTCTATATTGGTTTTAGACTGCGGTTTAAAATCTGCGAGCCCCAAGGCGATACACCCTTGCTATAAAAACTTTTTTGAAGTTTTACTTCAATTCTGCTTAATAGTATAGGTATGCCGGTTGGCGTATTGCTAAAATTTTACTGGCTATGGCGAAGTTTTTTTATTGCCAAAATTTTTACTTTTTATTTAATAAAGTATAATATGGAAGTAACGGTTTTTTAAATAAATTGTATTAATTATGAATTGGTTTCTCCACGCTAAAATTCATAAAGCTAAAGTAACAGCAGCTAATTTAGATTATATTGGTAGCGTTACTGTTGATGAAGATTTATTAGACAAAAGTGGCTTGCAGGTTGGTGAAAAAGTTTTAATAGCTAGCAATACTTCTGGTCATCGTTTAGAAACTTATGTTATAGTTGGACAAAGAGGTTCAGGTATAATATGCATGAATGGTGCCGCCGCTCATTTAATCAAACAAGGCGAGGAAATTATAATCATGGGTTTTAAATTATCAGAAAAAACTATTGAAGCTAAAAATGTGTTAGTGGATGGTAATAATAGATTTATTAAATATTTATAATTTTAAAATTAAATTATAGCTTTAGTTCTTTACAATTAGGAGGCCAAGTGATGAGGTGGCAAGAAAGGCAAAATAAAGTTGAGGCAGCCGTTTATGATGTAATGGATGAGTTATCAGATATTTTATCTATTAAAGTACCATATTATCCAGAGGTTTGGTGGTTGGGTAGAAGTATTGATACAAATAAATTGTGCTTATCCGGTTATTTACAGGATGAATTGGAAATTAGAAATTTTGCTGGTATTAGTTATTACATTATTTCTAAGAAGATGGTGATAATTGGTAGGTGCACTACTAGACACTCAATTTTAGAAGAGTCTTCACATGCTTTTCATTTTATTACTTCTGATATTTCTTATAAAAATAGAAGTCAAAAAGATTGCATGTGCTTGGGCGCTTTAGTAGAGTTGTTTGGTTTTTTAGGCGCTAGATTAGTAGGATCAGATTTAGAAAATCCCTATGAAGCTTTTCCAGATTTATCTAAGCTCACTAAACAGTCTCAAAAAGAGGTGAGGCAAAAATTAATTGAAAAATTTGGTGATAATTTTGATATTGATGATTTCTTTGTTCATCAGCAGGGCTATGGCTTGGCGGATAGAATTTATTTTGAATATTTATCTGGCAATGTTTCTGCATCACGATTACGCCGCCTGTTTTTAGCTAAAATGTCATCAGTTGATGGAGCAATAAATTGCTTTGTGCGTTTAAAAAATGAATTTTGGCCTCATGATTTATCACAAGCTATGTAAAAATAGCTTGTTTTATTTCTTAAAAATAAAAAAACCTAAATTAATAAATTTAGGTTTTGGATTAGTGTTTACAATCAGAGTTATTGTAGCCACAATTTTGACATCTACCATTTAAATAGGCTGGTATTAGGTTTTTACACTTACTACATTCCAATGAAACATTTTTTATCTTCAAGTAGATTAATAGAATGATTGATAGTACAATAATACCAACAAGAGTGATTTTTTCAATGATTGTTAGTGTTAATAACATTTTACCTACCTTTCTTCTTTGGGTGGTCGATGAAATGATTCACCACAACTAGGACAGTAACCAGTAGATTTTAGTAAATAATAACAATTAAATTTTTTACCACATTTTAGACAGGTTATGTTTTGATTATTGTTACATTTTACTTTTTTAATACAAATTGGAATAAATATAATTAGGGCTATTATTATAGTTAAGACTTCCGATGCAAATTCAAACATAATTGCAGTCTCCTTGAAATTAAAAGGTTCTAATAAACTTACTTTACTGTTTTTATTTTAATGTGTCAATTAAGATTATTGACCTTGATTTTTAGTATTTTTTGTGCTATTATAGTTAATAGTTTTTGCGGGTATAGTATAACGGCTCATTATGCTAGCCTTCCAAGCTGGAGATACGGGTTCGATTCCCGTTACCCGCTCAAATAAAAGAAGACCCCCAGGGGTCTTTTTTTATTTGAGATCGGTGGAAATCGAACGGGTTGGAAGTGAGCTAGGAGTGAGGCGGAAGCCGAAACGAGTAATGCGAACGATCGGGTAATGCGACCATAGGGAGTATTAACCGCCAACCCAGGACAGAGTAAGCCGTCCTGCTTTTGGCAGACGGTTTACGTCGTAATTCCCGTTATCCGCTCAAATAAATAAAAATAGACTCCGAAAAAGAGTCTGTTTTTATTTGTTATATACTAGGATCCAGTTTTGAAAGTTTAGATTTTAGTGAAAATATTAAAAGAGTCTGCAGTTTCCATCACAAAAAATATATGGTATTATAATAATATAATTTTTACTTAATAATATTTGTATGATTCCAACAAATCAACCGATTGAGAAGCCAAAAAATAACCCTTACATAATATCGAATAGTACTAATATTTGGACTCTGTTTCCAATATATATAATCTATGCTTTTATTAGTAGTTTCTTGGTGTTTCTTACAAGTACTGGTTGGTCAGCGCTTATCTTGCCTTTTATTAGTATTGCCTTCTATATAATAATAGGAGTTATTATGGTTGCTATTGTTTTAATAAAAAAATTTGTAAGCAAGACTAAAATAACAATTGTAAAAATTCCTAAAAAATTTATACTCCTAGTAGTTGCTTTCCAAGCATTGGTATATTTAAGTATGCCTGGTGATTGTGGAGATTTTATATGTGATTTTTCAAATATATTCGTCTATAGAATATTTGATTATTTTGGTATAGCTCATACAATATTTATTTCCATATTTATATCCATCGTGCAATCACTGAGCGGTATTTTTTTAGCCACTTATATTATTGGGCTTTCTGCTTCACTTTTTCATATTATATTTAATGGGAAAGTAATTAAAATTGCGAAATATATTATTATATTTATTATGTTATTAGGAGTGCCTATATTAATTGGCCTAACAAAAAATATTATTGAAACTAAATCACTTGAGTATAAATTTTCAAAACTGGATCCCAGTATATGTGCTTTAATTGATACATTTGATGCCAGGTATAAATGTTATGAGAATATAATTAAAGAAACAAAAGACATAGAAATATGTGATCAGATACCTGACTTTAACTCAAGTAACGTAAATTATCCAGAGCAGATGCGCGATATTTGCTACACATATTATCCTGATAATGCAAAACAGCCTACACCACCTGAGTACTGTGAAAAAATAACCCTACAACAAGATTATAATAGATGTTTGGTTAGAACTGCGCCAGCTTACAAAGATCAGACAATATGCGACAAAGTAAAAGATGACAATTATAATAGCAGGGATAAATGTTATCTAGGAGTTGCAGAGAAAACAATGCAGTCTGATATTTGCTCAAAAATTCAATCACCAGATTTTAGTGTTTTATGCTATAAAAGAGTGGTACCAATAAATAAAAATGAAAATAATAATCAGATAGATGGGTGGTCAACATTTAGGAATAATACATATAAGTATACCATTCAGTATCCAGATGAAAGAAAATTACTAAGTAATGATTTTGGTGTAGACGCAGTGCAAGCACAATGGGTGGCACTGGGTAGTTTTAATATAAAAAAATATGAGAGAGAATATAATCTAAGACAATATCCGGAAGTTAGTTTTGAATTAGATGAGTACGCTAATTTGGTGTGGGAGTATAACAAAAATGATACAAACTCTAATATTGATGATAAAATAGTTGGAGAACTTATAAAAACAACAATTGATAAAAAAATAGCATACCAATTTACATTAACAGGAAGTTACGTAAGTTATAATGGAGGATACATAATTAATGGTGAATATTTATATACATTGATTTCATTTGATGGAGCAATTTATGAAATTTGGTTTCCAACCAGTAACCCAGAAAATTTACAGATGTTAAGCACATTTTCATTCATTGAATAGTATATATAGATTATTATTTATAATTTTAGTTCTAACGTTCTTTGCTAACCATCTCAAATAAATAAAAGAGATCTATTATAAAATAGGTCTCTTTTATTTATATTTTTAATGTTAAGTATACTTGACATTAAAGTTATTAATTTTTATAATAGAAAATATTATATTATTTATGAAAGAGTTTATTATTAATCAAGTTTACGATTTACGTCTGAAAGAGAGTATTACTCAGGAAGCTTTAGCGGAAGCACTGGGTGTAACTCGGCAGACAATTATTGCTATTGAAAAAGGAAATTACACACCGTCAGTAATTTTAGCTTTAAAGATAGCCAAATTTTTTAAAAAACCGCTAGAAGAAATTTTTAAAATAAAATATGAAAAATAAATTAATTCTGGAAATTTTTATTGCTTTAGTGTTAGTGGTTTTGTTAGTTTTTTGTTTAAATCCATTCAATTTATGGATGCCAGATATGATAGTGACAATAATGGCAATGTCTTTAATTGTGGTGTTTTCTATATTTTCGGTATTTATCTGGCAAGAGCAGGCCGGTGATGAGCGAGAACTTTTTCACAGAATGTTGGCTGGTCGAATAGCTTATTTAGTCGGGTCTAGTGTTTTAGTTTTAGGTATTATTGTTCAAAGTTTTAAGCATCAGGTGGATATTTGGTTGGTAGTAACTTTGGTTTTTATGATCTTAGCTAAAATATTTGGGAATATTTATAGTCGCATTAAATATTGATGTAAATTATTTATCCCCAAATTCAATGTAAAGTTAACTTTACATTTATATAAAATCAATTTATACTTTAAATAAGTTTAAAATATAATTAACTAATCAAAAGTATATATGATGGAAAATTCACAAAAAGGTTTTATTTTGCCAATCATTGGCGCAACTATTGCTATTATTATTGTCATTGGTGGTATCGCTTATTTGGCTAATAAGTCAACGGTTAACAATAAAGACATTAATCAGACTGAAAATTCTACAATGACCGAAGAAGATAAATCAGCCAATAATCAAATGATGAATGAAAAAGGTGTTGATTCTGTAATAGAAGATGAAAATACAACTATGATGAATGATAATAAAACTGAGCCTGAGTTGATGATGACTTACTCCGGATCGGTCTTAGCTGGTAACTCAGCTCCATTATTAGATTTTAATCAGTCGGACTATGAAGCGGCCTTAAAAACCGATAAATTAATAGTGTTATATTTTTATGCTAATTGGTGTCCAGTTTGTCGTGCCGAATTCCCGTTAATGCAACAAGCTTTTAATGATTTAAACTCAGATCAAGTTGTTGGCTTTCGAGTTAATTACAATGACAATGAAACTGATAATTCTGAAAAAAACTTGGCTAGGCAATTTGGTGTAGCTTATCAGCATACTAAAGTTTTTGTAAAAAATAATAATCGAATTTTAAAATCACCAGAAGGTTGGGATACTGGTAGATATACCAGTGAGATTAATAAAATAATTAACCAATAACATATGGATGGAGTTTCAATTTTGGCCGCTTTTTCGGCCGGCTTGCTGTCTTTTTTAGCCCCCTGTGTTTTGCCACTAATTCCCGGATTTTTATCTTACTTAGGTGGTTCATCACTTGGTGATGCCGAAGTTAAGCGCAAAGAGATATTTTTAAATAGTGTTTTCTTTGTTCTGGGATTTTCGGTAGTCTTTGCCTCGCTGGGAGTATTGCTAAATACTCTTTTGGAAGCTGTCGCTTATGATGTTCAAGTTTGGTTGGCCAGAATTGGTGGGGCTTTAATTATATTTTTTGGGTTGTATTTAATTGGTTTAATTCATATTCCATTTTTGGATCGCCAACATAAGTTTAATGTCCAAACTAAGATTAAATCTAAATATCTAACATCGTTTCTTTTTGGCTTGGCCTTTGCTGCTGGTTGGACACCGTGTGTGGGCCCAGCTTTGGGTTTGATTTTAGGCCTGGCGGCCTCGCAACCCGGTTCAGCTTTTGTTCTATTGCTAGCGTATTCTATTGGTTTGGGCGTGCCATTTTTACTAGCTGGACTATTTGTATCTAGAGCGGCTAAGTTTATAAAAAAATATGCCAAAGCTTTGCATTATGTCCATGTTTTTTTTGGAGTTTTGTTAACCGTTTTAGGGGTATTGGTATTTACGCAAAGTTTAAGTTTGTTTGCGAGTTGGGATTTTTTAAATAATTGGTTATTAAGATAATGAATAATAAATATCGTAATATTATATTAGCTTTATTTTTAATAGCTATTGCTGGATCCATTGTGTATTTACAATCAAGAAAATCTTTTAGGTTTTCTGGTAATAATACAGAATCAACTGGTGTAGCGATATCTAAAGAAGCTAAGGCTAAAAAATATAAACCCGCTCAGGAGATATCGACCCCTGATGGTTTTGTAAATACTGATAGTATTTCCATTGGTGAGTTAATCGGTAAAAAGGTGATCTTGGTGGATTTTTGGACTTATAGCTGTATTAATTGTCAGAGAACCACTCCTTATTTAAATGCTTGGTATGAAAAATATCATGATCAAGGTTTGGAAATCATTGGTTTGCATACACCGGAATTTGAATTTGAAAAAGATTATAATAATGTTAAAGCGGCTGTGGAAAAGTTTGGTATAAAATTTCCGGTAGTTTTGGATAATGATTATTCGACTTGGGCAGCTTACCGCAATCAATATTGGCCCAGAAAATATTTGATTGATATCGATGGCTATATTGTTTATGATCATATTGGTGAAGGAGCTTATGATGAAACTGAAGCTAAAATTCAAGAAGCTTTAAGAGAAAGAGAAGCGATTTTAGGTATGCAGGATGAAATTAAAGGTGGAATAGTGACACCAGATAATGTAATGACTACTGATGCTCGAAGTCCACAGAGTCCAGAGATTTATTTTGGATCAGATCGTAATAATTATTTAGGTAGTGGTATCAAAAATATTTCTGGCACTCAAAAAATGTCGACCCCAGATAAGCCCAAAACTAATGTTTTATATTTGGGTGGTACTTGGAGTTTTTCTGAAGAATTTGCCGAAAACAAATCCAACAACGCTTCTATAAAGTTTCGGTATCAAGGTAAAAATGTTTATTTTGTGGCCGGATCAGAAACTGGTAGTAAAATTAAAATATATAAAGATGGAAATTTGGTTGGTGAGCAAGAAGTTAGAGATCATACTTTGTATCATTTAATTGAAGATACTGCTTATGGTGAACATACTTTGGAAATAATTATTGAAAGTCCAGGCCTAAGAGCCTATACTTTTACTTTTGGTTAATTGACAGCAAATATCAAATAATATATTATTAACTGTTAAGTATGATCTTTTTAAATCACAACTAGAGGACGTAGATCATGAAAAAGGTTGTCAAAAAAGTAAAAAGAACAAAGCACTTTCCATTGCAAATTTTAATTCATATTCATCGAGATAGAAGGTTTAAAAATTATTTTAGTTCCTTTAAATTTAAGTCTTCTGATGTTGTTAATAGTGAGGTCGTTTATGGCAGTAAACCGTTTACACTTTATAGAACAAAAGATGGTTATCTATGTATTTTTCTTAATGAGAATAGAAAATTCTTTAATATTTGTGAAAAATGTCAATCTCCTGGTGGCATTACCACTATTGGTGGCTGTTATTGCACAACTTGTCGAGACAGGGCTGGTAATTGCCTACTTTGCAAGCGTAATCGCATAGATTGTTTTTGTTAAATATTGCTTAACCGTGTAGTAATTGCACGGTTTTTTTATATAAAAATAACGCCTACCAGAATAGGTAAGCGTTATTAAATTAAGTATTTAATTATATCATATATTTGATAAAATGTCAAGTAAAAAGAGCTATTTTGTCTAATTTTAGCTAAAATAATAATACCAATTTTTGCCTAAAAATCAGAGTTTGTTAAATATTTACGACTCATATTACTTGACAAGATAAATATTATATGCTATACTAATGCCAGTTAGTAAATTCCTCCACATTAATAAAAGGAGGTTTTTTTAACCCCAAAAAATATGAATTATTTACGTAACAAAATTAATATCTTGGCAATTGCGGTCATCTTTGTTTTTCAAATGATTTTTCCGCATTTGACTTATGCTTATGTTCTATCTAGTGCTAGTGTTAGAAACAGTATGATAGCTATAGCTAATTCGCCACAGGAAGTTATGTTTGATGCATCTAGTAGTGATTCAAATACTAAATTGCCATCAGCTACTCCAAGAATCGGGTATAAGAAAATGATGGTTTCGATGACTGCTTATTCATCTACACCTGGTCAGACTGATGATTCACCATTTATTACAGCTAATGGTAGTCATGTGCGTGATGGCATTGTAGCGGCTAATTTTTTACCGTTTGGTACTAAAGTAAAAATTCCTGAATTATATGGAGACAAGGTATTTAGCGTTGAAGATCGTATGAATGCTAGGTATTATTACAAAATAGATGTTTGGATGCCGACCTATGAAGAGGCGAAGGCTTTTGGGGTAAAGTATGTTGAAGTAGAAATATTTTAATATAATCTCAGTAAAAACCGGCTATAAGCCGGTTTTTTGCTTGATGAAAAAATAAAAACACCCTAGTTTAGAGTGTTGAGTGCCGATTAAATTGCGTAGTAAGTATCTTTTTTATTAATAACTAGATTAGTTGGTACTAAGCCAGTTTGTCGTAGTAGTTGTTTAACTCCAGAAAAAGTGGCTGATTTAACTTCTGCTAATTGTTCGCCTGAGCTTAGAAAAATTCGACCAATTTTGATTGTTTTTCTAAGTGAAAGTCTTTTGGTACCAATATGGATTTTGTGGGACCAGTTGCTCATACTGTATCCTTTCTTGGTTTTTTGTTTAAGGTTCAAATGTTGGAGGTCACGGCCGGGATCGAACCGGCGAATAAAGGTTTTGCAGACCTCTGCCTTACCACTTGGCTACGTGACCATTTGTTTGGGACTTTTTAAATTTAGCATAAATAATTGTTTTTTTCAACTGGAGCGGGCCTAATACTTGAAATTTTAGCCATTTTCTGATATAGTAAGAAAGTCCATAAATTAATTTTTTATCATGAATATTTCAGAATTATCTAGACAATTAAAGGTTACCTCTACAGAACTCTTCGATAAACTACCAGAGCTTGGTTTTGATATTGGTCGTCGAGCTATTAAGGTTGATGATCGAATTGCTGCTAAAATTATTGAAGCTTGGAAGCGTCAATCTAAGAAGGATCGAGAAATGACCAAAATTGCTGAGATTCGTGGTGAGGCCGTAGAAGTTGAAGATTCAGCGGAAAAAGAAATAATAGAAGTAAAAATACCAGCGGTTATTACAGTACGTGAATTTGCCGATATGTTAAGTTTGCCAATCAATAAAGTATTAACTGAATTAATGAAAAATGGTGTCCTAGCTTCAATGAACGAAAGAATTGATTTTGATACAGCTTCAATTGTTGGTGAAGAACTTGGCTTTAAGATAAATCCTAGTGATACTAAAACTCAAGACTCTTCTTCTGATGAAGAACAAAAAAAATTAGAAGATATTTTAAAAAATAGAGATAGTGAAGTCAAACCTCGACCGCCAGTTATTGTGGTTATGGGCCATGTTGATCATGGTAAGACAAAAATTTTAGATGCAATTAGAAAAACTGATGTAGTAGCCGGTGAAAGTGGTGGTATTACCCAACACATTGGAGCTTATCAAATTCAAAAAGAAGGTCGCATAATTACTTTTATTGATACACCTGGTCATGAAGCTTTTACAGCCATGAGATCACGTGGTGCTAGGGTAGCGGATATTGCTATTTTAGTGGTCGCGGCTGACGACAGTATTCAACCACAAACCAAAGAAGCAATTAAAATTATTTCTGATGCTGGCTTACCGTATGTAGTGGCGATTAATAAAATTGATAAAGCCGAAGCTAATATTGAAAAAGTAAAACAAGACTTATCAGCTATGAATTTATTACCAGAAGAATGGGGAGGCAAGGTAATTATTGCTAGTGTTTCAGCTAAGGACGGTACTGGTATTGATGATTTACTTGAGACCGTGTTGCTAGTGGCTGATATGGAAAAAGATACAATCGTGGCTGATCCCAAAAGACCAGCTATTGGTACAATTATTGAATCTCATGTTAGTAAGGGCGAAGGGCCGGTAGCGACTATTTTAGTTCAATCTGGAACATTAAAGATTGGTGATTCTTTGGGTATGAGTGGTACGCTGGTTGGAAAAGTTAGGATGCTTAAAAATTATAAAGGTGATAATGTGATTGAGGCTTTACCAGGTACACCAGTTAGAATTTTAGGTTTAAAATTATCACCAGAAGTTGGTAGTATTTTAGAAGTGCCACTTGATGCTAAATCATTATCAAAAGATGCTAAACAACAAAAACAGAGACAAGAAAAAGATTTTTCTACTCACGCTAAATTAATTGATAGTGACGCTGGAGTTAAATTTATTAATTTAATTATTAAGGCTGATGTTTTAGGATCAGTAGAAGCGATTATTGAAAGTTTGGCTAAATTAGAAACTGATAAAATAAAGGTTAAAATTGTTGGTAAAGGTTTAGGAATTATCACTGAAACCGATGTATTAAAAGCTGAGGCTACCGGATCAAAGATTATTGGTTTTCATATTAAGCCAGCTATGATGGTAGCTGATTTGGCTCGTGATAAAAAAATAGAAATAAAATATTATGAAGTTATTTATCATTTGATTGAAGATATTCAAAAAGAAATTGAAAGTCTAAAAGAAATTGATATTGTTAGAAAATTGATTGGTAAGCTAGAAGTTTTAAAGGTTTTTAGAAAAGAAACTAAGAATATGATTATCGGTGGCCGAGTAATTGACGGTATAGTTGCCTTGTGTGAAATGGTAATTGTCACTCGTGATGGCAAAGCCTTGTCTTCTGGTAGTGTTAAACGTTTAGAGTCTGGTAAACAATCTGCTGATAAAGTGTCGTCTGGTCAAGAATGTGGATTAAGTTTTGATGGCAGCCCAATTATTGAAGAGGGTGATGTTTTAGAATTTTACGAAGAACAAAAATAACTATAAAATTATGGCTGGTCGAATGGAAAAAGTAGATGAATTAATTGCTCAACAGTTGGGTCAGATTATAGTTTCGGAAGTAGAATTGCCCAAAGGATCAATCGTGACAATCACTAACGTTAAAACTTCTCCTGATTTAAAGCACGCTAAAGTATCTCTCAGTATTTTACCAGATGATAATAAAAGAGAGGTAATGAGTTTGTTAATTAATAATGCTTATGAGTTTCAAAAAATCTTAAATGAAAAAGTAACTCTAAGAAGTGTGCCTAAGCTCAGATTTCAAATAGATGACAGTGGTCAAAAGGCCGCTGAATTGGAAGCTTTACTAGATAATTTACAGTAAATATTGATTATATAAAATCTAGCTATGGCTGGGTTTTTTGATTGACATGATCCTTGATATATTATAAAGTAAACAATCAGGTATTTATCAATATGAATGAAATTACTACAAAAATAAATCAAGCTAATAATATTTTAATTGTTAGTCATAGACGACCAGATAGCGATGCTATTGGCTCATCTCTGGCTATGTTTTTTTATTTACAAAGTTTAGGTAAAAATCCCAAGGTATTTAATATTGGGCCAGTGCCAATTTATTTTGATTTTTTGCCAGGCATTGAAATAGTGTGTAGTAGTGAAAATATTTTAAATAATCAATTTGATTTAGTAATTGCTTTGGATTTAGCGGGCTTGGATCACGCTGGTATTGATGATAAATTTTTTAAAAATAATTATGTTATTAATATAGATCATCATATTAGTAACACTAATTTTGGTAATATCAATTTTATTAACAGCCAAGCTAGTTCGACCTGTGAAATAATTTATACATTTTTAAATCAAGTTGAATTTAATATTGATAAAAATATTGCTAATTGTTTGTTGTGTGGTATATTGGATGATACTGGTAATTTTTCTAATTCGGCAACTAATATTATTTCTATAAAAGCCGCAGCAGAGTTAATTTCTAAAGGGGCTAAAATTTATAAGATAGACGATATTATTAATAAAAATAAATCTATTGGCGGATTGCATTTATGGGGAAAGGTTTTATCTAGAATGAAAAGTGATGCTAGTGGTGAAATTGTTTACGCTTATATAAAAGAAGATGAGTATCGAGAATATAATATAGCTGAAGAAGAACTAGATGGTCTAACTAATTTTTTAAATGTAATTTGTGATGTTAAATTGGTAGCCTTATTTAGAATTGGACCAGATTATACTAGGGTAAGCATGAGAACTAATAGAGATGATGTGGATTTATCTTTAATTGCTCAAAGAAATGGTGGTGGTGGTCATAAAAAAGCCGCTGGCTTTAGTATTGATAATACTTTAAGTGAAACCAGTGATCTTTTATCTTTCTTGAAAAAAGATGATTAATAGGGTATGTTTTAATTAGATAATAAACAATAAATTTATGCATTTAATACCAACAGTTTTAGAAAAAACTAATTATGGTGAAAGAGCTTATGATATATATTCTAGGTTGTTAAAAGATCGAATTATATTTTTGGGATCACCAGTTAATGATGCCGTGGCCAATACTATCATTGCTCAGTTGCTTTTTTTAGATAGTGAAAACAAAGATCAAGATATTAAATTATATATAAATTCTCCAGGCGGATCAGTGTCAGCCGGGCTAGCAATTTATGATACTATGCAATATGTAAAACCAGATGTTTCGACAATTTGTATAGGTATGGCAGCTAGCATGGGGGCAGTGATTTTAGCTGGTGGTGCCAAAGGCAAAAGATTGTCATTGCCAAATTCTGAGGTGATGATTCATCAAGTAATGGGTGGCATGGAAGGTCAGGCCGCTGATATTAAAATTCATGCTGAACATATCTTAAGAGTGAAAGAAAAATTGGATAAAATTTTAGTAAAACATACTTCTAAAACTTTATCACAAATAGAAAAAGATACTGATCGTGATAATTATATGTCGCCGCAAGAAGCCATTAATTACGGCATTATTGATAAGATTATAAAATAAATTATTTTTTCAAATAAAAAAGCCCCGCTAGTTTGCGGGGTTTGTTGTTTAGTCTGTAATATCACGAATATTAGTTGATTCTACTTTTTATCTAGGCCGTTTAGTGTGGCTAGATTTATGTTTTGATAATTTTTATCATGAGTCACTTCTTTAATTACTTGTTGATCTATTTCTGATGGTAGATTAAAAACGACAGCTGTGGCTTCGTCAGTAAATTCACACTCCAAGATGATTAAGCCAGCTAGCTTACCGGCGAAGATATGAAGCTCTAATATTAAATCGTTAATCTTAAATTTGTAAATAGTTTTAAAGATTTCGGGGCTGTTGGGTTTGGACAGAAGTAATTGATTAAATACCCATTCCGGAATTTCCATTTCCCATTCTTCTCTGGATATAGTACCGTCGCTTTTTACAGCTATATAATGAATACAGTCTTCAATATCATTAATTTTAGTTCGTCTAATTCTAATATCTCCAAGATAGAATTGCTTGGTTATAATAGTTTTAAAAATAGTTTGTGTAACAGTAAAATTTCTCGGTAGTAGCCATTTTCTTTCTATTTCCACTGATCTCTCCTATTTGTTGTTTAAAAGTACTAATTGAATGTTTATTATAAATTTTTGTGGTCATTTTGTCAATATTTGGGTAAATTGACGTAAAGTTACTGATATGGTAATATTTAATCACATTAAATAAATAATAAAAAGTAGGAATTTGCTCGCTTATAGTTAGAAATTTGTTGAAATTTAGTGAAATATGATCTATATCTTTAAAAAACTTTCACTCTTGATATACAAATATCAAATCGATATCCAGGTTTTGAAACCCTCAGTCTAAAATACTAGGGTGGTTTTAGCGTGTTAATTTCTCTTTAATAAAGAGGAAAAATAAAATGATTAATTTACTGCTTTATGTAGGGTTGCCTCTGGGCTTAATATTGGGCTTTGTTTTTGGATATTTAGCTCGCAAGCAATGGGCTAAAAATCGCAAAGGTACTGTGGAGGAAAAAATAGAAAAAATGCTTAACGACGCTAAATCGAAGCAAAAAGAAATATTACTTAAGGGACAAGAAAAATCTATTCAAATCTTGGAAGAGTCAAAAAAAGAAGCTCGACAAGAAAAACAAGATTTAGAAACGGCTAAAAAAAGATTAGAAAATCGAGAATCACTTTTTGATCAAAAGTTGATGGATTTAGAAAATAAAAAGCAAGAATTATCTGATAAATCTGACAAAATAAACATTCTTAAAGAAGAGATTATTAAAGTTAAGGAAGAACAATTTGCTAAGTTAGAAAGAATTGCCAATCTAACCAAAGAACAAGCGGAAACAGTATTAATGGGTAATGTAGAAAAATCAATTGCTAGTAATTTGGTTCAAAGAATTAGTAAATTAGAACATGAATCATCTGATGAATTAGAAAAAAAAGCGAAGCATATTTTATCAGCAGTGATTGAGAGATGTGCTTCTTCTCATGCTCAAGAAAGCACTTCATCAGTAGTTGATTTGCCTAATGATGAAATGAAAGGCCGAATTATTGGTCGAGAAGGTAGAAATATTAGAACTATTGAGCAGTTAACTGGCGTAGAAATTATCATTGATGATACGCCTCAAGCTATTACTTTATCATCATTTAGTCCAATTAGAAGACAAGTAGCCAAAAAAACCATTGAAAAATTAATTTTTGATGGTCGTATTCATCCAGCTAGAATTGAAGAAGCTATCTTAGAAGCTAAACAGGAAATTGCCTTAGATATTAAAAAGGCTGGTGAAAATGCGGTTTATGAATTAGGTATTACTGGTTTTGATCCTAAACTAGTCCAAATTATTGGTCGCTTAAAATATCGAACAAGTTATGGTCACAATATTTTAGTCCACTCTATTGAAGTAGCTAATCTTTCAGCTTTACTGGCTAAAGAATTAGGAGCAGATGTCTCTGTGGCTAAAAAAGGTGGTTTGCTCCATGATATTGGTAAGGCAGTTGATCATGAGGTTCAAGGTACTCATCCAGAAATTGGTCGTGATATTTGTAAGAAATTTGGCATCAGTGATGAAATAATTGTGCCTGTTTTGGAACATCATCATGACAAGCCATCAAGCTTAGAGGCAGTCATTGTTAAAATTGCCGATGCTATTTCCGGTGCTAGACCAGGTGCTAGAAAAGACTCATATGAAAATTACTTACAGAGATTAGATGAATTAGAAAATATTGCTAAGAGCTTTGATGGAGTTGATAAAGTTTACGCTATTCAAGCTGGTCGTGAAGTTAGGGTTTTTGTTTCACCAGATAAAATTGATGATTTAGGCTCGGTAAAATTAGCTAAAGAAATAGCCGAAAAAATTCAAGATGAACTTAGATATCCTGGTGAGATTAAGGTAAATGTTATTAGAGAAAAACGTATAGTAGAATACGCTCGATAATTAATTTATCATCAATATGATAAAAATTATTTTTTTGGCAGATATTGTAGGAAAAATAGGTCGTCGCGGCTTAGATCAATATTTGCCAAAATTAAAAACTAAATATAAACCAGATTTGGTTATTGCTAACGCTGAAAATATCGCCCATGGTATTGGCTTTACCCAAAAAACTTTAAATGAAGCTTGGGAAGCTGGAGTGGATTTTTTTACATCTGGTAATCATGCTTGGGGCAAAGCTGGCAGTGACGAGATTTTAAACAAAAAACCAGCTTTGGTTATTAGGCCAATTAATTATGGTAGTAAAAAATCTGGTGTTGGTTACCAAGAGATAGAAATTGGCTCAAATAAGCTAATTGTGGTAAACTTAATAGGTAAGGTTTTCATTCCAGATGTTAATGAATCACCATTTAAAGCCTTAGAAAAGATCGTTAAAAAATATAAAGATCATATTATAGTGGTTGATTTTCATGCTGAGGCAACAAGTGAGAAAAATGCCTTGGCTCAGTACTTCGATGGTAAAGTGGCAACAGTTGTTGGCACCCATACTCATGTACCAACAGCCGATAATCGTGTTTTAGAAAAGGGTACCGGCTTTGTAACCGATGCTGGTATGATCGGTTATTATGATTCAGTGATTGGTGCCAATAAAGGACAGATATTTAACTTATTTTTAGAAAAAGGTAAGAGTTCCAAAAAACATGATGTGCCAGATACTGGGCAGTGTCAGTTTAATGCAATTTATTTGGAAATAGATCCTAAGACTAAAAAAACAGTTAAGATTAAAAGATTAGATAAAATAATTAATATTAAATAATTATTAATTAATAAATAAGAACAAAAATATGAATTTCTTTAAAAAGCTATTTGGCTTGGAAAAGAAGGAGGAAGAGGCCATGTCACTGGAAAAACCACAGGAATCAATGATTGCAGAACCTGAAACTAAGTCCATGGAAGACATGGATAATGAGAGTTCTATGAATGAATCTAGTGATAACTCATCTGATAATAGTTCAGAAGATAAAATGTAGTAAATTTCATTTATAAAATAAATTACAAATAGAAAGGGGGTGGCAAATGAATAAAATAGAATTAGCCGAAAAAATATCTGAAAAAGTAGGATTAACAAAATCTCAAGTGGAGAGTGTTTTAAATACTTTTGTGGATGTTACAATAAATACCCTAAAGCAGGGTGGAGATGTTACTTTGACTGGTTTTGGAGCTTTCTCAGCTCGCAGAAGAAAGGGTCGAGAAGGAATTAATCCTAGAAAACCAGATGAAAAAATAACTATTCCATCTGTGGTGGTGGCCAAATTTAAAGCTGGTAAAAATCTTAAAGAGGCTTTAAAAGCCACTAAAGAAAAAGAAGAAATGAAAGAAGATTCATCTGTTTCATCGCCTACCACAGAGGAAAGCAGTGAAGTGGTTGAATAATAAGTTAATACAAAAACCGTCTTACTAAAGACGGTTTTTGTATTGAATAATAATTAATATTAATGTACCATGCTGGTAGTACATTAAAACCATTTAATCTAAGGAGATGTGCATATATGTCACTTCAAACATTACCAATAAAACAGCCTAGATCTATAATAGACGGTCTACGGATATCAGTGATGAGTCGGCATACCTTAAGTGACGGCAAAACACTAGATCCCGAAATTACCAATAACCTATTTGATATTCATTTGCCAGAGCTTGGGCCACCACCCAAATTAGTTGGTGGTTATTATCGTCGAGAGGTGAGTTGGTCTGAATTTGTGGTTAAATATTTGGAATACATCAGACAGGAAGAGGTTATTATAATATTGTGGGATTTAATATTATTATCTCAGGAAATTAATGTAACATTATTATGTATCGAAAATAGTCCTCAGTTTTGCCATCGACGTTTATTGGCTCAAGAATGTCAGAGGCTTAGTTCCCAAGTTGATGTAAATATTTTATAACCAGTATTTTTATACTGGTTTTATTTTTGGTTTAATTAGTCTTGATTTTTATGTTTTTTTATGGTAAAATCAAAATTGCAATAATGTCTTAATAAGATATATAAGCACCTATAGCTCAATCGGATAGAGCGTCTGGCTTCGGACCAGAAGGTTGGGGGTTCGAGTCCCTCTGGGTGCATAATTAAGCCCTTATAGCTCAGTCGGTAGAGCAGTTGCCTCTTAAGCAAATGGTCCCAGGTTCGAGTCCTGGTGAGGGCACCAATTAAAAACACCCACTTAATAAGTGGGTGTTTTTTGTATATTTTTATGATAATAGTCTACTTTTTGGTTTGGCAACTGACATATTTTCTTCCATAGTTTTTTGGGTAATCTCACCTTTTTTAAGTAGGGTGCCTAAAGCTGAATCCATTGTAATCATGCCTTCTTTAGCGCCAGTTTGAATAGCAGTATTAATTTGAGCTACTTTGTTTTCTCTAATTAGATTAGCAATAGCTGGTGTATTAATCAAAATTTCTCTGGCTGCTACTCGTCCTTCGCCAGAACTTGGTAATAATCTTTGGGATATAATACCTTTTAGAGTAATAGAGATTTGCATTCGAACTTGATTTTGTTGATGTGGTGGAAAAATATCTATAATACGATCAATAGTTTGAGCAGCACTATAAGTGTGTAATGTAGCAAAAACTAAGTGTCCAGTTTCAGCTAGAGTGATAGTGGCAGCAATGGTTTCTAGGTTTCTCATTTCTCCAACCATGATAACATTGGGGTCTTGGCGCAAAACATGCACTAATCCATCTTCGAAAGTTAACATATCATTGCCTAGTTGTCTTTGTCTCATAATACTTTTGATTGGTTTAAAGACAAATTCAATTGGATCTTCTAGAGTGATAATGTTAGCTTTTCTGTTTTGATTGATGTAATTTATCATGGCTGCTAGTGAGGTGGATTTACCACAACCAGTTGGGCCAGTTAGTAGAACTAGTCCACGATCGTAACTGCATAAGTCATAAATAATTTCAGGCATTTCTACATCTTCCATGGTTGGTATTTCCAGTGGAATGGTTCTGGCTGCTAGACTGATAGTATTTTTTTCCCAGTGAAAATTAATTCTAAATCTAGTGCCATCTGGAATTTCATAAGCTAAATCCAATTCTTTTGTTTTGATGAATTTTTCAAACTTTTCATCACTGATAGATTTTTTTACTAACGCCTCTATTTCATTAGCTTTAATCGGCTTTTTATCTAATTCTGTTAATATGCCATTAATTCTAAGATAGGGAGGTAGATCAGCAATTAAATGAAGATCGGAAGCTTGTTTTTTAGCAGCTTGTTGAAGTAGGGAATCTAGACTTAGCATAGGTTTAGTTATTTTTAATTGTTCCAATTTTTATTTTTTAGAGCTTTTTTAGCGGCTTCGGTTTGAGCTTCTTGCTTACTAGTGCCAACTCCAGTGGCTACTAGTTCTTTGTCTAAATAAACTCCAATTTTAAATATTTTAGCATGATCTGGACCAGATGATTCTAGTACTTTATAGATTGGGGTGACACCCATTTTTTCTTGTGCCTTTTCCTGAAAATTGCTTTTAGCGTCAATATATAGTTTTTGAGCTATAATTTCTTTTAAGCCACTTAGAATGTAATCAGTGATAAATTTTTTAGAAGCTTCTAGGCCCCGGTCCAAATAAATTGCACCAATAATGGCTTCAATGGCATTGGCTAGGATGTATTGTCTAGCTTTGGAATTACTATCTTTACTTTCACCTTTACTCATCATCAAAAAATCATCTATGCCAATATCTTTGGATACCTTGGCTAAATTACTGCCATTGACCAAACTGGCTCGCCAGTTAGTAAGGTCACCTTCGGGATTGGGAAAGTTATTATAGAGATATTCAGTAACTATTAATTCTAAAACAGCATCACCTAAAAATTCCAATCTTTCATTGTGATCAAGTTTAAATTCAGGATGTTCATTGATATAGGATCTATGAACTATAGCTTGAGTTAGAACTTCCTTGTCTTTAAACTTAACTCCAATGTTTTGTTCTAATTTTGATATATCTTTCATTTAGGTTGTTGATGTATTTGTACTTTCTTCATTTTCTTGCTCTGGTTGTTTATCATTGTTTTGTGTTGGAATTTTTTTGTCTACTTCTTTTTCACCCATATCTTTATAGATAGCACCTAAAACCCCGTTTACAAATTTACCAGAGGATTCGCCACCAAAAGTTTTAGCTAATTCTATAGCTTCGTTAATAGCTACTTTGGCCGGTATGGATGTTTCAAATCTAAGTTCAAAAGTACCAAGTCGCAAAACATTTCTATCGACTATAGTAATTTGATCAAGTGGCCACTCAGGAGCAAATTTGGTAATTAAACCATCTATTTCTTCTTTATTTTTTATGACGCCATTAACCAGATGTGATATAAATTTACCATCATCAAATTCTGGAGCAAAAGACTCTCTAACTTCGGTAGTTATAGTATTAATGTCCTTTTCTTGATTATTAAAATCCCATTGATAAAGCGTTTGAACAGCAATAGTTCTGGCTAGGTGTCTATTAGACATAGATGTTTAATGGAAATTAAAAAGTGAAGATCAAAGCTTATTTTTTCTTGCTTTCTTTCTTCTCGGCTTTCTTTTTGGCAGCTTCTTTTCTGTCTTGGTCTTTTTGTTTTAAAGTTTTCTTCTTGTCTTTTAGGTTTATAACTTGTTTGCCTTTGTAGGTTCCACAAGATTCACAAACTGTATGTGGCAAGGTTGGTTTACCGCACTTTTGACATTTAACCAAGTTAGTTTTCTTTAGAGCAAAATGTGATGCTCTTCTTAATCTAGCTGATTTTGTTCTTCTCTGAGTTGGTACACTCATAAAACGGTGAAATTATTATTTATCTACTAAGGTTACTTTAACAGGTTTTAATGGTTTTGGCAAGCCCAAAAAGATTGGACTTGAATTCATTATTTTATCTCAGGTTGCTCTTTTAATGATTTGGTAAAAGATCGTAATTTTTCTGGTAAGGGGCTAGAAAAATCATATTTTTGGTCATCTGGTCCCACAAATGCTAAATGCTGAGCATGGAGGAATATTCGACTCAAATCTCGCTTCATTTTGATTTTTTTGTTTAAATACAATTTATCACCAACGATTGGGTGTCCATAGGCCTTTAAGTGAACTCTAATTTGATGAGTCCTACCAGTTAAAATCTTTATTTCTAATAAAGTGTAATTTTTAAAGCGTTTTAAGACACTAAATTCTGTGATGGCTTGTTTGTCTTTGTCATTTATATCGCCAGATTTAGTAGGTCGAGCAGCAAAAATACCTTCTTTGGATCTAGATCGACCAATGAAAAAAGTTATTTCATCAGTATTCTTACTGACTTCACCATGAACTAGAGCGGTGTATCTTTTGTCGATATCTCGAAGTTTGAATTTTTGTTTAAAAAACTCAAAAGATTTTTGGTTTAATGGAATAACCATTAATCCAGACACATCTTTATCTAGACGATGGACAATACCAGGTCTTGCTGGATCTTCACCAACATTTTTTATATTTGGATACTTACTTAGTAGCCAATCTACTAAAGTATTGGTTTCGTTTTTATCTGTGGGATGAACTAATAAACCAACTGGTTTTTCGATGATTAAAAAATCATCAGTTTTAGAAATTAATTTTATGTCTTTAAAAATATCTTGATTGTCTTTTTGATTGTCTTTGGATTTATTTGTTGTCTTAGTAACTGTTTTACTGCTGTTTAGCGATATATTAATTTTGTCATCTTCTTTTAAAAACTTGTGAACACTGGCTTCTTTATTGTTTACCAATACATCACCGCTTAAGATCATTTTTTTTATTTGTGATCTAGTATAATCGGTTAAATATTCACTTAAAAATATGTCCAATCTTTGGCCTTGGTTTTCTAATTTAATTGTGATAGTATTTTTCATAGGTCTTTAGGTAAAAGGAGGATTAGTAATGAAAGCTAGTGACTTAAAAGTCGGCTTATTTTATTGGTTGAATGTTTTAGGTGTTGGGTTAGTGCCTAAAAGTGTAATTTCTAAGATAGTGTCTGTTAATGATTTAGGAGATGTTTTAACCTTTAGGGTAAAAACATTTGATCCAGACAATGGTCAGCTGTTAGAAATTAAATCTTGCTTGGCACAGGAATTTACTGACACCATTGATGTAGAAGATATCAAAATGCTTATTGATCACGTTATTAGTAAATTAGAACAATATATTACTTCTTAATTAGAGCAGAAAACTGCTCTTTTTTATTTTTTAGCATGTAATAATCTCTTTCTTTCTTCTTCATAAAAAGCCGTGTCAGGGTGCATTTTGGCTAGTTTATTATCTTCAATTTTTTTTAGTTCTTTGATTCTTTTGGTTAAATATTTCTCGTCATTTTTTTGAGGGTCTTCTAAAATTTCACCTAAAAGCGCATTTAAAATTAAACCAATTTTTGGCCCCGGTGTTATTTGGGCGATTTTCATGACATCTTCGCCAGTTACTTTTAACATTTTGGGAGTGATTGGATCTAGTTGGACTTCTTTAAAGCGTCGTTCTAGTTGAATTAATTTCCAGGGTTTGGCTTTGGGTCGGCCCATGCCGAGGCGATCACAAATTCTCAGATTAATAAAATCATCAACATTGTCTTTGCCAATTCGATTTAATAATCTTCTGACACCGGCATCAGTCACAGTATCTAGAGCATAATAGAACATATGATAACGCACCAAATGAACGACAGTTTTATTAATATCATTAGAATATTTTAATCTCTTCAAAATTTGTTTGGTGATTTTAGCACCTTCTAAGTCGTGATTATAAAAAGTGGCATCACCATCTTTTTCTTCCTTGGTCATTGGCTTACCAATATCATGAAAGAGTGCGGCTAATCTAATTTCTAATTTGTACTTATTTCCAGCGGCTACACCCAAGGCCCGAACACTATGTTCAAACACCTCGTAAATATGAGCTTTGTTTTGAGCTACACCAACGCCAGCTTCTAATTCTGGTATTAAAACTTTTAACAAACCAATTTCTTGCATTAGTCTTAGGCCATATTCGGCATTATCTGACATAATAATTTTGGTGAATTCCTCGTTGATTCTTTCACCAGTGATATCAGATATTTTGGCGGCTTTCTTTTTAATAGTTTGTAGAGTCTTGGTTTCGATCTTAAAATTTAATTGGCAGGCAAATCGAATGGCTCGCAACATGCGAGTATAATCTTCTTGAAATCTAATTTCTGGATCGCCAATCGCTTTAATGTTTTTATTTTCCAAATCGGCTAGACCAGCAAATTCATCAATTAATTTTTGATTTTTTAAATCCCAAGCTAGGGCGTTAATTGTAAAATCACGGCGAGATAAATCGGCTTCAATATTTAAATTAGCATCACTTTGAATAGCAAAATCCTTGTAGCCACCGCTCATGCCAGCGTGTTCGGTGCGAGGTAGAGAGATATCAAAAGGTTCGATGCCAGGTTCATGATTGGCGGGTAGGAATTTAAAAACACCAAAACTTTTACCAACCAAATTAACATCGCCAGCTTTGGCTAGAAAATTTTCTAATTGCTTGGGGTCTACTTTGGATATGACAAAATCAAAATCTTTGGTTTTTTTGTCTAGAATAATGTCTCTAACTGCTCCGCCCACTAGGTACACTTCGGCGGCTGGAAATTCCCTGATTAATTTTTGAATAAACAAAAAATCAGCCTGTTTTAAAATAGACTGGTGCCAATGGTTTAATTTTTTGGTATAACTGTTCATGGTTTAATTATAAACTATCTAGCGGACTTTTTATATCCTTAAGATTTTTATTGGAAACTTGGGTATAAATTTGAGTAGTGGTTAATCTGGCGTGGCCTAAAAGTGTTTGGATATATCTAATATCGGTGCCAGCCTCTAGTAGGTGAGTGGCAAAACTATGACGCAGCGAATGAAAGCTGGCCGGTTTTTTTATAGTTGATTTTAAAAGAGCATTTTCAAATACTTTTTGAATAGATCTTTCTGATAATTTTCCACCTCTTGTGCTTTCAAATAAATATGAATAACCGGGTTTGTTTTGGGTATATTTTTTAAGTGGTTGAATAATTTTTTCAGGTAGGATTGTTAGTCTGTCTTTGGCGCCTTTGCCTTGTTTGACTATTAAAGTTCTCTCTTCAAAATTTAAATCTGCTATTTTAATGTTAGTTATTTCTGATATCCTTAGTCCCGAGGCATAAGCCAAGCCCAAAATCAGTTTATGTTTAGCATTATTAATAGTGGCAAATAATTGCTTGATTTCTGTTTGGCTTAGAACCACTGGCAATTTTTTATCTTTTTTGGCTCTCGGTATATTGATAAAGAATTTTCTATGGAGGATTTTTTCAAAGTAGAATTTTAGGGAGCTATAAGCACTATTAATAGTGGAACTAGAGATATTTTGATCTAATAAATGTGTTAAAAAATCCCTAATATCACCAGTATTTATATTTCTGGGGCTTTTATTTGTAAATTCCAAGCTTTTATTGATATAATAGAGGTAAGATTTTATGGTTTTATGGCTAAATCTACGCAATTTCATCTCTTGCTCCAATTGATAAATCGGATTTTTGCTAGGATATTGGCGATTTTCGTCCATAGGACAGTTATGATTAGAA
>PEZY01000004.1:71865-75675 GCA_002773855.1 Candidatus Buchananbacteria bacterium CG10_big_fil_rev_8_21_14_0_10_33_19 | reverse complement strand
TAATAAGGAAAAATAAGTTTTTTTATCTATTTATATAGGGGTAATAAGGTGTTTTTTCTGCCCACAAAGGGGCAGCAAAAAACGATTTATTTAAAGATATAAAATAAAACCGCCAAAGGCAGTTTTATTTTGAATATTTTTCAGTGAATTTTTTAATCTCTCACCGCACATCTTAATTGCGAGGAATCTCCTTTTTCAAGATTATTTTTCCAATGCAATGGCTGCAAATTAGACATGACATCGCTTCCTCCATGTGCTACTGGCACAATATGATCAATTTCCCATCCATATTTTGCATCTCTATCGCCATGCTTATCAAATTGCATAAATGCACTACAAGCATCTTTTCTGTAGACATTGGGGTCGTTAGTGCCAACAATTTGCCCTTTTTTCCAAACGGCTGAAATTGTTTCATTAGACCACTGTTCTTTTCTGTACATAACTCTTTTTAAAATTAATGATTAATAAATTTCCTCAAAAATTGAAAATATGCTATCCTTTAATTATTAAAGTTGTTTGTGCGGATAATCAACCACACATTTTCAAGCGGGGTTCACAAGACCCCGTTTTGTATTTGAAGATTTGTAATTCTATTTTAGCAAGATATCAGTGGGTTGTCAATGATTTGACGCTTTTGTAAAATATTTGACAAATAAATTGCGAGGCTATATAATATGGATATGTCCATATTATATAGCTAATTACAAAATATGCACCAAATTCAACAAAAAATATTAAATTTCGCTGATGAGTTAAATTTAAAAAGGGACGGACTCAGGCAAATTGGAAGATTGATTGGAGAATCCCACCCCTTCAAAGTGTCTTATCATTTAAAAAAACTTGAGGAGAGTGGTTTTATTAAAATTGATAAAAAAACTGGCGAAATAAAACGCACAGGCAATGAGAAGCCACAAAAAGGAATGTTTTCCGCAATTCCTGTTTTAGGCTCGGCAAATTGTGGCGATGCTAATATTTTTGCGGAAGAAAATTTGGAAGGCTATATTAAAGTTTCAAAAAATATTATCAAGGCTGGAGATGGCTTGATTGCAATAAAAGCGTCTGGAAATTCAATGAACAAAGCCAATGTCAACGGACAAAATATTGAAGACGGCGATTATGTGATTGTAGATTCAAAAAAACAACCACAACCCAATGACTATATATTGGCAATTATAGATAATTGCGCGAATATAAAAAAATTATTAATAGATTCTAAAAATAAGATTATTTCTTTAAATTCCGAATCAACTGAAAATCACCCGACTATTTTTATTCATGAAATGGATAAGTTTTTGATAAATGGAGTGGTCAAATATGTAATCAAAAAGCCAATCGTGAGTTGGTCTTAAAATTTCTTTTTTTACTAATTTTAAGCTATAATATAATTATAAAATATTGCCTATATGAACGAAAGAAAAACTGAAAATATAGTTAGAAACAAACTAAGATTACTTGGCTATTTTGACAATCAAGAAATTTTAGTGGAAGAACAAAAAAGTGACAATAATGTTATTTCTTCCTTATTATCTTCAGCTAGTAAATCTGGGTCTGGTGCAGGTTATCCAGAATTTATTATAAGAAAGGCAAATTCTGACCTAGTTATTGTTATTGAATGTAAGGCAAATGTTAAAAATCATGAGAGTGATAAAAAAAGTTTACCAAAAGATTTCGCAGTAGATGGTGTTTTGCATTACGCCTCTTTTTTGAAAGACAAATTTCATGTTATAGCTATTGCTATTAGCGGTGAAAGTGAAAATAACTTAAAGCTATCCATCTTTCAGTGGAACAAGGATGAAAAAAGATATTTTCCGAAAAAATATAGTGACATTAGTTCATATGATGATTTTTATTCTTTATTCCACGCAAATGACAATATTATTTTAAGTGAAGAAGAATTGCTATCGTATGCAAAAAATCTTCACGATGAAATGCGAGATGAAGCAAAATTAAAAGAAGCTGAAAAACCACTTTTAGTGGGTGCGTTGCTCCTTGCATTAGATAATGGTGATTTTACAAAGGAATATCCAGCGATAACAAATCCAAAAAAACTTGCTTTAAGGATAATTGAAGCCATAAAAGACGGACTATTAAATGCAAATATTCCAATCAATAAAATTGAAACACTGGAAAGGGAATTTGGTTTTATTTCAACACATACCTATTTGACTAAAGGTGAAATTGATAAAGAGAATCCATCCCACAGCAATAACACGCTACATAAATTTTTAGTTGACATTCATCACAAAGTTTACCCATTTATTAAAAAAACAAATAACATTGACCTAATTGGTCAGTTCTATTCTGAATTTTTAAGATATTCCGGTGGAGACGGAAAAGGGTTGGGCATTGTTTTAACCCCTACGCATATAACAGATCTATTTTGTGAAATTGCGGAAGTTAATAAAAACTCAAAAGTCATAGATATATGCACTGGAACTGGCTCGTTTTTAATTTCAGCGATGGAGCATATGATAAATGATGAACCAACAGTTACAGAAATTGACAATATATATAAAAATAATTTAGTTGGAATTGAAACACAGACAAACATGTTTGCATTGGCTTGCGCCAATATGATTATCAGAGGAGATGGAAAAACAAATCTAATACAAAAAAACTGCTTTAGTATGGAAACGGCTGAATTAAAAAAGTACAACTGCAATATCGGAATGATTAATCCGCCGTACTCACAAAAAAAACAAGGTGAAGAAGAATTATCGTTTGTGAAACGCATGCTCGATGTGCTAACTATTGGAGGTACTGGCATTGCAATTATTCCACAATCTTGTGTAATGCTATCAAACAAACAAAACAACGCCATAAAACAGGACATATTAAAACATCACACATTGAAAGCCGTGATGAGTATGCCAGACGAATTATTTGGCGACGGCGCAAGCACTGTTACGTGTATTGTAGTATTTGAAGCGCATAAACCTCATAATCCAAATAAAAGCTCTTGGTTTGGTTATTTTAAGAATGATGGATTTGAAAAAATTAGAAACAAAGGCAGAGTGGATTACAAAAAGTTATATGAAAAAAGAATTAAGAAAGAATGGTTAGATTCATATTTTAACAAAACTGAAAAACTTGGTTTTTCTATATTAAAAAATGTTTCTGAAAATGATGAATGGCTAGTGGAGGCATATATGAAAACCGACTACGCAACATTAAACAAAAATTTATTTGAGGATTCTATTAAAGACTATGTTACATACAGATTTTACAATAATTTGGCTAAACTAATATCCACAAAGTCAAAAAATTCTACTGAGATTAAACTTGATATTAAAAAATGGAAAGCATTCTCTATTAGTAGGTTATTTGACGTAATGGGAAGCAAAACTACGTCCAAACGAGATTTGCAAGAAATTGGAAAAGGAGCTTATCCGTATATAACTACATCATCTGTAAATAATGGAGTTGAAGGATTCTATGATTTTTACACAGAAGAGGAAAATGTTTTAGTTATTGATTCTGCGGTAAAAGGTATTTGTTCGTATCAAGCGCAAAAATTTACTGCTAGCGACCATGTAGAAAAGTTAATCCCTAAATTTAAATTAAATCCGTATCTGGCGATGTTTTTTATTACATTGATAAATCTTGAGCGATATAGATATTCATACGGTAGAAAATTTAATCAGATTAGAATAAAAGAGACGGAAATTATATTGCCAGTAGGCAATAATGACGAGCCAGATTATAAATTTATGGAAGATTATATCAAATCTTTGCAGTATAGCGACAGTATTCTTTAAATAAGGAGTTTTTGATTTTGGGCATTCACCCCTGACCCCTCTGCCCAAAATC
>PEZY01000004.1:0-71838 GCA_002773855.1 Candidatus Buchananbacteria bacterium CG10_big_fil_rev_8_21_14_0_10_33_19 | reverse complement strand
CTTTATAATAAATTAAGGAAAGCAAAATTTTCTCTCCCAAATTTTTCTTTCGCTCCGCTTCAGAAAAACTTCGGATATGCCTAACGTTATATGATGTTACTCAATTTATATGTACAGTATTGATGAATACAAAAATTTAACTTCAAAATATGGCCCATTTGCCAGTTGGGCAATTTGGAATTATAAAAAAGAAAGTGATTCATTAATTATAAATCAAAATTTTGATAAATTACATTCGAAATTTATATTTTTGGGTTTGAATATTTCACGTCCATTGACCAACAATCCCTGGTCAAATTTTCACGGTGGCAGACACGATCGTAAATTAAAATATGCCTGTAATGATAATAAATTGCGCGGTTCTTATATGACAGATATTTTTAAAGGTATTGACGAACCACAGTCAAATAAGTTTAAAAATCTTCTTACCGATAAAATAATTAGAAAAAATGTAGAACAGTTTAATCGAGAAATGAAGGACATTAAAATAAATGATAACGCGCAATTTATTATCCTTGGCACTCCGACTTCCTTACTTGCTCAATGCTTCAATAATTATTTTAAACAAGAATATAAAAATCGAATTATTTATCACTATCATTATTCATATTATAAGCTTACGGACAAAGAATGGGTAAATGGTCTTTGGGAAAAATTAAATATTAATCAAAATTTTGATTTGACTATTAAAAAATATAAATTGAGTAACATCATATAGCACGGTATATATGGTTCAAATTTTTTTCATTAATAAATAATTAGGAGTAAAAAATTCTTTCACTCAAATTTTTGTTTCTTCTTTCTTTGTAGGATATAATAAGGAAAAGAAACAAAAACTTTTCATATTCGGATACGTTAGATGAAATAAGTTTTTGGTACTTAGTGAAATTTTATAATATTTTACTTTCTTAATTTTTATTATGGCAAACTACAAATCTTCAACAGACAAAGGAAAGTGTATATTCTGTGAAATTATCAAAGGCAATATTCAAACTCCTGGAATTTTTTGGGAAGATGATGAGTTTATGGCATTTCTATCAACATGGCCAAGTGTTGAAGGTTTTACTGTTATAGTTCCAAAAGAACATTATGGCAGTGATTGTCTAGCGATGCCAGATGATGTTTTGCAAGGGTTTGTTTTAGCAGCAAAAAAAGTTTCCAATATTCTTTTAAAACATTTTGATGATGTTGGCAGAGTTGGACTTATTATGGAAGGAACTGGTGTTGACCATGCTCATATAAAACTAGTTCCAATGCATGGAACAGAGCATATGAAAAAAGGAGCTTGGAAGCAATACCTTAGTGGAAGGTCTGATTATTTTGAAAAATATGAAGGATATATAATTTCAACAGATGGTCCAGAAGCCGATCCAGAAAAATTAAGAGATTTAGCAGAAAAATTAAAAGATGTTAAATAATGGCTTAAAACTTACTTTGGATATATTTCAGAAATATTTTCATTAAATTCCATGAAGGCTTTAAGAATTATAAAATATTGCGCAATCGTGTTAAGCATTTCTATTGTGATGGCAGGATTATATATAAGAATATTTTATGTCGGAGCTGATAAAAGTGATGATCCAGCGGGTTTTTTGCTATATGTATTGTGACCACTTTTATTTCTATCGCAATCGCCATTATAGTTACCATACTTGAGCGGCGCTTAAAAAATGATTTAATTAATCATAGTAAAAGAGATGACTAAAAAAGTAATCTTAACCGGTGTAGTGCATGAAGTGCCTGATGATTTGAAAAAAGTTTTGCTGGCCAAGTCAGGCGTACTTGAAAAGTGGAATAATTTAACACCACTGGCGCGTAATGAATGGATTTGTTGGGTGACGATTGTAAAAAAGAATGAAACCAGAAAAGAACATTTAGTACGGTTGTGTGAAGATTTACAAAAAGGCAAGAAAAGACCATGTTGTTGGCCCGGATGTCCTCATCGTAGAGATAGCGCTAAAAAATGGTTTAAATAAGTGGGAGAAGTTATGTTAGCGAAATATTGTTTAAATAGCTGTAAAAAATAATGGAAAAATTATATAAAGAATTTACTAATCTTGCAAAAAATCTAAACTCAATTGGTATAATACCAGTTTTGTATGGGTCTTTAGGATTATCAAAACTTATAAACCAAGATTTAAACTCCCAAGATATTGATGTATTGATCCCAGAAAATTTTTTAAAGAAAGAATGGGATCAATTGAAAATATTTATAGAAAAATTAGGATATGATTTAATTGATTTACATGAACATGAGTTTAATAAAAATGGCATAACAATAGCATTTGCTAGTGAAGAAGATTTATTACCATTTGCTGATATTGATTATACAAAATTGGAAGTGATTCAGGATATGGGCAATTATAAAACACTTAGAATTGATGATTATTTAAAGGTTTATGAGAAATCACTAATTGATGGTTATAGAAAAATAAAAAATGATAATAAGGATCAAATAAAAATAGAAATAATAAAAGAAAATTTGAAGTAATTTACACTCGCAATTAAGCAATTAATCTCAGAATTTACATTTCGATTTATTTTAGGTACACTTCACGTGCTCTTAATATCGACTTTAGTTCTTTTTAATCACAAAGGAGATACATGCCATGTTTTTAGTGCCAGATCACCGTTATGAATGCCATGATTGTAATCACAAATTTTGTACTTTTAAACCAGATGTATTATCAGGACCTATAAAATGTCCAAAATGCGGGAGTTTAAAGGTTAGTGGCGGCCCCATTAAACATGGCGGTCCATTTGATGATGATTCTTTAAGGCATTATTAAATAAATATAAGGGATGAAAATCCCTTTTTATTTTTGGTTTGAAAGTTTAGCTGTTTTTTGTTATATTTAATTAAATTAGATTACTCAATTTAGAGTTTAAAACTAAATTTATTTATGATAATTCAATTACTAGAGATGTTAATGCATATTGATAAATATTTGCTGGTTTTGGTAAGTGAATATTCGGTGATTACCTATGTTATCTTATTTTTTATTATATTTTTAGAAACCGGGGTGGTTTTAGCACCATTTTTGCCAGGGGATAGTTTGTTGTTTGCGGCTGGGGCTCTAGCCGCTACTGGTTTATTTGATATTTGGTTTTTATGGTTGGTGATTTTTGTGGCTTCGGTATTAGGCGATACGGTTAATTATCACATTGGTCAGGCGATTGGCGTAAAAATATTTACTAAAGAGACGTCTTGGTTTTTTCGTCGAGACTATCTAGTTAAAGCTCAAGAATTTTATGAGAAGAATGGTAAAAAAACTATTATTCTAGCTCGCTTTATTCCGATTATTAGAACTTTTGCACCGTTTGTAGCTGGTATTGGCACCATGTCTTATTTAACATTTTTAACTTATAATGTTATCGGTGCTTTTTTGTGGAGTGCCATATTTATTTTTGGTGGTTATTTCTTTGGTAACATTAATTGGATCAAAGAAAACTTTGGTTTGTTTATAATTATTATTATTTTGATATCAATTATACCAATTATAAAAGGTGTTATTTCTACTGTGCTTGCGTCTCGAAAAAAAACTAAATAGTGTCTATTTAAATACCTTGAAAAAATGCCAAAAGTGTGCTAATATTTCTTTGGTTGTTATATTTATGAGGGCCTGTAGCTCAGTGGTTAGAGCGCTACGCTTATAACGTAGATGTCGGCGGTTCAATTCCACCCAGGCCTACTATTGTAGTAATTATTATGGACGATTAGCTCAGCCTGGTTAGAGCGTCTCATTGACGTTGAGAAGGTCAGTGGTTCGAATCCACTATCGTCCACCAATTAAAATTTTAAATAAAAAAACCGCAATGACTGCGGTTGTTTTTTTATTGATCATTTTATACTACTGGATTATCCTCACTGACGATAGCGACACTAGCACTACAGCCTAGTCGATTAGCTCCAGCATACATCATAGCTTGAGCGGTTTTTAAATCTCTAATACCACCAGAGGCTTTAATACCCATATTTGGCCCAATGACTTTTCTAATTAATTTAATATCTTCGACAGTGGCCCCACCAGTGGAAAAGCCGGTAGAAGTTTTGACAAAATCTGCCCCACAATTTTTGGCAAAAGTGCAGGCTAATTCTTTTTCAGCATCAGTTAACAAGCAAGTTTCGATAATAACTTTTAATGTTGAATTCATTGTTGATTGTCTTACTAAATTAATATCATCCTCCACTCTAGCTGGTAAACTAGATTTTAAGGCTCCAATATTTATTACCATATCAATTTCAGAGGCACCAGCTTCGATAGCTTTGATAGCCTCATAAGATTTAACCGCTGAAGTATTAGAGCCTAGCGGGAATCCAATTACAGTACATATATCAACTAATGATAATTGGAGTATGGATTGGCAGTCTGCCACCCAGATTGGATTAACACAGACTGTGGCAAAGCCGTATTCCATAGCTTCTTGACATAATTTCTCTATTTCGGAAATAGTGGCGTTGGGTTTCAACAAAGTGTGATCAATGTAAGGTGCGATGTTCATGTTCTGTCTCCTTGGGTACGGTAACGGTCTATTTTAATTTATTTTTAATTTCTTCAATGACCAGTCTCTCCACTGCTGATATCGTCAAATTAGTTAAATTAAATTTGGCTATTTCAGAATTACCAGTCGGATTAAATCGCTTGGCAATTAGTAAGGAGTTAATATTTTTGGTGGAATAAATTATGCATTCAACACTATTTAAATCTCTTTTTTCATAAATCAAAACTATAATTTCAGTTTTCGGCATGGATACTATTAATTCATCTATCACATCAATTATCTCATTATCAGAGGTGGCGGTATCTAAAAAATCTTGACTAGAAATGGTCGACCAAACTAATTTGTCATCTAAATCATTATTTAATCTAGATAGTACTCGACCCCACAGTTTGAGAGTTGATAAATATCTAGTTTGGTATAAATTTTGAATGATTTGTTCTCGTCTTCCCCCACCAGTGATTAAGGAGCTAGCCGTATTTAAGGTCTCGGGTGATACATTGAGAGTTTTAAAGTTTTTGGTGCTCATAATAATTCCAGCTAATAAATCAGTAGCAATATTATCATCAATTAAATTTTTATCAAAGTTTTTGATTAGAGAATATATTATTTCGGCGGTTGATGATTTGGTAATATCGACAATATTTATATCACCAAAGTATTCGTTTTTATTAGAATTATCAATATTTATTTTAGGTGTAGCGTAAAAGAAATTACTTTGTTTGGCATAAATTTCTCCTAATGATTCTAAATCCGGAGAATTAATTATAAAAATTAAATCATATTCGTAATTAGCAATTCTAGTAGAAACATCATTTGGTTGAAATTGACCATTTTGAGGTGAAATATAAATATTTAAATTACTACTATCATTATCATAATAAAATTCTCCAACTTTAGTTTGTAAAGTATTAATACTAATAACAAACTTCTGTAAGTTGGTGATAGTTTTTTTAATAGCGCTGGTATCTAAAAATGATAAATTATTAGTTGGCTTAAAATCGTGACAAACAATAGCAACTTGTTTATCTATTTTTTTTAGAATTTTAGTTAAGGCTATAGCACTAGTTAGAGCATCGCCAGTCCAATCAGTTTTAAAAACGATTAATATTGATCGACTTTTTTTTATTAATTCAAAAGTTTGTTGGGTTTCGGTTAGCGCCATTTTTAAAATATTTACATTTACTCAATGGTTTATCTTAGTCAATTTTTAGAGCTTTGTCAATAATTAATTTATCTTAATTTTTGTAAAATAAAAACCTTTATCAATATAGATTTTAAGTTGTTGTAATAAAAAAGAATGTTAGTTGTTAAGGTCTCTTTCTGGTTAATGGCTTTAATGTTTAAGCTAAATAACCGAACAAATAATAGATTCTCATGTTAGTTTATTACTAGTTAAATTATTAAATTTCATTGTTGTTATTAGGTAATATTGAAATTTTGTTTTTTGATTGAAATGTATCAAAATATGTCTAAATTTAGCTAATTTATTGCATAAATTTACATTTTATGTTAAACATGTTTTAGATGTTAATATTTTATATTTTTAAGTGCTGGTTTTTACTAGTTAATTTATAGGTATCTTAACTTGAAAAAAGCCGTAAAATTAAGTAAAATTAAGCTATTCTAATAATTTTTATTTTTATGTCCAGAATAGAATTACCAAAAGCCTACGATGCTAGTAAAACCGAAGATAGTATTTATAAGTCTTGGGAGGAGTCTGGATTTTTTAATCCTGATAGTTTAAAGAATACTAAAGATTATTTTTCTATCGCTATGCCACCACCCAATGCTACTGGCGTTTTGCATACTGGTCATGCGACTATGTTAGCTATCCAAGATTTAATGACTCGTTACAATCGAATGTCTGGCAAAAAAACTTTATGGTTGCCAGGGACTGACCATGCTTCAATTGCCACTCAAACCAAAGTGGAAAAAATAATGGCCAAAGAAAATTTAACTCGACATCAATTGGGCCGAGATAAATTTTTAGAACGGGTTGATGAGTTTGTCGAAGATTCTAGAAATACGATTAAAAATCAAGTTCGTAAAATGGGCTCTTCCTGTGATTGGTCTAGGGAAAGATTTACCCTTGATGAGGGTTTAAATAAAGCCGTGGTCACTGCCTTTGAAAAAATGTATACAGATGGTTTAATCTATCGAGGTGATCGAGTAGTTAATTGGTGTCCTAGATGCCACTCGACTCTAGCTGATGATGAGGTGGAATACAAAGAGCAACAAGCCAAGATGTACACTTTTAAATACCATAAAGATTTTCCATTTACTATTGCGACAACTCGCCCAGAAACTAAACTAGGTGATACGGCGGTGGCGGTTAATCCTAAAGATGAGCGTTATAAAAAATATATTGGTCAAGAATTTGATGTGGATTTTGTAGGTGTATCACTAAAGTTAAAAATTATTGCTGATCGCAATGTGGATATGGAATTTGGGACTGGTGCTTTGGGAGTAACGCCAGCTCATTCTCATGTGGACTATCAAATGGCGATAGAAAATAAATTACCAATTGTAAAAGTGATTGATAAAGACGGTAATATTGAAGTGGGCTTCGGTGAATTTTCTGGACAATCAGTAATAGCAGCTAGAGAAGCGGTAGTTGAGAAGTTAAAGAACCAAGGCTTATTAGAAAAAGAAGAAGATATTAAAAATAATTTATCAATTTGTTATCGTTGTGGTACAGCTATTGAGCCATTGCCATCTTTGCAGTGGTTTGTAGCCGTTGATAAACCATTTAAATTAAAAGACAAATCAAAATTAAAGTGGGACAAAGACGAAGCCACTTTAAAAGAATTATCTATTCATGTTATTAAAAATAATTTAATTAAAATTGTTCCAGAGAGGTTTGAAAAAACTTATTTTCACTGGATGGAAAATTTACATGATTGGTGTATCTCGCGCCAAATTTGGTATGGTCATCAAATTCCAGTCTGGTATCGTGATCAAGAAATTAGTGTTGGTCAAAGTCAACCAGCCAGTGATAGTTGGACTCAGGATGAGGATACTTTAGATACTTGGTTTTCATCAGCTTTGTGGACTTTCTCGACTTTGGGTTGGCCAGAAGAAACCGATGATCTACATAATTTTCATCCAACTAGTGTCATGGAAACTGGTTATGATATTTTATTTTTCTGGGTCGCCAGGATGATTATTATGAGTGTTTATTGTTTGAATGATATTCCTTTTGAAACTGTTTATTTACATGGTTTAGTACGTGATGAAAACGGTGTCAAAATGAGTAAGTCTTTAGACAATGCTATTGATCCATTAGATATGATTGAAAAGTATGGCACTGATGCTCTAAGACTTTCCATGTTGATTGGTGTTACACCCGGTAATGATTTTAAATTGTATGATGATAAAGTAGAAAGTTATCGAAATTTTGTAAATAAACTTTGGAATATTTCTCGCTATGTTTTAACTAGTGTAGAAGAGGTTAAATTAGTTGATCAATTGCCAGGGGCAAAAACTTTAGCAGATAAGTGGATATTATCGCGCTTGAGTCAGACTATTGAAGGGGTTAATAAAAATATGGCGAGTTACAATTTTTCTTTGGCCGGTGAAAGTTTACAACAATTTACTCGTGATGAGTTTGCGGATTGGTATTTGGAGATTGCTAAAGTAGAAAAAAATAAAGATGAAATATTATTATATATTTTACAAAATATTTTAAAACTCTGGCATCCGTTTATACCATTTATTACCGAAGAGCTTTGGCAGAATTTTACTAGTGATAAATTATTAATGATTGAAAAGTGGCCAGAAGCCGAATTTAAGATTGATGAAAAATCAATTACTGATATTAAAAGAATTCAAGACTTAATTGTTAATATTAGAAATTTACGATCAGAAAATAAAGTAGAGCCAGCTAAAAAAGTAGCGGTAACAGTTATAGTTGGTGAGAATGAAATATTAGTTAATAATGAATCAGCAGTAATCAAAAATTTAGCTCGTTGCGAGTCGTTAACAGTCATGGCTAGTGGTGAAAAGCCAGTCAATAATGTTGGTACAGTGACTACTGATGGTTTAGAGATTTATCTGGATTTAACTGGTATAATTGATACAGTGGCTGAAACAGAAAGAATTAATAAAGATATTATCGAAACCGAAAAATACATTGCTAGTTTAAAGGCTAAACTAGCCAATGAGGAATTTGCAGCTAATGCCCCAGAAGTAGTAGTTAATGGCGAAAAAGAAAAATTAAAAACCGCTGAAGAAAAATTAGCTAAATTACAGAATCAATTAAATAATCTAAAATAAAATGTCTAAGATTATAACCGATGAAAATAAAATAGAAGCAGTTTTATCTCGGGGGGTAGAAAATATTTATCCCAAAAAAGATGATTTAAAAAAACTATTAATGTCTGGTAAAGAAATAACTCTTTACTGTGGTTATGATCCAAATTCACCCACTCTTCATATCGGTCATGGTATTACCATTCGTAAATTAGCCGAGTTTCAAAAATTGGGTCATAAAGTTATTTTTCTATTTGGTGATTTTACTGGTCAAATTGGTGATCCTGATAAATTGAGCGTTAGAACACAAATAGATCATAAAACCGTGTTAAATAATCTAAATGGTTGGAAAGATCAAATTAAAAATTTAATTGATATTAAGAAAGTTGATTTTAGATTTAACTCTAAATGGTTGGCTAAATTAGATTTTCAAGATCTAATTAATATTGCTCAACATTTTACCGCTCAACAAATGCTGGATCGAGCAATGTTTCAGGAAAGAATAAAATCCGAGCGCCCAGTTTATTTGCATGAATTTTTTTATCCCTTAATGCAAGCTTATGATAGTGTAGCTATGAATGTTGATTTAGAAATTGGTGGCAATGATCAAACTTTTAATATGTTAGCTGGTCGTACTTTGATGCGAGCTATGAAGAATCAGGAAAAATTAGTATTAACCACTAAATTATTAGAAGACCCAACTGGTAAAAAAATGGGTAAGTCTGAAGGCAATATGATTACCTTACTAGATAGTGCAATAGACATGTATGGCAAGATTATGAGTTGGTCTGATGAGATGATTTTGCCAGCTTTTGAAATTTTAACTGATATTTCAGATGAAACTTTGGCAGAAATAAAATTAGCTTTACAGGTAAACAAAATTAATCCTCGTGATTTAAAAATGCAATTAGCCAGAGAGGTGGTCAAGATTTATAAAAATGATCAGTTGGCCCATGAAGCTGAAGATGAGTTTAAAAGAGTGTTTCAAGAAGGTCAAAAGCCCCAAGAAATTCCAGAAATTAATATTACTGATCATGATGATAAAATTGGCGTTTTAGATTTGTTTGTAAAATCAGGCTTAGCTAAAAGCAATAGCGAAGTTAGACGTTTGATAAAAGAGGGAGCGATAAAAATTGATGATGATAAAATAGTGTCTGAGGAATTGGAAATTCATATACCAGAAGAGGGTTTATTATTACAACGTGGTAAGAAACAGTTTGCTAAGGTCTTCGGTAAATAATTTTAGATATAAAAACAACTATACATTGTATAGTTGTTTTTTTGTTTTAGGGCTTGATAATTTTGATTGTTTATGTTAATCTATAATCGTTCTTTTTAATTAACAACAAAGGGAGAAGTGGTCATCATGGCTTTGTCTGGAGTTAAATGTTGTAGTTGTGGTGTTAATCTTTTGGATGATAATAAAGATAATTGCACTAACTGTGGTTATTCTGTTAATGTTAGTGATAGAGTAGTTTTTATGGCCAGTATTTATCACTTAAAAGAAAAATTACAAGCTATTGGATCGGAATTGAAAGCTATACGAGCTGAGGCCAAGGAATCTGGTATATTGCATAGAACCCCAGTAACTTGGTTTGGTCGCACTTTCTATTTTTAATAGTTGAAAATGTTTAAACTATCACATTTGTGATGGTTTTTTATTTTACCTTTAATTTTTCTTTTAGATGATTAATTCGCTCATAAAAACCTTTGCTGTGTATGGATTTAAGTCTAAGTTTATAGGTATCATAGTGATGGACCCATTCGTGGAGTAGAGTATCTAAAAATGTTTTTGGCGCTAGAATTTGGCCGCGAACAGCTGTGAGGTTTTGAATATAAATATACTTAGTAGCTGGGCGATAATAGCCATAGCGCTTCATAGCTACTTTACCAGCTGATTTTCTGTGGTACTGTTTAGTATTGGATATTTCTAATTTAATAATATCTATTTTAGCGCCATCACAAAGCTCATCTAATAATTGTTCGCCAAGTTGTTGTCGTGACTGATGACCACTACTGTTTAATATTCGATTAGCTAAAATAACCGCTTCTGTTGAGACGGTTATTTTTATTTTTTTGATACGATTACTTTTTTGATAATTATTTTCAAAAAGCATTTATTTTTTTTCGTTTCTGTAGAGTATGTAGGAGTAAACAAAGCTGCCTACAACCGTAATCATTATAGCAGAAAAAAAGATAGGAGTAATAATAGTTTTTGGTAGAATTGGAGTTGTTAGCATGGTTAGCCCCAAACCAATAAATAGCCAGCCACCGACTCGATGGGTTTTATTCCAGACATTTTCTGATGATAATGTCCATGGAGTTCTAATACCCATAAACCAGTTGTATTTTATCTTACCCATATAATTACCCATAATAATAAACAAAAGACCAACTAAAGTAGGCACGACAAGTCCGATTTCAACGTTATAGCCAAGATTAGCTAAGCCAGAAGCTAGATAAATCAAGAACATAAAAATGATAATTAAGTCTTTGAAAATATGATAGACTTTAGCAAATTCTTGATAGCGATCCTTTTTTGGGTCTAAATATGGCAAAGCTAAAAACATAATATAAAGTCCGAAAATTAGTATTGGTATTAAAAAGGCGCCAACTAGCTTAGAAGAATAATCATCTATCTGACCATCTATGTTCCAGTGGGTAGCTACCTGTGCTGGAAAATTGGCATAAAAGTAGAAACTAGCTAGTATAGATAATATGACTACGATGGTAGGAATTATTTCAGTTTTAATACTGGGTTTTATTGGTGACATGGTTTTTATTTTTTATTTTTTATTTTAAGGAATTTAACTATTTTTTCCTCGACTTCTTGAATAACACTAAAATTAAGAGAGTAGATAATTTTCTGACCATCACGACGACCACTGATTAAATCGGCTCTTTTTAAAATATCTAAATGGTGCGATAGAGTGGCCATAGTGATGTTTAGGTGACTGACAATATCAGATACAGACATCTCTCGTTTTTTAAGGAGGTCAATTATTTTTTGGCGGTTATTATCAGCTAAGGCTGAGAAAGTTTTATTAAGCATTAATCTATAATTAGATATTTAGATATATATCTAAATAATAACATATTAAAAATCCCCTGTCAACTAGGGGATTAGTTATTCAATAATTTCTTCTCGTTTATCATTAATAAAGGAAACCGTTTTTTCTAAAAACTCCACTAGCATTTTAAAGGGCGTTTCAATTAAGAAATCTAATAAGAATAAGAAAATATTAATTTTGGCAAAATTTGTAGAGAAGAACCGACCAACGCGGATGATTGGTAGGGAGATAAAATCAACTATAAAGCTAAATAAATTATCTTTTCGAGGTATAACCGATAGTTGCTTGGCTAAATTACGAAGTCTAAAGCCGAAGAAGCTAACAATGGTTAAGAAGAAAATAAATAGTAAGCCACTTAGGGCGTTAAAATGAAAATATCTTAAAATACTGATAATTATACCAAAGGAAAAAGCAAACATAATGATATAAATAAAATTGAATATTAAGTAGCTAAAAGATCCTCGACGCATTAAACCTTTGGCCTTGAAAACTAATTTTCTTTCTTCGCCATAAACTATCTTTTTAATTTCTGAAATAATGATTTGGGTATTTTTAACACCTGGAATTTTGATAGTCATCGCAATGAAAAACATCAACAGTGGATGAAAAATAATGTTAGTGCCCAGTGCATACCAATTAATTTCATGAACTATAAAATAGTCATAAGGTAGTTCTATGGCTAAGGCTAAAATTGTTTTGGTAAAGAAGATATATAAAATAACTCTTAAAATTGTACCAATTAATTTGCCTTTTATTTTTTTGTAATTAGTGACTACTACTTCTTCGATAGCAGATTCTAGTAGTTCTGGCTCAGCAAATAATTCTTTCAAATTATCTTTATTATTTTCCATTACTTCCCTTAAGATGTTGAAGAAAACTGACTGTGATTTAATAATTCTAGCTAATTGAAAGCTAATTGGATGAGCCAGATTTTTATCAATCTTATCTTTAATACTGTAAAGATTATGACAGAAAATTTGTGTTTCCTCGGTATTCATTAGATTCCAATTAGGCAAGTATAGCTTTAGTAGGAAATATCTAGATGTTGAAGGGTCTGATTTTAGTAGGGTGCGTAAGGTGGCAATGTATATTTGTAAATTTTTCTCCTTTTCGTCGATATTCGTTTTACGAAAAGTAATATTGTCTACTAGATGAGAGTACATTAAATTAACAGTTGCCACTTCTTTAGTGTCAGGAGTTAATTTTTCATTTATTTCTGAGCTAGCTACACCAATTATCCAATCAGTTAATTTTGTGCCATTGGGTAAACGATTAATATTAATATAGTCAATTATTTCTATATATTTTTTAATCGGCCTAGCCACTTCAGCAATAAAGGTTTCTGGCAATGTTTCATTTGGTAAGTATCTAGCACGAATAAACTCATGAATTAATGATTCACTGATTTTTAAAGAATCTTTTTCTAATAATAATAGTAATTGTCGTCTAAGAAATCTTTCTATAGAGTTTCTGCGGACTAAGTGTTCCTCGTTATAATCAATAGCATTTCGAAATTTTTCATAAAAAAAACCCAACTTGGAAACCATTTGGCTAAGTTTAATTTTTTCGACGTCTTTTGGCGCCTTAATTGAGTAGTCGTGACCATAGATATCTATCAGCCACTCCATTTCGTTAGTAGGTTTTGCCATATTTATATGAATATATGATAACACTTTTCTAGATAAAATAAAAGCCTAGAGTGTATTGGTGTTGAGACGTTTTATTTGAGAAAAGCGGTTTTTTACTGTAAGATTAAATAGTTCAAAAGGAGGGGTAAATAATAATTTATGACAACTATGTATATCCCAACAGCTCTATCTTATGATGATGTTTTGCTGGTGCCCAAAAAATCAGCTATTAAATCTCGACATGATGTTAAGATGAATACCCAGTTAACCAAAAATATTTCTTTAAAGATCCCGATCGTTAGCGCTAATATGGATACGGTGACCGAAAGTACCATGGCCATTGCTATGGCTTTAGAAGGTGGCATTGGTATTATTCATCGGTTTTGTGATATTAGTAGTCAGGTTCATGAGGTAAAAAAAGTTAAGCGCAAGCAAAATATTGTTATTGGCAATCCATTTACTATTAACACCAAAGCAACTTTGGCTGAATTTAAAGAAAGATCTACTGAGCTGGGGTGTTCAAGTTTTTTGGTAAGTGATGATGGTCGAGAATTACTCGGTATTATTACTCGTCGGGATGTAGTTTTTTGTGGGGATGATTCTACTTTGGTTAAAAATATTATGACACCAAAGGATAAATTAATTGTGGGATCAATAAATATTTCTACTGATGATGCTAAAAAAATGTTGCGAGAAAACAAGATTGAAAAATTACCACTAGTTGATGAAGATTTTCAAATCAAAGGTTTGATTACTGAAAAAGACATTATGAGGAATTCCAATAATGTTCAGGCTAGTAAAGATAAATTGGGTAGATTATTAGTCGGAGCAGCGGTGGGCGTGAGAGGTGATTATTTGGAGCGAGCTGTGGCTTTAACTGAGGCGGGAGTAGATGTTTTGGTTTTAGATATTGCCCACGGTCATTCAGATAATGCCATTGAAGCGATTAAAGTTATCAAGCGGGCTCTACCGAATATGGAAGTAATTGGTGGTAATATTGCGACCGCTCAAGGTGCTTTGGATTTAATTGAAGCGGGGGTTGATGGAGTAAAAGTGGGCATTGGTCCAGGGTCAATTTGCACCACTCGCATTACCACTGGTTTTGGTGTACCACAATTATCAGCAATTTTAAATATTGCTCCGGTATGTAAAAAATATGGGGTACCACTAGTGGCTGACGGTGGTATTAAACAATCAGCTGATCTAGTAAAAGCTTTAGCCGCTGGTGCTGACACAGTGATGATGGGTGGCCAGCTATCTGGTACCGAGGAATCACCAGGACCAGCTATTAATTATAAAGGCCGACAATACAAAATATCACGAGGCATGGCTTCACTCACCGCAGCCTTGTCTCGTCCAGACTCTAAAGAAAAACATCATCAAATAACTCCAGAGGGCATCGAGGCTAGAGTACCTTACAAAGGACCGGTTAAAAATATTATTGCTAGATATTTAGGTGGTTTAAAATCTGGCATGAGTTATGGTAACGCTAAAACAATTTCTGAGCTAAAAGAGTGTCAATTTATTAGAATCACTAATTCTGGAATGCGAGAATCTGATTCTCATGATAACGAGGTATTATAGCTATGGATAAAAAATATTATACTTGGCAGGAATTTATAGATGACAGTCAAAAAATTAAAGATCAGATAACAGAAGATTTTGACTGCATTGTTGGTATTACTAAGGGTGGTATTTTTTTGGCCGGTATAATGGCGCAGCTACTAAATAATCCTAATGTTTATTTAGTCTCATATAATGGTGGTGGTGTAGGCGATAAAATAAAGCGTTTAAGTGATATTCATTCAGATTTAAAAAATAAAAAAATATTATTAGTGGATGATTTGTCTGATAAAGGTAATACTTTAATAATGGTTAAAGTTGATCTGGAAGAATTAAATAATCAGGTAGTAATTGCCACTTTGCACTATAAACCAGAAACTAAGTTAATTCCTGATTATTTTGCTAGCGTAGAAAATAAATGGATAGTCTATCCTTGGGAGATTGAATAATCATAAAATAGTAAATTAAATAGTCTAATAAAAATTAGGCTATTTTTTATGGCTATTTTATTGTTATTGAATAATCAGTTATAATTAAAGTGGTTAATAAAGTAATAAAAAATATGTCTATTAAAAACAAAGTTACTATTATAGGTGCGGGTATGGTTGGTAGTACCACCGCTTTTAGTTTATTATCGGCTAATGCCGTTGAAGACATAGCTATTATTGATATTAATAAAAAATTAGTTGATTCACAGGTTATGGATTTGCAACATAGCGTGCCATTTTGGGGTTATACTAAAGTTCACACTGGAACCTATCAAGATATTGCTGATAGTCGAATTGTGATTATTACTTGTGGGGCTGCTCAAAAAAATGGTGAAACTAGACTAGATTTAATAAAAAAGAATTCCTCAATAATGAAAGGAATTATACCAGAAGTTTTTAAACAAAATTCCAATGTGATCGTAATTATGGTAACTAATCCAGTAGATGTCTTAACATATATGGCGATTAAAATGTTTCCTAGTAAGAAAAAACAAATTATTGGTTCTGGAACTATGTTGGACTCGGCTCGCTTTAGGTTTTTGTTGGGTCGTCATTTGGATGTTGATCCTAAGAGTGTTCATGCTTATATTGTGGGAGAGCATGGTGATAGTGAGGTGCCACTTTGGAGTACAGCTACTATTGGTAATGCGCCCATTGATAGATTTAAAAAAATGTCTAATCCAGAAAAAGAAAAAATATTTTTGTCTGCTAAAAATGCCGCTTATGCCATTATCGAAGGCAAGCAGTCGACTTATTATGCGATTGGAGCTGGAGTTACTCAGTTGGTACAAACAATTTTATTCGATAAAAAGACGGTTTTGCCAGTATCTCATTTATTGGAAGGTGAATATGGTATAAATGATATTTGTCTGAGTTTACCAGTAGTAGTTGGCGCCAAGGGCATAATCAGTAAAATGCCTTTAAACATATCAGCCTTAGAAAAAAAGAAGTTAAAATCATCAGCCAGCCAGTTAAAGAAGGCCTATCAGGGATTGTAAAATTTTAAAATATTGACAAAAAGCCAAAAATGAGTAATATTTACATGGTAGAGATTTATATTATTTTTTGAAAATGAATAATCAATCAGAGTCTAAAATAGCGGCCGAAAATTTATTTAAATCCAGTGGTTATCGTTATAAAATTATTATTAGTTCTATTATCTCCGCTTTGATTATTTTTGGTGGCTTAGGTTGGCTAGTAGATTACTTTGTCGGCTCTAAGCCCATAGGAATTATTGTAGGATTTATTGTGTCTTTTATAGCTTCTCAGTATTTTGTTTACAAAAAATTAAGTCAGTACACTAAGAAATTATTAGATAATAAGTAGTAACTTATTTATGGAAAATATATCCATTTCACCTGATGTGGTTTTTTTTATTCTTGGTTTTATACCAATTACCTCATCTCACATCGCTTTATTTTTTATTACGATGGCACTTACATTGATTAGTGTCTATTTTTATCTAACAGCCTCTTTGGTGCCGACTGGCTTGCAAGTGGTTTTAGAAGGTGTTTATGAATGGTTTATGGAAAAGGCTTCAGCGGCTTTTCCTGATCAGAAAAGAGCAGAAAGAGCACTAGCTTTGATTATGACTTTTTTCCTAGTTATAATTTTTGCTAATTTATTTGGATTGTTACCGATTATTAATTCTATTGTTGTTCATTTGTCTAGTGGTCAAGCTGTTAGTTTGTTTCATACACCAACATCTCATTTAAGCATGACTTTAGCCTTTACTTTAATTACCTTAACCATTACCCATGTTACGGCTTTAATGATTAAACCTTTGAAGTATATTGGTAATTTTTTTAAGATTGGTGGAATTTTAAAAGCTAGGTCATTTGGAGGTTTTGCCAAAGCAATTTTAGAATTCTTACTTGGATTATTAGATATTGTTGGTGAAATTGCTAAATTAATTTCTTTATCTTGTCGTTTGTTTGGTAATGTCTTAGCCGGTGAATTAATGGTAGTGGTAATTATGAGCTTAACAGTGGCCACTCAATTTATATTTCCTATGCCTTTTATTATATTAGGGATTGTTTCTGGTATTATTCAGGCTATTGTCTTTAGTTTATTATCTTTAAATTATATTAGTTTGGCTATGGCTTCAGTTGAGGAATAAATAAGGTAGTGTGGATTAGGTTATATATAAAAATATTACTTAATCTGTGTTACTTTGTTTAATACAAAAATATTAATTAATTTTTTAAAAAACTACTATGGAATTAGAAGCCGCAAAAGTTTTAGCAGCAGGCATTGCTGTTGGCCTTGGTGCTATTGGCCCAGGTATTGGCGAAGGTATTATTGCTGGTAGAGCTCTAGAAGCTATGAGCCGAAATCCAGAAATGAGTGACAAATTATTTACTAACATGCTTGTGTCTATGGCCATTGCTGAGTCAACCGCTATTTATGCATTGTTAGTTGCTTTTATTATTCTTTTTGCTATTTAAGACTCTATGGAGAATTTAGCTAAAATTGGCATTGATTTTTGGGGCATTGTCCTCTACATGATTAATTATGGATTAATATTAATAGTCCTTAGTTATTTTTTGTATCCAAAATTGCGTTCGTTTATTTCTGAGCGAAAAGCTACAATTAAGAAAAATTTAGAAGATGCTGAAATACTTCGAAAAAAATTAGAAGATTATACTAAGAAGAGTGAATTAGAAAAAGATAAATTAATTCATGAAGTTAATGAACAAAGAGCATTAGCTAAAGCCGAATTAAAAGAAGCCAAGCAAGAATTATTGGTAGAAATGGAAGAAAAAAGAGGTAAAATGTTAACAGAGGCCAGAGCTATTATTGGTGAACAGAAAAAATTAATAGTAGCAGAAGCCGAAAAAGATGTTATATCTCTAATTAAATCGGTGATGTTGGATATCTTATCTGATGGTGTGCCAGAAGAGGTTATTGAAAAAAGCATTAAGAAGTCCTGGCAAAGTAATAAGAGTAAATTATAGTTGATATTTTATGATTGAAAAAGTTTTTTTAGGTTTTATTTATGATTTAATTAACAAAACCTATCCAATCAAATTTAAATTACCATCAGAAGAGGCTGATATTTTTGGGCTAATCAAGGAATCAATTAATTTTTTAGCCGAGACTAATAATTTAGAATTAGAATCCACCGAAGTTCTTAAAGTATTTGTTAATTTTTTAGAGGAAAAAGTCGTACCAGAAATTGATAAAATACCAGCTACTTTTTTTGTTGACAGTGTTAAAAATAAAAGAGATTTTTTGCAAAAAAATATTAGTCACTCAGGTTTGATGTGGAATGTTTTATGTAATTTATTAACTACTTGTTCATTTGAAGAATTACAATCAGAATTAAGTAATTTAGTTTTGCGAGTTTACCCTAATCGTTTTAGTTTATTAATCCAGTCGGCTAGGGAATGTGAACCTAAATTAAAATTGGAAATCAGATCGTATAACAAGGATAAATTTTATGTTTCATTTCAGATTCAAAAGAGTTTATTAGGCGGTATGCGTGTTTATGCCAATAGTGTGTTACAAGACGCTAGTTGGTTAGGCCGAATATCTTTATTAAAAAGTATTTAAATTAAGCAATGAGTAAAAAACAATTATCAAATTTTCTAGATTCAATTGAGGCGATGTTATCACAACCAGCTACTACATCAAACAGCGGCATGGCTCTGGGTAAAATTGAATCATATAAGGACGGTGTTATTGAAATTACCGGTTTACCATCACTTAAAATGGGTGAAGTGGTGTCGGTTTCTGGTTTAAATATCCAAGTTCTTATTTTGAATTTAGAAAAAGATCGGGCTTATGGCTTGGTGCTTCAACCAACTATAAAAGTTAAAGAAGGTATGTTTGTAGAGTCTAAGGGAATTACATTGTCTATGCCAGTTGGCGATAGTATGATAGGCCGGGTAATTGATGCTTTAGGTGAACCACTTGATGATTTAGGTAAAATAAAATCTACTGAAATAAGAAATCACGAAAGAATTGCGCCAGGAGTTATGACTCGTCAGTCAGTATCTCAGCCACTGCAGACTGGTATTATTGCTATTGATGCTTTGGTGCCAATTGGTCGTGGTCAAAGAGAATTAATTATTGGTGATAGACAAACCGGTAAAACCAGCTTGGCAATTGATTCTATTATTAATCAAAAACAGGAAGATGTTATTTGTATTTATGTTTCAGTCGCTCAAAGAGAAGGAAAATTAAGACAGGTGTATGAGACACTTAAGGCTAATAGCGCGATGGATTACACTACTATTGTTTCGGCCCCAGCTTCATCTTCAGCGGCGATGCAATTTTTAGCACCTTATGCTGGTATAGCTTTAGCTGAATATTTTTGTGAAAAAGGTAAGGATGTTTTGATTGTTTTTGATGATTTATCTAAACACGCCGTCGCTTATCGAGAAATGTCATTATTACTTCGACGACCACCAGGACGAGAAGCTTATCCCGGCGACGTTTTTTATATTCATTCTAGATTATTAGAGCGTTCTGTAAAATTAAATGAAAAGTATGGTGGTGGTAGTATTACTGCCTTACCAATTATTGAAACTCAAGCTGGTGATGTGTCAGCTTATATTCCAACCAATGTTATTTCTATTACTGATGGTCAGATATTTTTAGAAACTAATTTATTTAATAAAGGTATTAGGCCAGCGATTAATGTTGGTTTGTCAGTATCTCGAGTTGGTGGTGCTGCCCAAACTAAAATTATGAAAAAAGTTTCTGGTACGGTTAAATTGGATTTAGCCCAGTTCTATGAGTTAGAAGCCTTTTCACAATTTGCTTCAGATCTAGATGCTCAAACTAAGAAAAGCTTGGCCAGAGGTTCAGCTGTTGTAGAAGCTTTAAAACAAAAAGAAAGAACTGCTTATGCTGTTTGGCAACAAGTGGCTATTTTGTTTGCGTCGACCGGTGGTTATTTTGATAGATTAAATAGCAAAGAAGTAGCGGAAAAAATAGAATATTTATTTGATCAATTATCTAAAAAATATTCAAAATTAATTAATGATATTTCAGATAAAAAAGATCTAACTGATGATATTAAAGCCGGTTTGAAAGAAAGTATCGATAAAATATTTAGTTAATTATTATGGCTTCACTGTTGGAAATTAAAAATCAAATAAACGGTATTAAGAATACCAAAAAAATTACTAAGGCGATGCAATTAGTAGCAGCTGCTAAATCAAGGCAGTTTCAAACTAAGGCCATCAGTATTAGAAATTTTGCTTTTGATCTTTTGTATATTTTGGCTAATAATCCAGAAGATTTAAGTGATAGTAGTTTTTTAAAAAATCGAGATCAAGGGCAAACTATTTTTATTCTATATTCTTCAGATAAAGGTTTGTGCGGTGCCTTAAACCAGCAATTATTTAGGGCGTTTATTCAGTCTAAAGTCTGGCAAGAACTTAAATCTGATCAAAGACAGGTAATTACCATTGGTCGAAAAGCCACTAATTTTATTAAATTTCAGGGTATTGAACCATTGCAGTCTTTTGAAAATTTGGATGAAAAAATGAATCAGTATGAGGCTTTAAATCACATATCTAAAATTGTTGATTATTGGAACAACAGTTATGCCAAAAAAATTTATATGGTAGCACCACACTATAGAAATTCGTTTACTTTTTATCCAATTATTAAACAATTTTTACCGTTATCAGATAATATTTTACAATCACATATTGGTGTTCATCCAGAAGTTTTTACTAAAAAGATTAGAAATAATCGTTCACGGGTGACTCTTTATGAGCCATCAGAAGACTTAGTAGCCGAAAGATTAATTGAAGATATTATTAATGTATTATTTTTACAAGCCTTTTATGATTTAAAAGCGAGTGAATATTCTAGTCGAATGATTGCTATGCAAAGTGCGACTGACAATGCTGATAAATTGATAAAAGGAAAATCATTATTAATGAATAAAATAAGACAAGCTGCGATTACTCAAGAAATTTCAGAAATTGTCGGTGCAAGTTTTATCTAGGGTCTATTACCAAATAAAGCTTTTACTAAAATTTCTAAATTTCGGATAAATTATCCAAAAATTTATTCAACTTAGTATAACTAAATTTCAAAAATTATTTGTAGAATTTATCTCAAAATTATAAAAATTTATGATTAAAAGATTATTCGGCAATAAACCCTAAATAATTAAATTACTATGAAACAAAAAAATCCCATTGGAAAAATAGTTGGTATTTCTGGCGTGGTAGTTGACGCTTATTTTTCTGATCATTTGCCAGAAAAATACTCAGCTTTAAAAGTTAATTTTCCAAATAATATTAATGTTGTTTTGGAGGTTCAAAATCATATTGGTAATAATGTAGTTAGAGCCATTGCAATGGCCACAACTGATAATATGTATTGTGGTCAAGCAGTAGAAGATACCTGTTTACCTATTCAAACTCCAGTTGGTAAAGAAGTTTTGGGCCGAGTTTTAAATGTAACCGGTGATCCAATTGATGAAAAAGAACCAATTGAAGCATCAGTTGAAAGACGGTCAATTCATGCAGAAGCACCTAAATTTTCTGATCAAAATCCTAAAATTGAAATTTTTGAAACCGGTATTAAAGTAATTGATATTTTATGCCCATTTATTAAAGGTGGTAAGGTAGCTTTGTTTGGTGGTGCTGGTGTTGGCAAGACCGTGATTATGCAAGAATTAATCCATAACATTGCCCTAGCTCATAGCGGTTACTCAGTGTTTGCTGGTGTTGGTGAAAGAACTCGTGAAGGTAATGATTTGATTGGTGAGATGACTGACTCAGGCGTTATTGATAAATTAGCTATGGTGTTTGGCCAAATGAATGAACCACCAGGAGCACGTATGCGCGTAGCCTTTACCGGTCTGACAATTGCCGAAAAGTTTCGCGATGAAGGTCGTGATGTTTTGATGTTTATTGATAATATTTTCCGTTTTACTCAAGCTGGTTCAGAAGTATCAGCTTTGCTTGGTCGTATGCCTAGTGCTGTTGGTTATCAGCCAACATTGTCTACTGATATGGCAGCCCTACAAGAAAGAATTACTTCTACTAAAAAAGGAGCGATTACATCCGTTCAAGCGGTTTATGTACCAGCTGATGATTTAACCGATCCAGCTCCGGCTACTACCTTCGCTCATTTAGATTCAACTGTAGTATTGTCTCGTGGTATGGCATCTCAGGGTTTGTTTCCAGCTGTTGATCCACTGGATTCTAATTCTACTGCACTAAGACCAGAGATTGTGGGTGTAGATCATTACGAAGTGGCTCAAAATATTAGACAAATTTTACAACGCTATAAAGAATTACAAGATGTGATTGCGATTTTAGGTATGGATGAATTATCTGAAGAAGATAGATTAGTGGTCTCTCGAGCGAGAAAGATTCAAAAATTCTTAACTCAAAATTTACACGTGGCTGAGCAGTTTACTGGTACACCGGGTAACTATTGTAAAGTCGAAGACACCATTGCCACCTTTAAAGGTATTTTTGATGGCAAGTATGATAATATTGATGAGTCTCATTTCTATTTAGCTGCTTCGATTGATGAAGTTAAAACACGACATAAAAAAGCCGAAAAATAATGAAAACATTTAATCTGACAATTAGAACTCCACTAGCTACTGCTTTTAATCAAGAAGTTAATGAATTTCAGATTGATACAGAAACTGGTCGAATGGTAGTCTTACCAGGTCATACAGACTTAATTGGTTCTATCGTATTTTCTAAGGTAGTAATAAAATTTGGTGACACTGTTGCTAAATATTATATTAAAAATGGTGTTTTAAATGTTGATCGCCATCATAATTCTGTAGAAGTTTTGTGTATGTCAGCTGATGAAGCAAGTGATGTGTCGTTAACTTCCATTCAAGATTATTTAGCTATGATTAATCAAAAACTAGCCAATCATGAATCGTTAAGTGAATATCAGATTATATTTTTAAAGAAAGAACACTTCGCTTTAAAAAAGCAATTAGATCAAATGACTAAATAATAAAAAATAGTCCCAAACACTGGGACTATTTTTTGTTTAAATGGTTTCTATTGGAGTCACTTCTTCATGGTGGAATTTTTTTTCTGGTATTTTATGTCGTGAGGCATAGGCCACTATAAAGGCTATAAATAAAACAATACCACTAATTATAAATGGTAGACGATGATTAATAATATAAATATAGCCGATAACTAGTGGTCCAATAATCATACCAAGAGTCATCATTGATGACATAATACCAGCTACTTCACCCTTTTTACGAGGATCAGAAAAACCAGTTATACGACTAGACATGACAGCTCGTAAAACCGATTGGCACAACATCATTACAAAAATACCAGACATAAATATATAAATAGAGGCAAAGCTCATAAATATAAAACTCATAGCTATAACTAGTACCAACCAAACTTCTAATTTAGCTTCTGTAAATTTTTTCAACCAAAAATTCTTCAGTAGAAAACCTTGATTGATAACCATGATTAATCCCATAGCTGTCATCAAATAGCTGGTGGAGGCCACCGTAAAATTAAAAGCTTCTTGAGTGTAAAGAGCAAAGACAGATTGCTGAACAGTAAAGGCCAAGCTAAATAAAAATAAAATTAAATATCGAGGTCTTAAAAATTTATCTTCGATAGCAGCCTTAATTGGAGTAAAAGGATGAATAGATATTTTCTTATCTCGATGAAGATCTTTGTTGGTTTCTGGTAAAAATATCATGGCAGCAATGGTGTTTAAAGTTGCCAGTGCGCCCACAAACCAAAAAGGAAAGGCCATTGAAATGTTAGAGAGGACAGCACCGATTATGGGGCCGATAATAAAACCTAGGCCAAATATGGCTCCAATCATACCCATGTTAGCCGTTCTTTCTTTATCATTTTTAGACATATCAGCCATATAACTTTGAGCAATAGTAAAGTTGCCAGCCGCCAGTCCATCAATAATTCGTCCAATAAATAAAATAATAATATTATGCGCACTAGCAAAGAAAAACCAACCAATAGCTGTGCTAGCTAAACTGGTGATTAAGGCTGGTCGTCGACCAAACTTATCCGACAAACTACCTAAAAGTGGTGAACTAATAAATGAACATAGAGCAAAAACAGCAAATAATGAAGTGATAGTTATTGCCGAAGCACCTAGGCTTTGAACAAAAAACGGCATAACCGGAATAACAATGCCAATCCCAATGACATCGATTAAGATAGTTAGAATTATAATTATTTTTTCTTTGGATAATTTCATTGTTTGTTTTTTTATTTTAACATCAACATATTATAGTATATTTTTATAAAAAAATCGAGAGTAATGTTTTCTTGACTTCTAATCTAATATGCGATAATTTGTAGGTTAATAGCACTTTTACAAACCAAAGGAAAATATGTAATGACACCAGATAATCAGCCAGAAACCGAAATAGAATATTGGTGTAATATTGAATTATTAGGTGACTTAATTTTTCGTATGAGCCATGATTTAAATAAAGGTCGAATTGATGATCCAAATGGTGAAGTATCTGAAAGTGTTAAACAGAACATGAGCGTTCAACAAAAATATGCTAGCGAGTTGTCAGAAAAATTTGGTGTAATTTTGCCCAGTGATTATCCTAAAGTCGCCGAGGGTGAAAAATTACCGTCGGCCCCAGAGGGTAGGATTTATTATTGGGGTTGGTATCATAAATTAGCTCGAGAAATTAGTCTAGTTGAATATCAAAAATTATTGTGTTCAGCTTGTCCTTTTAGTGCTGGTTTTGAAGAGTTTATTTCAGATTGGCGTGTGACCTGTAATTTTAATTTAAAATCACCAACTGAATATAAAAGTCATCATATTGGACTATGTGCGGCTGTTTCTTTCTCAGGGGTTTTTAGTAGTCTCGAAATATCGATGGCAGATATCTATCAAGCAATTAGTAGTCGACATAGTGATAGTGATTTAATTATTTTTCAAGCCAAGGAAATAGAAATTAAATCCATTTAAACTCAGTTATAGTAACTGTGGAGGATAAAACTTTGCTGGAGTTGGAAAAAGTTGAATATCTTATTATTCACCACAGTCAAAGAAATAATGATTGGCCAGCTTTTGTAAGGTTTCGACATTTATATTTACGAGGTTGGAAAGATATTGGCTATCATTGGTTGATTGGCAACACTAGGCCGTTTACTGTTAATGGTAAAGTTTATCCAGGTAGATTAGAGCAGTTTCAAGGAGCTCATGCCTTGGGCTATAATGATAACTCTTTAGGTGTTTGTTTGATTGGTGATTTTGATAAAATTGTTCCAAGTAATAAACAACTCCATGCCCTTTTTCGTTTATTGCTTTTAAAAATGTCGCAGTATAATATTCCAGTGGAGAATGTTTTGGGTCATCGAGAATTATTCGGTGTAGTAAAAACTTGTCCTGGTGAAAATATTGATATGAGAATAATCAGAGAATATTTATTAAAAGCTAAAGAACTAACGTAAGTTAGTTCTTTTTTATTTAATTAAAAAAACGGGCATAAAGCCCGTCGTTTTAATTGGGGTGGGCTTTGTGACGCATTCAGAACTTTTGATTGGGAGGAGTTTAGGATAAATCATCAAAATTACTTAATTAGTGTTTGAATTGTTTCATTTTCTGTTATAAAAAAAATGGGATTAACTGTTTGACAATTGTGTTATTACGTGGTATTTTAAACAGTTAAATGTACATTGAAAATATTACCGAAGGGAGGGTAAAAAAATGAATAATGTTTATATTGCTACATTACCTCGTTCAGGGTCAACTTTATTGGGTATGATGTTAAACAATCATCCAGATATTTTCCATATTGGCGAGTCATCCTATTGGGGAAAAATATCACCCGATGATGTAATGTGTTCATGTGGTCAAATTGGCTGTAGTTTTCTTCACTCAATAAATGAACGACTTACTAATAAAGAAAGTGTTGATGCTATTTATGAATTTTGTTGTTGTATTGATAAGATTGAGGAGCCAGACAAGGTCTATCATAAACTTAGTTTGCCTAGTAATAAGCAGCTTGATTTAAGTGAAGAAAATCTCGATCGCTTACTCGGTTTGAGCTGTGAAGGATTGGGACTGATTACAAGTGTTTTTCGATCTGTTTTAGAGAGGGACATAATTGTTGATAATACTAAAAATATTATAATCGCAGAGAAGTTGTTGGGGGTTGGTGGATGGAAAGTTATTCTATTAACCAGAGATCCAAGAGGTGTTTATGTTTCCAGTAAGAACGCTGGTATTAGAAAGGGAGTTTCAAGACCAGTATCAATGAAAATTCCCGTCTTACTGAATTTTGCTCAAAAAGCACTGGGTATTATTGATTCTGAACGTGTTTTGCATGTCAGATATGAAGATTTATGTTTAAACCCCGAATTAGAATTGTCTAGAATTTGTGATTTTTTGGGTATTATATTTTCTTCTTCAATGATTTCTTTCAAGGATGATAAGGGTCATACTCTAATGGGTAACAGAATGAGATATGATGACAATACTTTAATCTCCATTGATGAGAGCTGGAAAACTGATTTAACTCCAGAAGAAATATATGCAATAACTGGTTGCAATGATTTAGTCAATTTTTATGCTAGCTTAGGCTATTACATGAAACGAAAGGAATGGAACAATGAAATTGCCAAGGGTTTTATCATTTGATTCATCTAGAGTATCTCTAGTAGAGAAAAATGGACAATGTGTTATTGTTAAGAAATCATTACAAAGAGAATATACACAGATGATTGAAGCTCAGAGACATTTGTGTTTGAATCCCATAGTTATTGATGGATTAACTCTTAGAGTCGTCCCAGTTACTAATTGGGATAATAAGAGAGAATTATTGACCACCATATATTGCGGTGGCTCTAATTTGGAAGAATATCTTAGAGGATGTTCTTCTATCGATAGGGTGAGATTGTTGTCCACCTTAAAACATTTATTATTGGCCATGAAGGGGACTGGATTTTTATGGGGTGACTTTGCTCCAAGAAATATAATTATTGATTGGTTTAATTCGATAATGTGGTTATGCGATTTTGAAAGAAAAATTGTTTTAAGGGAGTGTCCTGTTAGTGATGTAGGGTTCACCAGATATATCAGAAACTATTCTTTTGAAGAATTTTCTAGTTTATTATTGATTGAAGATCAGAATATTTTGTTTGATGGTCTTTTCACTGAGGAATTTGGAAAGGTGGCTATTGAAAATATATCTTCAAAAAGAAAAAAGGAAATCCTACGACGTTTGTTTGGAAATAATGATTTTTATAATCTTGGTCAATTATGCGAAGTTGAAGATTTAATGGCTTTTGTGGCCACCCCCCTATGATATCGATAGTAATGTTTTTTATCCGATGGAAGTAATTGACAGTTACAGTAGTCAATATGGAGCGGATGCTTATGCTGAACTTATTTTGAGTATAAAAAATCTTAATAGGAGGCAGAGATATGAAAAACTCAAACAGATATCGTAATTCTTCTGACTTTCGTATGAAAAATGGAATATTTGTTTCTCGTAATTTAGGCGTTGCATTGAGAATTAAAGAGGGTGGCTATATTCCCAAAAGCGGTCTCCTATTAGCAAATGTTTTAGATTATTGTCCTATTCAAGGAAGAGTCTTGGATATTGGAACTGGAGAGATTGGTTTTTTAGCTCACTATCTATTGTCTGCAGGAGCAAGTGTTGTTTTTGCTAGTGATATAGATGAGTACACAATAGAACACGCAAGTCAGTCATCTGATAATTCCTCCAACATTAAATGGATAATTAGTGATGTTTTTAGTGGCATAACGGAGTTAGATCTTGATTTAATAATAAGTAATCCCCCACAAATGCCATGCGAGAGTGGTGGTTACAATGATCATGATTTTGGTGGTGATGATGGACGTAATATTATTTTACGCATAATCTCGAATTCATCCAATTATATGGTTTTTGGTGGTCACTTGATTATTTTGTGTTTTGATTTTTTGGGTGTAGAGAGTAGATTTAACAGTCAAAAGAGTATAATGGAAATAGCCAGGGATTTTGGATTTAAGGCATTGGTATTAGGCAGGTTTCCACATGTAATAAGACGTGGTGGAAAGACTGAGGAGAATTTGGATTGGATAAGAAAAATTTATCCAAGATATGAGTTCAAAAAAACTCCAGAAAATAATTTCAGTCACGAGATTATTATTTTGGAGCTTACAAAATGGTAGTACTTTAGAAGTGCTACCCTATTTTTATTACATTTCTACAGTTTTGAATATTTCTAAAGGATACTCTCCTCCCTCTATCCAATCATTAATCATTACAAATATTCTATTTGATATAAATTCGTCTTTATTTAACGATTTTAATTCTTCTTTTGTAAACCACTTTAACTCGGTAATATTTTCGTCATAATTTTTTTGCTCTTCTGTGTCTGATATTTTTGGTTCGCCTTCAATAATTTCTGCTAACAAATTGAATTGTATTCTAATATCGTCTTCTTTTTGGGCTATATAACATCCCAGGGATTTTTTTAGTTCTACCTTTACAGATACCTCTTCTTGACACTCTCTTCTGGCTGTATCAAATATGGTTTCAATTCCATTATCACCATAACTTCCCTTTATTATATTCCACCTTGGTTCGGGATTTTTCTTTATTTTTTCCTTGATTAAAAGTAATTGATCTTGATTATTTACGATGAAAACCCCCAATTTAGCTTTTGTAGACATATTTTATATTTGTATTAAATTATTTTTTTATAATACTATATTAGAAGAATAATTTCAATTCAATGGGATGATTGGTTCAATTCTCGATAGAGGGTATTAATAAACACCGTTAAAATTAGCGGTGTTTATACATGGGTGGCTAGAGGGAATTGAACCCTCGATAACAGCGCCACAAGCTGCTGTGTTACCTCTACACCATAGCCACCATATTCTAAATTTTAAACAATAATCTAAAACTTGTGTCCGAGGCAGGGATCGAACCTGCGACCCACAGCTTAGAAGGCTGTCGCTCTATCCACTGAGCTACTCGGACAAGTACTAACAAATATAGCATTTTTGTTAGTAAAAGTCAATTGCTTTTTAGCCTTATTTTTGTTAATATTTCAGTTATCTTTAAATATATGAAAAAAATAACAGTCATCGGCGGGGGTACTGGCACTTATAACCTGCTTTTAGGCTTAAAACAATATGATGTTAGTTTATCAGCTGTCGTGACCGCAGCTGATAGTGGTGGTAGCTCTGGACAGCTACGAGATGAATTTGGAGTTTTGCCACCTGGTGATTTACGCCGTTGTTTAGTAGCTCTCTCAGAAAATAGAGCGGATATTTGGCGTCAAATTTTTGAATATCGTTTTGATGGTGAACAAGAAAGAAATAATATGGGTAATTTAATTATTACTGCTCTGACAAAAATTACCGGTGATTTTCCTACGGCTATTGAGGTGGCTTCAGAGTTATTGGAAGTAAAAGGTCAGGCCGTGCCAGCGACTTTAGATAATGTGCAGCTTGGCGCTGAATTAGAAAATGGTCAAGTTATTCATGGTGAAACGAATATTGATATTCCTAAGCACAATCCCGAATTAAAAATTAAGCGGGTATTTTTAGAGCCCAAAGCCTTTGCTTATAAAAAAGCCATTGCCGCAATTATGAATTCCGATTTAGTAATTATTGGGCCAGGTGATTTGTATACTAGCATTATTCCTAATTTATTAGTCGAAGGCATTGTTCCAGCTTTAAAAATTACTAAAGCCAAAGTAATTTATGTATGTAATGTAATGACCAAATATGGTGAAACTAATAATTTTACCGCTCGTGATTTTATAGCTGAAGTTCAAAGGTATAGTAATAATGCCATTGATCATGTTATATTAAATACCAAAAGACCGTCAGAAGAATTATCCAAAGTTTATGCTAACGAGAATTCTTTTTTTGTGTCTCCAGATGTTAGTGGTAATCCCAATCATGTTACTAAAATTGATTTGATTAGTAATACAAATTTATTTAGACATGATTCAAAAAAGTTAGCTAAAACTATTATGGAAATTAAAATTTAAATATAAATTAAAATATATATATGATTGAAGCTATTAAAAAAAGACGAGCCATTCGTCAATATCTAGACGAGAAGGTTAGTGATGAAAAATTAAATGAAATTATATCAGCGGCCATGTACGCCCCATCAGCTAATGCTATTTATCCTTGGGATTTAATAATTATTAAAAATAACGAAACTAAAGAAAAACTATCCAAGGTAACACCATGGTCAGGACATGTTAAAGATGCTCAGGTCGTCATTGCAGTTGTGGGTCACGAAACAGAAAGTCCAGACTGGGTGGAAGATTGTTCGATTGCGGCCGAACATATCTGGCTAGAAGCTACTGATCAAGGCTTGGGTGCTTGTTGGGTGCAAATCAGAGGGAATGAGAATGCGCAAAAAGAGGTAAAAGAGTTGTTGTCAGTACCAGATGAACACAGAGTTTTATGTTTAATACCAATTGGTGTGATTGGTAAAGCAGAAGAAGAGCATAGTGAAGATGATTTTGATAGAACTAGAATAAAGCAAGAAAGTTATTAGTAAATAATTATATATTACAAAACACGGTTAAAAGCCGTGTTTTATGGCTTATTTTGGATATAACTATTGACAAAAATACTAAAATATGATATAATCGAGGTGAAACGTACCTTACAAGAAAGGAAAAAAATCATGTCTAGTATTTTTGAAAAGTTGAAGACTATGACATTGTCAGAATTGCAGATAATTTGGGAAGCCTTATTGTCGCAGTCGTGGTGTTCTGGTGACTTCTACGACGAACGTTCTGGTATCGCTATGGATGATTGGGCAGAAGCAGTTCAATCGGAAATCAGCCAGAGGAGAACACAAGTTGGCTCAAAAAATTGTTAGAAGAAGTGGTGGTCAAGAGGTGACTTTGTTACTTCAGTCAGTTGATCGACAGAAGCAACAGGTCACAATTGATGTTGTCGAGTACAACGCTCGGTTTACTTTTTCAAATGTCACTGGCAAAATTGCCTTAATAGACAATGGTCGCCAAGTGATAAATGAAGAGCAGCCGACTACTACCCATGTCTCTCGCAGTGTTTATTCGGCTATGGCCAGATGGGCTGGCACAATTCTCAACAGTAGGAGATGACTATTGAAAGCAAAAAAGCAGAAGACGCCCATTCTTTTTGACATTAGGCGTAGGTCTGATGGGGTCAAAGTGGCTGGCCCTTTTCATGCTTATACAGCTGATCAGGTGGTTGGATTTTATGTCAAAATTCAACTGCAAAAGCCTTGGGACAAACACAAATACTATGCCACTGAGTGCAGTAGTAAAGAAAAGGAAGTGGCCAAGAAAAAAAGAAAGGGAAAAATAAAGCGACTAGTAGAAATATCTGGTGCTTGCCCACGGTGTGGTTATGTTGATCCACAAAAGGATCAAGCCACACAGTGCCCCAACTGTGAACACACAGGCTCCTCGTGAGCCTGTTTTTTTGTCCAAAAATAATATTTTTGCTATAATATAAATATTATTTATAAATAAAAAATATTTATGGGAGTTCAAAAAAACTCTACTCCTAATACTATGCCTGGCAAAATGCCAAGTAAAGTATCAGCGGTAAAAAAGAAAACAATCTTACAGCAAGTTATGAAACCAAAAGATTGGGCAGCCATTGGTTTTTTGGTGGTAGTTTCGGCTTTTTGTTGGATTTGGGTTTTAAACGCTTATCAAGAAACAATTGGCATTGATGATTTTGTAAGTGGCAAGATATCTACACGGGCTATTGACAAAACTGGTCTTTTATAATAAGATAAGGAGGTTAATTATTAAGGCGATTTTCTTGGTTTTTAAAGTAATTACTGGGAATTTCGTGACAGGATATCATTAAAAATGATTGATAAGAAAAAAAAGGCGCAGATTATTAAAAAATTTGCCACCCATGAAAATGACACCGGTTCTTCTGAAGTGCAAATTGCTCTTCTAACCGAAGAAATCAAAAATCTAACTGAGCATTTAAAAACTCACAAAAAAGATTTTTCATCACGCCGAGGTCTATTACGTAAGGTTTCTGAAAGAAGAAAATTACTTAAATATTTGCAACGAGAAAATCTTGAAAGTTTTGAAGAGTTAGCTAAAAAGTTAAAGTTAAAAACTTTTAAAAAGGCTGAAGATGTAAAAGAAATTCCAACCGAAGACATGGAAAAAGAATTAGAAGAAACAGAAGAATCAGAATCATAATTTTACAAAAAGGGGAGCCTTGTCTCCTCTTTTTGTTTGATTGTTTATTTGTATATTAATAATTTAAAATGAGGTTTAGTATTTAGGATTTATTATTTGAAAATAAATGAGCTTTTGATGAAGAACTTATTTACCTTCAAATAAAATCCGTGTGCTGCTCCTCTTAATCAGAAAGGAAACATATGTTAAAACAAAAAAGTTTTGAAATGGAATTCGCTGGCCGAAAATTGTCAGTAGAATTTGGCAAATTAGCCAAGCAAACAAATGCTTCTTGTGTTGTTAGATATGGTGACACCGTAGCTCTAGCGACAGTAGTTATGAGTAAAGAAGCTCGCAGTGGTATTGATTTTTTTCCGTTACAAATTGAAGTGCGAGAAAAAATGTACGCCTCTGGAAAAATTAAGGGCTCTAAATTTATCAAAGGCGAAGGTCGTCCAACAGATAATGCGGTTCTAGCTGCTCGAATGATTGATCGCGGCATTAGACCATTATTTAATCAAAAAATGAGAAATGAAGTACAAGTAGTTTTAACTTCATTGTCTTATGACAAGGAAAATTCTTTTGATATTTTGTCTATTACAGCAGCGGCTATGGCTCTGCATATTTCTGATATTCCTTGGCATGGTCCACTAGCTGGTATTAATATTGGTCGAGTTGATGGTAATTTTATTATTAATCCAACAGCCGATCAAAAAGAAAATTCAAATTTAAATTTAGTAATTTCTGTGGCTGGCGATAAAGTTATGATGATTGATGCTGATGGTCAAGAAGTATTAGAAAATGATATGGCTAGTGCTCTAGATTTTGCTGTTAAAAGTGTTAAGCCACTTTTGGATTTTATCGAATTAATCAGAAAAGATATTGGTTTAGAAAAACAAGATGAAGCTAAATTAATTGCTGATTCTTATGCTGGTATGCAAGTAGAGATAGGCGAAAAAGAAGCAATATTTGAAGAAGCTAAAAAATTCTTTGCCACCAGATTAGATCAATATTTGTTTAATCAACCAGTGGGTACTAAGCGTGAAAGAAAAGCTAAGGCTAAAGTGGTCTTGGATGAATTTGTGGCTACCTTAAAAGATTCAGACACTCATGAAGAAATAATTAGTTATGTTAAAGATAGTTTTGAAGGTTATTTGGAAGAGGTGGTGTCTGAAGCTATTTTAGAAAAAGAATTAAGAGTTGATGGTCGAAAATTAGATCAAATTAGACCGTTAGAAGCCGAAGTGGGGATTTTGCCAAGAACTCATGGCACTGGTTTATTCTCTCGGGGTGAAACTCAGGTTTTGTCTATTGTTACTTTAGGTGCACCAAGTGATGTCATGATTCAAGATGAGATGACTCAAGATGATTCTAAAAAACGCTATATGCATTTTTATAATTCACCAGCATATTCTTTTGGTGAAGTGGGATTTTTTAGAGGCGCTGGCCGCAGAGAAGTTGGCCATGGTGCTTTAGCTGAAAAAGCTTTGATTCCAGTTTTACCAAGTAAGGAGGAGTTTCCTTACACTATTTTAACTGTTTCAGAAGTCATGGGCTCTAATGGTTCTTCGTCTATGGCTTCGACCTGTGGTTCAACTTTAGCCTTAATGGATGCAGGTGTGCCAATTAAAAAACCGGTAGCCGGTATTGCTATGGGTTTAGCCTCAAAGGGTGACAAATATAAAATTTTAACTGATTTGCAAGATTTAGAGGATGGTGAGGGTGGCATGGATTTTAAAGTGACCGGCACTAGAGATGGTATTACCGCTATTCAAATGGATACTAAAACTGCTGGCTTATCTATGGAAATTTGTCAGGCTACTTTGTCTCAGGCTAAAAAAGCTAGAGTAGAAATTTTGGATATGATTAACCAGGTCATAGCAGAACCTCGAACAGAATTATCACAGTATGCGCCACAAATTATTGCGATTAAGATTGATCCAGAAAAAATTGGTGCGGTAATTGGTACTGGTGGTAAAATAATTAATGAGATTATCGAGGTTTGTGGTGTACAAATTGATATTGATGATGATGGCACTGTTAGTATTACTGGTGTGGGCTCAGAAGGTTTAAACAAGGCTAAAGAATGGGTAGAAAGATTAACTAAAGATGTTAAAGCCGGAGAAATTTATGAAGGTAAAGTCGTGAGACTAATGGACTTTGGTGCTTTTGTCGAAATTTTACCTGGTAAAGATGGTCTAGTTCATATTTCTGAATTTTCTAATGAGCGAGTTAATAGTATTGCTGATGTGGCTAAAGTTGGACAGATTTTAAAGGTTAAAGTTATGGAAATTGATAATCAAGGCAGAATTAATTTATCAGTTAAGCAAGCTGATCCTAATTACAAACCTCAGCCACGAAATGATAATCCAGCTACAAGTGGTGGTGCACATCATACCAGTGATCGAGCCAGATTTGATCGTCAGAGAAGTGATCGTGGCGGATCTGGTTTTAGAAAAAGATAAAATTCTCTCGTAATCATGCTTGTTAATTACTTTAAATCTAAAAACATCTCTAGACGCAGTAAAGTTATCGCTTTATCTGTAGTTGGAGGTGTTTTTATTTTGGTGTCATTATTAGCTATTTGGCAACGTAATTTTGCTGATACTCTAATAAATTATGTGGCTAGTGATGTTAATTTTTATGTTCATTTTAGTCGACCAAAGATAAATAGCTCTAATAAGATTGACGGGTTATTAGATAAAATACTTTTCAATTTTGGCTTACCAGGCTATGAATCTTTAGATATTGATCGGGAAGTTTCGATTGTTGGTCGTTTAGATAATAACGTTATGAAATATGGTGTTATTTTTAAAACTGATCGTCCTAGTAGAGTAAAAAAAATACTTAAGAGTAATAATATAGAGTATAAAACATTATCTTACAATAGATTTTTAGTAGCGGATTCTAATTGGTTAAATGTTTACACGCCTGATCAAAAAAATATAATCAAATCTAGTATTGTCAAAAGATTTCATCCGTTTAGTTCGATAAATATTTATGCTTCTAAATTATTTTTAGGATCTGGCGATGATCTTAATTTAGGTATTACTCAGTTACTGCTAAGAAATGAAAATAGTGATATAATTCTTAGCTTTAAAGCTAAAGGTGATGGTTTAAGACTGTATTATGGTGGAATATCATCAGTAGTTGGTAGTTATTCTGCTTTCGAAGTTAAAAATTTAAAAGATAAAATTGATGGCGATATTGTTTTTTTGACCACTAATTTTAGCGACCTACTAAATAACTGGAAAAATAATTTACAAACAACGTCTAGTAGTGACTATCAATCATTTATAGATAGTAAGTTAGCTGTTATTTTAAATACCTATTTACCAATTGATAGCCACAATGTTTTTGTACTAGCTAATAAGAAGGCTGATAATTCTGGCTGGTTGTTTGGAGATTATGATTTTTATGTGGTGGTCGAGAATATTTATAGTGGTAAAATAGAGGAAATATTAAAAACTATTATGGCTAATAGGTATCCAGTTGCTAAAAGTGTTTACTTGTCCGATGGAACTAGGGTCTTGGAATTATTGCCAGACATTAGTCAGTTTTCGTTTTTGGATAGAAATGGTGTGATGTATTTGGATTCACCAGATAACCAGTTTAAATTAATGTATAAAAGTGTTGATAATAAGATAATCATTAGCAATAATGAATATTTAATGAATCAAAATTGGCTAGATCGCTTAGAAAATGGCAATTACCTTAAATTTAATACTAGTTTAGTGGCCGATAACAGTTTTACTGATTATGTTAAGATATTTAATTCTTTGGAAATTACCGAAAAAGGCCTTATTTTAAGATAAAAATTAGCTACTATGTGTAGTTTTGCACAATTTTTATCTGTTGTGGATAAAGAGTTGATAACTTCTAAAGGAAGCCTGTGGATATAAAATAGCTAGTGGAGTCTTTTTCTCTAATTTTAGTCAATATTTAGCATTGACATTGACTAAAAAGTGTGCTATAATGATTACAGTGATTATGATAATCACTGTGAAATGCTCTTTTTAACAATTTTTGTAGGGAATTACCATGAAAACCAAGCTTTGATGTTAACTCTCTGTTTTTTACTAGATACAACTGATTTTTTGGAGGGACAATCGAACTACCTCCATGCTGACGACCTCGTAAGGTCGACCCCCACAAAGAGGGTTTTCGGCCAGTATCCGGTAGAAAACATAGTTTATTGTTCGAATAAACAAACCCTCTTAGGTCCTGCATTCTTGTCTGCTGCCAGCCAACTATTGGCGATAGTCAAGACAGACTCTAGAGTCCGTGAGCGTAAGTCACTCCAATACATACCCGTGCATGTGGAGAAAAACTTGCGCTCCTTTTTTTTCTCTTTTTTTTCTGCTATACTACTATCAATTCCTGTAGGGAATTTTAAGTTTATGATTAATAATAAATCTATGGATAAACAGTTACTAGAAAGTCTTAAAAAGAAACTCGAAGACAGAAAGATTTCTGTTATTGAACAGCTTGGTAGTATTGGTCATCAAGAGACTGGTGAGGTTGGTGCAGAAATAAATTTTAATGCTGACTTTCCAGATTATGGCGATAGCGCTGAAGACAATGCCGTAGAGGTAGCTGATTATGCTAAAAATCTATCAGTAGAAAGAGAGTTAGAAAAGGATTTAAGGGATGTTGAAAAATCTTTAAAGAAAATAGCAGATGGTACCTATGGTACTTGTAGCCATTGTGGAGAGCCAATTGAAATTGAAAGATTAAAAATACGTCCAGAATCAGGTTCTTGTGTTTCTTGTAAAAATGCCATTACTAGAAAATAATCATGTTAAATATTAGATATTGGGCTATCAATATCATAGTTTTAAATGTATTATTTTTGGATATATTACTTAAAAAAATATTCTTCACTAATGCTAGTGAGGAATATTTTATTTTTGGTGATATTTTAAAATTAAAATTAGCCACTAATTCGGGCATTGCTTTTGGACTAGGTTTTAACTACTATGCTTTAATTTTAATTTATTTTTTAATTATTCCCGTTTTATTTTTTGCTTTATTAAAAGCTTATCAGCAAAAAAATAATTTTAATATTTTGGGCTTCACTCTTATTATATTGGGGGCAATATCCAATTTAATTGATCGAATTATTTGGAGAGAGGTAATTGATTATATAGATTTAAAATATTATACCGTTTTTAATTTAGCTGATGTGATGATAGTTCTGGGAGTTATATTAATTATGGTTAATAGTTTTAGAAAAAAATAATAATATAAAAATACGCTAGAAATATTTCCAGCGTATTTTTATTTTACTGTGTTATAATAAAACTAATATAAATTAATCTAATTTTATGTCAGTTAGAATTCTTTCAGCCGCTATTATTGGGCTTGATGCTATTCCAGTAGAAGTCGAAGCTGATAATTCACCTCATGGCACACCTGGAATGTACATTGTGGGTTTACCAGATAAGGCAGTAGACGAAAGCAAAAGTCGAGTTCGGAGTGCGGTTAAAAATTCTGATTTAGAATTTCCTCGTGGCAACGTAACTATTAATTTAGCGCCAGCTGATTTAAAAAAAATGGGCGCTTATTATGATTTACCAATTGCTGTAGCTTGTCTCTTAAAAACCGATCAGATCAAATTAGATGATTTTAAAAATAGTTTATTTGTTGGCGAATTATCACTAGATGGTTATCTGAGGCCGGTTAGTGGGGTACTCTCTATTGCGGATATGTGCAAGCGTCGTAGTATTAAAAATATTTTTTTGCCAGCCGCTAATGCTGGTGAGGCTAGTTTAGTAGATGGTTTAAATGTTTTTGCAGTGGAAAATTTACAACAATTAGCTAAACACTTAAAAGGCGAAGAGTCAATACACCGTTATGTTTCTAGCGCTAATGCTCCTACAACGACTACTCAATTTGCAGTAGATATGGCCTATATTAAGGGACAAGAACAGGCTAAGCGAGCTTTGGAAATTGCGGCTGCTGGGAGTCATAATATTTTGATGTCAGGGCCACCAGGTTCTGGTAAGACTATGTTAGCCAAAGCTGTGGTCTCTATCTTGCCTAAAATGTCAGCTGATGAGAGCTTGGAGGTAACCAAGATTTATAGTACCGCTGGCCTTTTGTCGGCTGATAAACCATTAATGACAACGCGGCCTTTTAGAAGCCCTCATCATACTGCTTCCGGAGTAGCCTTGGTTGGCGGTGGGGCTTGGCCCAAACCTGGTGAAATATCATTATCGCATAGAGGGGTTTTGTTTTTGGATGAATTTTTAGAATTTCCTAAAAATGTCTTGGAAAATTTAAGACAACCACTGGAGGATGGCGTAATTGCTGTGTCTAGAGTATCTGGTACTTTAAGTTTTCCAGCCAGGTTTGTACTAGTGGCGGCTATGAATCCTTGTCCTTGTGGTTTCTATTCGGATCCAAATGGTGAATGTATTTGTAACTTGTCACAAGTTATTAAATATCAAAAACGAGCATCTGGACCACTTTTGGATAGAATAGATTTACATGTGGAAGTACCACGAATAAGTTTTTCTAAATTGGAAAGCGAAAATATTGGCGAGAGTTCAGAGGTTATTAGAAACAGAGTTCAATTGGCTCGCAATATTCAACTAGCTAGATTTGAAAGTGAAAATATATTTGATAATTCGGAAATAGGTCCAGAACAATTAAAAAAATATTGTTTATTAGATAGCAGTAGTAAAGATATTTTAAGACAAGCGACAGATAAATTACACTTGTCAGCCAGAGCTTATTATCGAATAATTAAGGTGGCTAGAACTATAGCTGATCTCGCTAATTCAGAAAATATTACAGTGGAGCATATTGCCGAAGCTCTGCAGTATCGGCCTAAAATAGACTAAAAAACTCCCTATTGATTTAGGGAGTTTTTTAGTCTGATGATTTTTATCTAATATAGCTAAGTGGGTTTAATTGCGATCCATTAATTCTGACTTCAAAGTGAAGATGAGGACCAGTTGATCTACCAGTTGAACCTTCTTTGGCGATGACCTCACCTTGGTTGACGTGTTGACCAACAACTACACCAATCCAACTAGCGTGACCATAAAGTGTTTGTTTACCACTACCATGATCAATAATAATATTATAGCCATAGCCCGTATTTAGGTATTGCACCCTTGATACCACACCGTCAGCAGCTGCCACAATTGGCGTACCATAAGGACAAGCAATATCAATACCGGTATGAAGCCAACCCTTGAAGTATTGTGTTATTCGACTGCAACCATTTGGCCAGACCATGCCACCATTAGAGGAAACTACTGGAGCGGTATATGTAGGTGCTGGAGTAGTTGGGGCGACATAGGCTCTTGGAGCAGAGGTATAAATTATTCTACCGCCAGGAATCATCAAGGTATCACCAATAACTAATAGTGAATCATCTTTAATATTATTAAATTCAATAATTTTGGTGCTGGAAGCGTCATATTTGTTGGCAATACTTTTTAGAGTGTCACCCTTTTTGATAGTGTGTAATACACCAGTGGTTGGTGGAATAATTAATTCTTGGCCAGGCTTAATGTAAGATCTGCTAGTTAAGTTATTAGCCCAAAGTATGGTTTCGACAGACACACCAAATTTAGAAGCAATATTACCAATTACATCTCCTGTAGCTACTTCATATTTCTTGATGGTAGTTCTAGTAACCTTAGCACCTTCGGTGCTAACTAGATCTGGTTTGGATAGTGTTACTCCACCTTCGGTTACTAATATACTATTGTCAGCTTGTTCTTTTGATAGTTCTGATTCTCTTCTTTGGGCTTCAGAATACACGTCAGTTCCAACTTGAAAAGTTTCTCCTAAATAGCTATAAACTTTAGGCTCTTCTAAGGTGGTGGTGGTATCTTGTAATATTTCTATGCCTTCTAGACCGATAACTTGATAAATGAGAGAATTTTGACCGTAGTTTTCACGTCTCTCATATGCTAAAATATTAGACGTAGTTACTAAAATTGATATTAGGATTATAATCAAATGAATAACATATTGATTAGTAAAAGTTAGTAGTAATTTTTCTCTGAAGTTTGATGTTTTTTTAGTGATGCGATTTTTAACTAATAAATATCTGCCAAAATTTGGTAAAATAATGGCCCTAAAAATTAAATTTGAAACTAATAAAAAAGGACCCCTGGATAATTTTAATAATTTTTCCAAGGACATTAGAGTAAGCGTGGTCATTTTTAAGGCCAATGTCCACAATTTAATAATTATTTTGTTGGTTTTAAATTTGATGTATTTAGAGTTATTTTTTATTTAAATAACAGTTTTGATTATAGGATCTATTGACTTAAATGTCAATCCAAAAATATAGTTAATAAAAAATGGTTTTTATGGTAAGTTTATAGGGTAATAATTTTATAATATGGATAGTAAAAAATTAGAAATCGCTATTTTATCGACAATTTGTTATTTTGATATCTTTGATTATCCGCTGACGTTGTTGGAAATTTGGCAATGGCTTTGGCTTGACACAAATACAGAGAAGCAAATTGAGTTAAAAGATATTAAAGATATATTGATTACCAGCCGTTATTTGAATGATAGATTAAAATGTAGTAAAGGTTTTTATTTTTTAAACAGTAGAGATGATATTATTTTAACTAGGCTTAGGCGATATGCCTTGGCTAGTAATAAAAACAAAATCGCCAAAAGAGGTATTGAGGCGATAAAATTTTTACCATTTATAAAATTGGTGGGGTTGTGTAATAATTCTGGTAATAATAATATTAGAGATGATAGCGATATAGATTTATTTATTGTCACATCTAAAAATCGTTTGTTTATAGCTCGTTTTTTGGTCACAGTGTTAATTAGTTTGATGCGTTTAAGGCGTCATGATCAAAAAATAGCTAATCGCTTGTGCCTTAGTTTTTACGCCTCAGAAGATGATTTAGATTTTTCCAAAATAAAAATAATAGATAATGACGTATATTTAATTTATTGGATTGTTAATTTATTCCCGATATATGATCGTGGTAGTTATGATATTTTTTTGAAAAAAAATAGTTGGATTAAAAAATATGTGCCAAATTATTTATCAAAATATGGTAGTCATTGGCGCCGGGTTGATGGAACCAGATCATCTAAGACTACTGTCAGACTTTTAGAGTATATTTTAGATGGTTGGTTTGGTAATAAATTAGAAAAAACTTTAAAAGCAATTCAGTTTATAAAAATGTCCAAAAATAATAAGAGTCTGGCCAAGGAAAATGATAGTCGAGTCATTATTAGTGATACTATGTTAAAATTTCATGAGAATGATCGAAGATTAATGTATCAAAATATGTTTATTAATAAATTAAAGGAGATAGTAAAATGAATAGATTAAATAAAATAATTGAATTTTTGATTTATTTGTTTATATTTTTATTGCCAATTTCCACAGTTTGGATTTTAAAAGAGCAATTTATTTTTGGCTTTAAATGGCAAGAAGGATCTTTCTTGATTTATAGTATAGAAATTATTTTTTGGTTGATTATTATTAATTATATGTATTATATTTTAAAACAAAAAAAAGAATTAATTTTTGATCGCTTTAAATTACTTGTATTTATAGTGATTGGCCTGGTGATGTTTTATTCGATTTTGTCAGTAGCTTGGAGTACTAATAATTATTTGTCTATTTATTGGTGGTTAAAATTAATTGAAGGCATTGTTTTAATGTTTATAGTTTTAAATTCTCAAATTAAAATCAAATTTATTCTCCGGTCACTTTTACTTGCTGGTTTATTACAATCAATTTTAGGGTTGTGGCAATTTTTATCTCAACAGGTAGTGGCTAGCAAGTGGCTAGGTGTGGCTAGTCATTTGCCGCTGGATATTAATTCTTCAGTTGTTGGGGCGTTGGATCAGCGTTGGCTAAGGGCCTATGGTACTTTACCTCACCCTAATATTTTTGGTGGCTTCTTGGTTATATGTTTTTTGGCTGGGGTTTATTTATATATAAATGAATCAACAAATAAACGTAAGTTATTGGTTTCTATCAGTTTGGTGTTTATAACTGTGGGTTTATTTTTTTCTTTTTCTCGCTCAGCTTGGCTAGCAGCAGTAATTGCTTATTTCACCTGTTTGATGATATTAATTTATAAAAAAAGATTTTTAGATTTAATTAAAATTTCTACTTATTTGTTATTAATTTTAGTGCCACTACTTGTTATTTATAAGCCGTTAATTTTAACACGATTATCAAATACTGAAAGACTAGAGGAAAAATCCATAGAACAAAGAGTAGATTCTTTGTTTGAAGCTAAAGATGTTTTTTTGACTCAGCCAATATTAGGTGTGGGTTTGGGCAATTACACTAATTATTTAGTGACTTTTAGACCGGGTTCACCTGGTTGGCATTATCAACCAGCTCATAATATTTATCTAATGATTTTAGCAGAATTAGGAATTATTGGTTTTGGCTTGTTTATACTATTGATATTGTTGGCGGGCTATAAGGCTAGTAATATGTTTACGGTCTCGGCTTTGTTGGCACTGCTAATTGTTGGTTTTTTTGATCACTATTTGTGGACGAGTTATTTTGGGGTTATGTTGTTTTGGTTAATTATTGGCCTCAGTTTAAAAGATTTTTCTAAAGTTGGTTTTTTAGAAAAAATAATTTCTAAAGTTTTATTGGAGGTTAGTTATTTTAGTGGGCGTGATTTATATAAGCCAGATTATATTAGTCTGGTCACTACTTTTCGTTGTAATTTTAAATGTAAGACTTGTGATATCTGGAAGAAAACAAATTTTGATGGTGAAATGAATATTGATGAGTGGTTAGGAGTAGCCAAACAATTAAAATCTTACCTACCAGCTAAAAGTTTTGTTGAAATAAGTGGCGGTGAGGCCTTAATTAAAAAAGATTTGGTATTTTCATTGATTGGTGATTTAAAAAAATATTTTCAGACGGTTGTTTTAAATACCAATGGTTCATTAATTAATGAAAAAACTATTCAGGAATTAGAAAATCAAAAATTAGATAGATTAAAGGTGTCTTTATATAGTTTGGAGGCTGATAGTCATAATTTTGTCAGAGGCACAGAGATTGCTTTTAAAAATGCGATGCGCACCGTAGATTTGGTAGTTAAAAGTAGTATTAAATTAGAGGTGGGAGTTTTAATTACTTCATATAATGTTAAACAAATACCAGCTTTGGTTGATTATCTATATGATCTTGGTAATGTTGACGTAATTATTCAACCATTAGATGAAATTATTGAATCTAATCAATCTAAAAATATGATTAATAACGAAATGGTGGTAAATTTATGGCCAGGAATAGAAAAGTCTAAAGAATTATTTGATTGGTTAAAAAATAATTCTAATAAATTAAAAAATTCTTTAGCTAATATAATAGCTATAGAAGATTATTATCTAGATCCTAAGAGAGTATTAAGATATCGTTGTTTTGCTGGTCAACGGAATATGGTAATCTATCCCACTGGTGATATAGCCCTGTGTTTTAAGCGAAGGTTTATTGGCAATTTAAGAAAAGAAAAACTAAAAAAAATTATGAAAGTTAACGCGCTATTAGAGCGTAAGGGTATCCGAGGCTGTGGTAAGTATTGTCGAATAGTTGGCTGTAATTTTTCTCGAGGAGTATTGGAAGTGATTAAAAGATAATTACTAAGAATCGTTGATATTTTATAGTTTTTTTGATAGGCTACTTTTAAGTTCTTTGTATTTAACCTAGGAGGTGAATCTGATGTGGAAATACGATAGTATCGATCCGATTAGAGAAAGTCTTCTTTTTAGACATATTTTAGATTTGTCTGGTCCTGTAGATGAAGAAATGGCAAAATATGTTCATGAAGCTATGATAATTTTACAAACCGAGGGTAATCCAGACATTAGAATTATGATTACAAGTAATGGTGGTAATGTTGATGTCGGCTTGTGTATTTATGATTTAATCAAAAATTATCCCGGGCATGTTACAGGAACGGTTACTACTTTTTGTCGATCGGTGGCTATGGCTATCCTTCAGGCTTGCGATTATCGCTTAGCTTATTTTCATGCTCATCTTAAGATTCATGATGTTTTGGTTGATGTTAATAAATTAGAAGCATCAAACGTGTTGAACCCCAGAGCTTTCGCCAAGTTTATGGAACAATTAGTACAAGGTGTAAAAAAAGATTCACAACGTATTAATAATATTTATGTAAAATGTTCTGGTCAATCTAAAAAGTCCATTTCACAAATATCAAAAGCCGGTCAAGATTTGTCAGCAGAAGAGGCGCTGGCTTATGGTTTAATTGATGAAATTGTTTAAATATTCTAAACCCAGTAAAATGACTGGGTTTTTATTTTAAAGGTAAATAGCTACGGAGTTGACTTTTTTTGTGAATCTTATTAAGATGTCTCTATAAAAGCTATTAGCACTCATAATCTAAGAGTGCTAAAATAGTAAAAATATTATTAATAATTATATAAATTTATGGGTATTAAGCCAATTGGTGATCGCGTTTTAGTCGAGCCAGTAACTGCAGAAGAAGTTACCAAATCTGGTATTGTGTTACCGGATACGATTGATAAAGAAAAAAAAGCCGAAGGTAAAATTTTATTTATTGGTAATGGTGAAAAAGTTACTAAATTAGGATTAAGCGTTGGTCAAAAAATTATTTTTGGTCAATATGCTGGTGATGATGTAAAAGTTGATAATAAAGAATTTAAAATTATTAATCACGAAGATATTTTAGCAGTAATTGATTAAATTCAATTTACTAATTTACTAATTTAAAATTTATATATGGCAAAACAAATATTATTTAATGAAGACGCAAGAAAGAAATTAAAATCTGGCGTTGATCAGTTGGCTGATATTGTAAAAGTTACTTTAGGACCAAAAGGTCGAAATGTAATTTTAGATAAAGGCTTTGGTTCACCACAAATTGTAAATGATGGTGTGACTATCGCCAAAGAAGTTGATTTAGAAGATAAATTTGAAAATATGGGGGCAGCTTTAATCAAAGAGGTGGCTTCTAATGTTAATGATAATGCTGGTGATGGTACCACTACAGCGACAGTTTTGGCTCAGGCTATAGTCGGTGAGGGTTTGAGAAACATAGCCGCTGGTTCTAATCCAGTAGCTATTCGACATGGCATTGAAAAAGCGGTTAAGGCGATGGTAGCGGAGTTAAAAAACAATGCTAAACCAATTTCTACCAAAGAAGAAAAGCAACAGGTAGCAGCAATTTCAGCCAATGATTCAGAGATTGGTGGTATTATTGCTGAGGCCTTAGAGGAAGTTGGTAATGAAGGTGTCATTACTGTAGAAGAGGGTCAAGGTTTTGGCATCGAAAAAGAATCGGTTAAAGGTATGCAGTTTGATAAGGGTTATGTGTCTCATTATATGGTCACCAATACTGATAGAATGGAAGCTGAATTTAATAATGCGCCGATTTTAATTACTGATAAAAAGATTTCTGGCTTACAAGAAATTTTACCGCTCTTAGAAAAAATTGCTCAGTCTGGTAAAAAAGATTTAGTAATTATTGCTGAGGATGTTGAAGGTGAGGCTTTAACGACTTTGGTTTTAAATAAATTAAGAGGGGCTTTTAATGTTTTAGCGGTTAAGGCTCCAGGTTTTGGTGATAGACGTAAAGAAATTTTAGAAGACATTGCTATTTTAGTTGGTACTAAAGTTATTTCTCAGGAAGTTGGATTAAAATTAGAAAATACTGAAATTGAAATGTTAGGTAGTGCTGGTAAAGTAATCGCTACTAAGGATAATACAACTATTGTTGATGGTCAGGGTGATAAAAATGAAGTCGAAGTTAGAATTAATCAACTTCGAAAATCAATCGAAAACACTGATTCAGATTTTGATCGAGAAAAATTACAAGAAAGATTAGCCAAATTGGCAGGAGGTGTAGCAGTTATAAAAGTTGGAGCAGCTACTGAAACAGAAATGCGCGAAAAGAAATTAAGAATCGAAGACGCGTTAGCAGCGACTAAAGCGGCCATTGAGGAAGGTATTGTGGCTGGTGGTGGTACGGCGTTGATTAGAGCAGCTAAGGCTTTAGATGGTATTACAGTTGAAGGTGAAGAAAAGATTGGCATTGATATTATCAGAAGAGCGATTGAGGCACCATTAAAACAAATTGCTGACAATGCTGGTGATAAAGGAGACGTGGTAGTAGCTGAGGTTAAAAAATTAGATGGTAATATGGGTTATAATGCACTTAGTGGTGAGTATGAGGATTTGGTAGAAAAAGGCATTATTGATCCGGCCAAGGTCACCAGGAGCGCACTACAAAATGCTGCTTCTGCTGCCGCTATGATTTTAACGACTGAAGGAGCGATTACTGATCTGCCTAAGCAAGATAATAATGATCATAGTATGAATCCAGGCATGGGCATGGGAATGATGTAATTGATTTTATTAAAAATTCTTGATAGATATCTATCAAGAATTTTTTAATTGATTGACTTTAGTCTAATATAATGAGAAAATAGGGTATAGTTTATTTAATAAATATCTAGTTTATGATTGATAAAATTAATAATTTAAAAATGTTTTTTAAAACAGTTTTTGGTAATATAAATTATATTACTATAGCCGTGATAACAGCTCTTTTGTTTGTGGTTTCTAGCATTTGGTTGGCTAATTATAACTTTTTGTATCATACTTTTGTCTCAGATCTTTTGAGTCTAGATTATAAAATTAAAATAGTTTTTAATTTCGTAGAATTAATTAAAACTAGTGTAGTTATCTCAACTCTAATTACAATTTCGATCATTTCGATTTTGTTTGGTATTAATATTGCGGCTTTAATTTTTTATATTAAAAAACAGATTTCTATTTCCAAAGGTATTAAGGCTAGTGTTTGGGCATCGCTTGTTAGCTTATTGGGCGTTGGTTGTTTTTCTTGTGGATCAGTGATCATTTCTTCTATATTTGGCTTTTCAGCAACAGCGGCTTTTTTGGGCTTTTTACCATTTCATGGTTATGAATTCGGAGTAATTGGCATAATATCGTTATTAATTTCTATATACCTATTGGCTAAGAAGATTAATAATAATTTTGCTTGTAAAGTCTAATTATTGTATTATAATATTATTATTGTATTTAAAAAATAAATTAAACTATATGGAAGATATTAAAGATAATAAACAAGTTTTGGTGGGGTTTTTGGCTGGTCTATCTGGTGTTAGTATTATTGCCTTAATCGTTTTATCGATTTTATTTGTTAGGTCACAGGGCGGGAAAGTAGCTGGCAACAGTGCTGGTGTAATTCCTGATACTGCTAATTTAATGCAAATTGTAGACGGTGAACACATTAAGGGTAATCCTCAGGCGGCTATTACTATTTTAGAATGGTCTGATTTTCAGTGTCCTTACTGCCAAAGTTTTAATACCTCTATCGACACCTTACTAAAAGATTATAGTGATAAGATTAGAGTAGTGTACAGACATTTCCCACTTGATAGTATTCATCCTTATGCCAGAAAATCAGCTCAGGCTTCAGAGTGTGCTGGTGAACAAAACAAGTTTTGGGAATTTCATGATTTCTTGTACGCTAATCAAAGCTCTATTCAATCAGGTGGTATTAACTTCTTAAAAAACGCGGCTACAAATTTAGGCTTAGATGTTAATAAGTTTAATGATTGTTTAGACTCTGGTAAATATAATGATTTTGTAGAACAACATTTGCAAGCCGGTATTGCGGCTGGCGTTACTGGTACTCCCGGTAGTTTCTTAAATGGCCAAGCTCTAGGTGGGGCAGTGCCGTATTCTAGTTTAAAAGCTCAAATTGATTCTTTGTTGAAATAGTTATTAGTGATTAAAATGATGACGTTAAAATTACAAAAAAAAATAATTTCTCTAGTTTCATTAGTTGTTTTGTTGGTGGTAATTTTTTCTTGTCATTTTGGTATTTGGAATGCTATTTTTTCAAATTCTAGTGTCAATCATCATGTTATGAACACAACACTTGATTGTTGTAGTAACAGCCATCAGTCAGCCGGAGTTACTAGTTATAGTTTTGATGTCGGAGACTTTGCCTTACCAACTAATAAATTATTACTGGCTTTATTGCTCACTGTTGTGTCATTTATTTTGTTTAATTTAATATCAACTATTATTCAAACCGCCGTTAGTTTTTATTTTAGGTTAACCAGAATAAAATACGGTGGTTTTAAATTATTTTATTATCTTCCTTATATTTTTAGTGCCGGTATTTTACATCCCAAAATTTATTAAGCAACTCATTATTAATTAGTTTAGTTGTTTAATTAATTTTTGTTTATTAATATGAGTCAAAAGACTAAAAAAGTTTTTGTTAGCGGGATGCACTGTAAATCCTGTGAAATTTTAATCGAGGATCAGCTTAAAAATATTCATAATGTTACTAGCGTTAAAGCTAATCAACGGACTGGTGAAGTGGCATTATCCTATCATGGTAAAGAGCCTTCTAATGAACAAATCTCCAATGAGATAATCAATGCTGGTTATCAAATGGGTAAGGATAGTAAATTGCCATTATTATCTATTGATTACCGCGACTATCGTGATCTTTTGATTGCCGTAACGATATTGGCCGTACTTATTTTAATTGTTAGTCAATTAGGAATTGATAAATTAGACTTTGGGAATGGTAACACTGGGTTATTTACCGCTCTTTTGGTTGGTTTAGTAGCAGGTGTGTCTACCTGCATGGCTTTAGTAGGTGGTTTAGTTTTGGGATTATCAGCTAGATACTCAGAATCTCATCCAGAAGCTACTATTTCACAAAAATTTGTTCCTCATTTTTACTTTAATTTAGGTCGGATTGTCGGCTTTGGTTTATTGGGTGGCTTAGTTGGGTTAATGGGTACGGCTTTTCGGATGTCTGGTAATACTTTAGGTGTCTTAACTGCTTTGGTTGGTGGGGTGATGATTTTTTTAGGTTTAAAATTGATTGAGATATTTCCTGCCTTGCGAAACAAAAATATTAGTTTGCCGGCTTCGGTAGCTAAATTTTTGGGTATCAATAGTCATGACAAAAAATATAGCATTAGAAATTCTATTACTTTGGGTGCTTTAACTTTTTTCTTGCCTTGTGGCTTTACTCAAGCCATGCAACTTTATGCAGTTAGTACTGGTAATTTTATGGCGGGAGCTATGGTTATGATGCTTTTTGCATTAGGCACTTCTCCTGGGTTGTTAAGTGTTGGTGGTTTAGCTTCAGTATTTAAAGGTAGGACAGCTAGAATATTTTTTATGACTTCAGGTTTGTTAGTCATTATTTTAGGTGTTTACAATATAACTAATGCTAGCCATTTAATATCTTTTAAATCAACTGGAAATAAACAAATAGAGTATAAAGGTGAAGCACAAATTATTAGGATGACTCAAGATGGTGGTGGTTATACACCAAATGTATTAACTGTAAAAGTTGGTCAACCAGTGAAATGGATTATTAATTCTACTAATCCATTTACTTGTGCTTCCAGTTTAATGATGCGTGACTATGGTATTAATGTAGGGCTAAAAAAAGGCGAAAACATTATTGAATTTACCCCAACTAAAACCGGTGAAATCAAATTTTCTTGTACTATGGGTATGTACACTGGAAAATTTATTGTTAAATAATTAATCTCAATTATTATTAAATTAATAATTAAATATATATGTCTAATAAAAAAGAATATGAAATTTCTGGCATGCATTGTGCTAGTTGTGCTTTGATCATAGAAAAAAAATTACAAAAAATACCAGGCGTTAGCAAAGCTAATGTTAATTTTGCTATTGAAAAAGCGTCAGTAGAATATGATAAAACTAAAGTAGATGACAATAAAATTATTGAGGCTGTTAAAGATGGTGGTTATGGTGCAACTCTTATTAGTGAAAAAACCCATGATCATAATAGTATTTCCAAAGAAATAGAAATAAAAAAAGAAAGAAATTTATTTGTTTTGAGTTTGGTTTTGTCTTTGCCAATTTTGGTTTTGTCGATGGTGTTGAAAAACATGTCACTGGAAAGTCGGATGGTTCAAGCCTTCTTGGCAACCATAGTTCAATTTTATATTGGCTTTAGATTTTATCGCGGTGCTTATTATGCTCTTAAGGACAGGACTGCTAATATGGATTCTTTGATTACTATTGGCACTAGTGCGGCTTTTTTTTATAGTTTGGCTACGACTTTTATAATTGAAGGAGATGTATTTTTTGAAACTTCTTCACTTTTAATTACTTTTGTTATATTAGGTAAATGGTTAGAAGCCAGAGCTAAGGGTAGGGCTGGTCAGGCCATTCAGAAATTAATGGGTTTAAGAGCTAAAACTGCCTGTGTTTTAAAAGATGGTCAAGAAGTTAATGTGCCAATTGATGAAGTGGTAGTTAATGACGTGATTATCGTGCGCCCAGGTGAAAAAGTGCCAGTTGACGGAGAAGTTGTTAGTGGTCATTCTAGTGTAGATGAATCTATGGTTTCTGGTGAAAGCATTCCTAAAGAAAAAAATATTGGCGACTTGGTAATTGGAGCTACTATCAATAAAACTGGTAGTTTTAAGTTTAAAACTACCAAAGTTGGTAAAGATACAATGCTTTCGCAAATTATTAAAATTGTCGAAGAGGCTCAGGGTCAAAAAGCGCCAATTCAAAAATTTGCTGATCGAGTTTCTAGTATTTTTGTGCCAGTAGTTATTGTTATAGCGATTATAACTTTTATAGTTTGGTATTTTATAATTGGTGCAACTTTTGTGGCTGCTCTAATGGTTTTTACAGCTGTTTTAGTAATAGCGTGTCCTTGTGCTCTAGGACTAGCCACGCCAACCGCTATTATTGTTGGCACTGGCAAGGGAGCCGAACATGGTATTTTAATTAAGGGTGGTGAAGCACTAGAAATTGCTAACAAAATAAAAGTGGTGGTTTTTGATAAGACTGGTACTATTACTAAAGGTGAGCCAGAAGTAACTGATTTTATGAGCTATGGTGTATCTGATAATGATCTTTTGTCTTTAGTGGCTTCACTAGAAAATGTTTCTGAGCACCCACTGGCTGAATCAATCGTTAAATATGCTAAAAATAAAAAAATAAAAATAATTGAACCAACTAATTTTAAATCATTATCTGGTCACGGTGTAGAAGGAAAAATAAATAATAGATTAATTTTTGTTGGCACCGATAAATTAATGTCTCAAAATAATATTGATATTGGCTCAGAAGTTAAAAGTAAAAAATATCAATTAGAAGGTGAAGGTAAGACCGTTATGTTAATTGCGGTAGAGAATAAATTAACTGGTTTGGTAGCTGTAGCCGACACTATTAAGGACACCTCTATTGAAGCTATTAAAAAATTGAAAGATTTAGGCATTAGAACTATCATGATTACTGGTGATAATAAAAAAACTGCAGAAGCTATTGCTCAAAAAGTTGGTGTTGATGAAGTAATGGCTGAAGTATTACCAGAGGATAAAGCTAAAAAAATTAAAGAACTTCAGTCTAATGGTTTAAGTGTAGCTATGGCTGGTGATGGTATAAACGATGCCCCGGCTTTAGCTCAATCTGATTTAGGTATTGCTATGGGTGGTGGTACTGATATTGCTATTGAGACTGGCGGGGTAGTTTTAATTAAAAATGATTTAAGAGATGTAGCTAAATCTATTAGACTTAGTAAGCAAACTATGAACAAAATTAAACAAAATATGTTCTGGGCACTTTTCTATAACAGTATTGGTATTCCTATTGCCGCTTCTGGGCTGTTACGAGCTGAATTTGCTGGGCTGGCTATGGCTTTTTCTAGTGTGTCAGTAGTTTTAAATTCGATTTTATTAAAAAGAAAAAAATTGTAATTTATTTGTTACTGTTAAATAGTCATAAATTTTGGTAAATTAAATACAAGGCTTAATAAAGTTTAAGTTGTTTTTGAAGTTTTTATTTTTTAAATGATCAAATCAATTAATAATCGTAAAGCTTATATAATCGGTTCAGGCATAGCTGGTTTATCGACTGCAGTTTTTTTAATAAAAGACGCTGGCTTTGATGGTAAAAATATTTTTATTTTTGATAAGAATAAAACATCAGGTGGTAGCTTGGATGGGCATGATTTGGCCAAGTCTGGCTATTTGGTTCGTGGCTATAGAATGTTTGAGCGAGAAGTTTATTTATGTACTTATGATTTACTGTCAAAAATACCATCACCAAATAATCGCAGTAAAACTTTAAAGGATGATATATTTGATTTTAATAAAAAAGTAAAAATTCAGGCCAAAGCTAGATTAATTGAAAAAGGTCAGATTGTTAATGCTCATAAGCTTGGCTTGAATTGGCAGGATCGTTATAAGTTGGTGAAATTGTTATTGTGGCCGGAAAACTTTTTTGCTAGTAAATCTATTAATAGCTATTTTACAGTTGATTTTTTTAAGACTAATTTTTGGTTGGAGTGGGCCACTACTTTTGCCTTTGAACCATGGCATAGTCTTTTGGAAATGAAACGTTATATGGTGAGATTTATTCATACTACCTCATCCATTGATACTATGGAGGTTGTTGTTAGTGCTCCTTATTGTGAATACGATTTCATGGTTAGACCAGTAATTGATTGGCTGAAACAAAACCAGGTTAATTTTCGACAAAACTATAATGTTGATGATATTGAATTAGATCAAGATCATCACACTAAAATAGTGACTAGTATATCTTTTGTGAACAATAAAAAGTCTATTAAGGTGCAGTCAGGTGATTTGGTTTTTGTAACTAATGGATCAATCACAGCTAGTTCAAGTGCTGGCTCAATGACAAAAATGCCAAATAATAATTTTTTAAATCATAAATCATTATGGCAAAAAATAGCTAAAAAATCAGCAGACTTTGGCCAGCCTAATGTTTTTTTTCAGTCTATTAATAAATCTAGTTTTGAGTCTTTTACTATTACTTTTGATAACGAATTATTTTTTGAATTAGTAGAAAAATTAACTGGCAATCTGGCTGGTACCGGTGGCTTGATTACTTTTAAAGGTTCAAATTGGTTAATGTCGATAGCTTTGCCATATCAACCATATTTTATTAATCAACCTAAAAATGTTTTTGTTTGTTGGGGTTATGGTTTATTGCCAAATAAAATTGGTAATTATGTTAAGAAAAAAATGTCAGGTTGCACCGGTCAAGAAATACTAGAGGAATTATGTGCTCATTTAGGATTTACCGAGTATCGAGGATCAATTATTGCCCAAGCTAATTGTGTGCCGGTAATGCTACCTTATATTACTAGTCAATTTATGCCTCGACATAAAAATGATCGTCCATTAGTAGTGCCAAAAGGTTCAAAAAATTTAGCTTTTATTGGTCAATATGTGGAAATTAAAAATGAAATTGTTTTTACTGTTGAGTCGTCTGTGCGTTCGGCCAAAATAGCTGTTAAAAAATTATTAAATTTAAACAATAAAGTGCCACTATTATACCAAAGGCAGTATAATATTAGGTTTATTGTTCGAGCTATTATGACTATTTTGAGATAGATATCGCTTTACTGTCTTTAAATTTAATTTTTTGATAAAATTAAAGTAGTCAATTGTTTGTTTAAATTATTGTTCTTTCATAGATTGATTCCATTATTAATTAATAATTTAAAAAATATGCAAAAATATATTTGTCGTATTTGTGGAGAGATTTATGATCCAGAAAGCGGTGATCCAGACCATAATATCGCCGGTAATACAGCCTTTGTTGAATTGCCAATAGATTGGCAGTGCCCTACCTGTAAGGCCAATAAAGGTGAATTTGATTTATATGATTAATAAATAAATATACAATGGAAAATAAAGAAGTATTAACTGGCACCAATCTAATTAATAGTTATTTGCCAGATTTAGAATTAGAGATTTATCATCAAGAAAAAATTAAAAAAATAAAATTGTCAGATTACAGGGGTAAATGGTTGATTCTATTTTTTTATCCAGCTGATTTTACATTTGTCTGTCCGACAGAATTAAAAGAAATGGCAGAAAATTATGATAACTTAAAAAAATTAGGCGCCGAGGTTATTAGTGTTAGTACTGATAATGTGTATTCTCACAAGGCTTGGCACGACACCTCAGAAACAATTAAGCATATTGCTTTTCCTATGGCCTCTGATCAAACCGCTAGACTGTCTCAATCGCTTGGAGTTTATATCGAAGAAAAAGGCGAGGCCTTAAGGGGTACATTTATAATAAATCCTCAGGGTGTTATTAAAGTTATCGAGGTGAATGATAATAGTATCGGTAGGTCAGCTCAAGAATTGGTAAGAAAGTTACAAGCAGCAATTTTTGTTAGTAAGCATGGTGATCAGGTTTGTCCAGCTAGTTGGCAGCCAGGTGGCTCTACCCTAAAGCCGGACTTAGATTTAGTGGGTAAAATATAAAAAGCTTTATATCTAATCCGACATTGTGGTATGTCGGATTTTTTATTTATTGATAAAATAAGGTATAATGTATAGGTAATATGGAATACGAAAAATCATCTAAAATTTGGGAACCCATAGATTTTGCTGTCTATTTGAAGTTTATTAAATGGCCAGTTATTTTGGCTTTGGTTTTAGAAATAGTTTTTCGTTTTTTTTCTACTAAGTTGGGCTCTGGTTTATTTTTTGAACAAGTAGAAATTATGTCATGGATTATTCGTTTGAGTGTGTTGATAAATATTGCTATTAGATCAGCTAAGAATTTTGGCAGTAGTGCGGCCATTGCTACAATTTCAGGAGTTTTAGGTGGTTTTGTAATCGGTTTTGGTATTTCTCTTTATCGTTTTGCTGATGGTTTTAGAATTTGGAAATTTTTTAATGTCATTACCGAAACTACTACAGTCGCGATAGTTGGTTCACTAGTGGCTATATTTATAATTTATGCTTCTAATATTAAAAAATAATTAAATAAAAATTATGACTCAGTCTAAAAAAATTTCTCAAGAAGAGAAAATCTGGAGTGCAATTAGTTATGTGTGGATTCTTTCTATAGTAGCATTGGCAGCCAGAAAGAATAACGAGTATATTCGTTTTCATGCTAATCAAGGCTTCTTGTTGTTTTGCTTATCTTTGTTTTTCTGGTTTCCGATTTTTGGTTGGTTATTGTCAATCACAGTTACTATTGTAGCTATAATAGGTATTTTAAAATCACTTAAGGGTGAAAAATGGGAATTACCGCTATTAGCGTCTTTTGCTAAACAGGTGGGTGATTGGTTTATAAAAACAATAAAACTTTAATAACAATGAAAAGAACAAAGATTGTTGCTACGATTGGACCAGCTTCAGAATCTAGAAATATGATGGAAAAATTAATTTCAGCTGGTATGAATGTGGCTAGATTAAATTTTTCTCATGGTACTTATTCTAACCATCAAATATTGATTCGTAATTTAAGAAGTGCATCTAAAATAGCTAAAACTACAGTTGCTATTATGCAAGATTTACAAGGTCCAAGAATTAGAATTGGTGAAGTATCTAAAGATGGGGTGAAAGTAGTTAAGAAAAATATAGTTATTTTAGTAACAGAAAATTTTACTATTCCTAATAAAACAACGGATATTTATATTCCAATTCAGTATCCAACATTATACCAGGAGATTAAGGCAGGTCACTCTGTTTTAATTGATGATGCTAATATTGAATTGGAAGTTATTAAAATTAAAAATAAGGCTGTTTACTGTCGAGTAGTAACCCCTGGGATTATTAAAACTCATAAGGGGATGAATTTTCCTCAGACTGATATTAAGTGTCCACCAATTACTAGTAAAGATTGGCAAGATTTAGAATTTGGCGTTAAAAATGGCTTGGATTTTGTAGCTTTGTCGTTTGTTAAGGATGCTAGTGATGTGATGCGGTTACGCAAAAGAATATTTACCTTAGAAGCAAAATATCATAACAATAAAGTAGTCAGTAAATATAAATTAGAAAAACCTAAGGCTAAGGGTAAAATCGGTGGCGTTCACATGAGAATTATCGCTAAAATTGAAAGACGAGAGGCAGTAGATAATATTGATTCTATTTTAGAGGTGGCTGATGCTATTATGATAGCGCGTGGCGATTTAGGTATCGAATTACCATTTGAAGATTTGCCATTGATTCAAAAAACAATTATCGACAAATGTCGTAAGGCTGGTAAGCAGGTAATTGTGGCTACTCAAATGTTGGATTCAATGATCAGGAATCCCCTACCAACTAGAGCTGAGGTCTCTGACGTGGCTAACGCTATTTTAGATGGTACTGATGCTATTATGTTGTCTGGCGAGACAGCCAGTGGCGCCTACCCACTAAAAGCGGTACAAGCTATGACTAAAATTGCCAAAGAAGTAGAGACTAGACTAATCGATGAACAAGAAGCCAAAGAAGGTGAATTTAAAAATTTGAATTCTATTACTCAGGTAATGAGTTTTATGGCCCAAGATTTAGCTGAAGATGTAACTGGCGCTAAATTAATTGTGTGTGCTACTACTTCTGGATTTACGGCTAGAAATATTTCTCGCTTTAGATCTAAGGTACCTATTATTGCTGTAGCCCCATCGCCTATGACAGTTAACCAGATGAGTTTAAGTTGGGGCGTAAGTGCTTATTATATTCCTTTTTCATCTTCTTTTGATGTTTTGTCAAAAAAGATTAAAGTTACATTATTAAAAAATAAGTTAGTAAAATTAGGAGACACAATTATTTTGGTTGGCGGTCACCCCTTTGGTTTTAAGGGTCAGACTAATTTGATAAAAGTAGAGGTAATTTAAAAAAATTCAAAAATAAAATCGTCAAAGTGGCGATTTTTTTTGTGATTATTTTTTAGGTTAAAAGATATAGTTGACTTTAAATTTAATTAGTGGTAATATAGTTATTGTCGTTCTTTGGAATAGAAAAGGAGGTTGGCAATGAAGGGAAACTAGCTTTATAAATATTTTCTCTGGTAAGTCTCAATTTGACTTCACAAAAAACCATAAAACAGGAGAAAGTATTTATGGCCAAGACAGCAGTAGAATACAAAGATGGTGATGGTGTTAATCGCGTTAAGCATTGCGGTAACGCCAAAGGTGTTAGGGAATGTATTACCTGGATTAAGCGCCAAGGTCATGAGTTGATTGGCAAAAAAGCGGTCAGCGAAAGCTTTGGCAGACTGCAAAAATGTAAATAAAATAAAAAGGGCATATTCTGGACTTCCACAATGGAAGTCCTTTATTTTTTATCAAATAAAGCTTAAAATATAGTTATGAATTTACTACATTATTACAATCCCAATCCGGTTTTTTTAAGATTAGGCTATATCGAAATCCGTTGGTATGGCATTTTAATGTCCTTAGCTATTTTATCTGGCTTGGTTTTAATTTTACGTTTAGCCAAGCAAAAGAATATATCAGTAGATCAAGTTTATGATTTAGCCTCTTGGTCGATAATCAGTGGTATTTTAGGAGCCAGATTATATGAAGTATTTATTATTAATTGGGATTATTATGTTAATAATTTGTCGGCGATTTTTAAAATTTGGCAGGGTGGATTGGCTATTCACGGAGCAATTATTGGCGGTGCTCTGGCAGTTTTTGTTTGGTCTAAAAAAAACAAATTTAATTTTTGGCAATTAGTAGATTTGATTGCTGTGGCTTTGCCACTGGGGCAGGCGATTGGACGCTGGGGTAATTATTTTAATCAAGAGTTATTTGGCTTGCCAACTAATTGGTCAATTGGTATACCAATTGCCAAGTCTAATCGACCAATAGGTTTTGAAAATTATTTATATTTTCAACCTACTTTTTTGTATGAGTCATTATTAAATTTATTATTGTTTGTATTTTTAATTTTAGTTTATAAAAAAATAAAATTACCAGCTGGCACGGTATCAATTTTATATCTACTGGGTTATTCGGTGATTCGTTTTTTTATGGAATTTATTAGACTAGATCAGACACCGGTTTTTTGGTGGTTAAGATTGCCTCAGCTAGTAAGTATAGTAATTTTTGTTTTTGGAGTGAGTTTTTTGGTCAGAAAGAAAGCCATTAACTTTTTATTTGGTTAGTGTTATAATCAATGTATAATTTCAATTCATAATAGTTTTTAACTATGAAGTCACAAAAAGTCAAATATATTATTTCTTTTGTTTTTGCTTTGTCTATAATGTCATTGCCATTTTTAATTCAGGCTCAGGAATTAAAAAATCCCTTAACTGGTACCACAGGTGGTAATTTAGAGGATGCGGTGAAAAATGTCGTTAATGGAGCCTTGGGTGTTTCTGGGGTTTTGGCACTAGTGGCCTTTATATTCGGCGGTATTACTTGGATGATTTCTGGTGGTGATAGTAGTAAGATTCAAAAGGGTAAAAATATGATGATTTGGGCCGTTTTGGGTATTCTAATAATCTTCAGTTCTTATGTTATTTTAAGTTATATTTTTGAAGCCTTAGTGGGCGGGGGTAGTGGTAGTAATATTGGTGCTGGTGGTCAATCGGCTACTAATCCATAAAAATTATAAAATTTAATTATCAAGAGGTGCCTAAATTGGCACTTTTTTGTTTTAAATTAGCTATTTTTTTGATATTTTTAAAATGTTATAAATTGATTGTTTTATCTATTGACAAAAATCATTAAATATGGTAAAATAAGGGTGTTAAAGTTCAGTAGATTTTGAACTGAGAACTTTACAATTTAACTTGTTTTTACTGCTAAATAGCAGTTTTATATAGATAGTGTTGAATGGCCCAAAATAACCGTCGAAAAGACGTAAAGGAGTTTTAAAATGGGTAAAAACCAAGGTAATCAAACTGGTCCACAGAAGGGAAAACAACAAAATTTTCCCAAATGCCCAGTATGTGGCACACGGCCACTGCCTAAAGATCGGGAAGTATGTCTGGTCTGTCGACCAGAATATGCTATTACCGATGATTTAACCAGAGGCGTTAGTGGCTGGGAAATGCTGGTGCAGACCTATAAAAATGGTGTGCAAGCCAACGTTTCTTTTGTTGTTGATGTCTTAAGTAAGAAAGTAGCCATCGTTGAGGCTACCAGTAATAAGTATTGGAAATCTTCTGGCGTGGCTGTTATCCCGCTAGAATTTTCCGACAAGAAGCGGACAGCCAGCTTCCACATAATTGGTGGTCCGGCAGATATTCGTCAACGGGAAATTCCCGCCGAAAAGCCAGCTGGTTTTAAATCGGTCAAACCCGACACCGGCCAAGGCTTCTGGAAAAATTTACTGAAAGGATTGGAAGGATTGGGAGGATGAATATTCTACTTAAATCTGTGATTTGTTTCCTGGTTGGAGTGGTTGCCTTTGCATTTACTTTGTGTTTGGAATATCCACTCATGGGTATGCGAGAAGCACCCTGGGTAAACTTTGGCTTTGAAATGATATTGTTGTGGGGAGTGGCACTGCTTATTTGGGCAGCCATTCTTGTACCAGCAGTTTCAGATTGGACAGGAGTGTCTATTGGCAATTGGATTCGTGGTGGTGGCTTTTGGAGGGTGCTTAGTAAAAGCAACATCCCGGGTAATACTTGGGTGGTGCTAGCACTGGTACTGATTATCTCTGCCATTACTTACGGGCCGCCAACTCCTCAAGTTGACTGGGAGCAGGTTGAGCAAGGTATCAAAGCCTTAGTGACAGATAGTACACATGATTCTGTTTCTTCAGTTGGTCAGGTGATTAATTATTTGTCTAAGGGGATTATCGGTGTTGAGCCAATCCAGCAAAATGATTCTCGAATCAAAGAAGATAAACTCCTACCTCGCTATGAGCGAGGTTGGTGGCGTATCTTGGTTGCCCTAGTGGTAACTGTAATCGCCCTACCAGTTTGGCTATGGGGTCGGAGGGACGAGATACACGAGAAGGTTTTCGGATTTGCCGATTGGTTAAAACCAAGAAAAGAATCCAGTGGCTCGGCTAGCACTGATTCAAGTAGTGGCACTTTAGATGGCGCCTTTAGTCGTGGCAAGCAAATTGCTGACCATTTTATTGGTGAATCAATCTTTGAGATATTTGAAAATATCTTGCGGTGGTTTGCCAATTTAATGAAGAAATTCTGACAACAACCTTTAAGGAGAGTTGATATGAACTGGCAAAAAGTTGTTATTTTCGCATTTGTGTTGTCCATTGTTTTTAGATACGCCCCAATGATTACTTTGGTGGCGGGGCTGATTATCTTGGCTGTTTACAATCGTGAAGAGATCAAGAACTTGGCTGGTAAAAGCGTGAGCTTTTCGCAAGTCTTGTTTCTTGGTTTCGCGGTTTCGGTTGGTGTTCAGGCGGTTTTGACGATTATCTTCGGAGCGAGCTTCGATGATCTTTATCAAGCCGGCGGAATATTTGTAGCCTTGAAAAATCCCGCTGCTATTCAAAGCGGGGTGACCAAGGAAATATTTTCCTTGGTAATTGTGTTTTGTACTACCTATCTAGTGGTAACAGCACCAGAACCCCAACGTTGGGTGTTTAAATGGGCGATCGGCTTGTCGCTAGTCGCTCTCACTTTCCAATGTTGGAATGTTAATGTTGGGTCACAAGCTCGACATACAATGCGTCTGTCATTGTTGCGAGAAGAAATTCTGGCTAATATTGATAGTCGTATCAAGGGCGTTGGCTTGTCGCTTAACCGTGACACAGTCATCAATGAGCACTCGGCCGAAATGCCGGCGGCTTATTATGCCACTGCTGATGCCTACCTTTATTCTAGGGATGGAGATGATGTGAAGCGTGGTGAAGAAGTTGAAGTTGGCTCGAAATGGTTTCATCTAGTAGATGGTGAAGTACTCACCGATAAAGCAACTGGTGTTTTTTATGAACCAGTCGCTAGTTACGATGATGAAACAAAAATTGGTTGGTTGCGGGTCGACAGGATGAGTAAATCGTCAACAGCTCAAAAAGCAGTAACGGTTACAACTCCGGCGTCTGTAATTACACCAGTAATTACACCAGTGGTTCAACAGCCGATTACGACTGCACCGTCAAATGAAGTAGTAGTACCTGCGGTGGTTGAAAAAAAGCCAGTGGAAAAAAGGAGCAACTCAGTTACCGTAACAACTGGTGATTGGGTGGCTACAGGTATTGCTTCTGATTTAGGTGATCGAATCGAATTTGGTCGATTTCAGACTCCAGATGATGTCAAAAGGTTAGAGGCGAGGATTAACGGTGGTTCTATACCTAGTTTTATTCCTTGTCAGACCGATGATGGTCGCTGGTGTGCAATACTCAACTTTGACACTGGTGGTAAAAATATAGAACGCCACCAAATCGAATTGAAACTAAAATATGGATTGCCACTGACTGTGGTAGTTCAAAAACTTTAAGGAGAGATTGGTATGAAATGTATTGCTTGCGCTATTGGCGGAGTGATCACGGTGGCAGCTCTGATTGGTGTTTGCTGGTTTTTGCATGGTTATGTGGCTAATCACAAAGCGATGAAAAAAACCATCGCCGATCAAACCTCGACAATTGATCAGCTTAAGGCGGCAGCTACTGTTTACAGTGCACCGGCCAGCAGTTTGGATGTAGCGGCTAGTCAGGGTTTGACTGATCAACCTGGCTGGCAACTACAGAAAATTCTGGAGCACGGTGGTGACGGATCGGTGTTCTTCCAGTTAGAAGCCTCCACCAGAAAAGATGGTAACATCTCGACGGTTGGGCCAAACGGTTTTAGCTGGCGAAGTACTACCAACGACGCTCTTGCCGCCGCTAAACTTCGGCGACAAGGTGGTGCAGAAAAATCGGAGTCAACCACAGCTCCAAAATAGTACCTTAGACCACAACGGTCTCAAAGGCTACCCTTAAAACGGTAGCCTTTTTTATTTGTTGACGATTGACATAGTGTCTATAATGTGATAAAAAATAGTTTAAACTTGTTCATTTTATAAATATATTTTTTACCACCAACCGGAAAGGATTAAGATGTCCAAGCTAAAAGTTCCCAATTATATCGGTATTACTGATTTTACTGATCGATCTCAGGTTGATGATATGTTAGTAGCCTTAGACATAATTGATGTTAATAGACCAGTTTACCAATTGGGTGTGGGAGTTATGATGTCATATAAAACTTTACATGGCCTTGCCTCTCGTTTTGATGGCGTATTTCCACCCAAAGAAAGTGTGGCTGAAATTTTTACAACACATCCTTTGGCTTATAACGTTCTTCATTATGCTGACTATCAAGGCATTGATATTCTAGACAGTCTAATTCAAGTAGTTAATTTTTCTGGTCCTAATTTACGAGCCATTCAGTTGGATATGATTTGGCCAAATTCAGATGATATTAGAGAATTTAAAAAACTCTATCCGCATATTAATGTTATTATTCAAATTAATTCTCATGCCTTAAACTTAGTTGATTGCGATCCGCTTAAATTAGTGACCAAACTTCAAGATTATGGTGATGATACAATTGATGGTGTACTACTGGATATGAGCATGGGCCGTGGCCTACCAATGTCTTGGTTGAAATTATTACCATACTTGGCTGCTATAAATAACTCATGTCCTGATATACAATTAATCGTAGCTGGTGGTTTGGGTCCGCAGTCTTTGCACTTAGTTGAGCCACTTATAAAGTGTTTTGTGCCCAAGATTGGTATTGATGCTCAAGGCAAATTAAGGCCAAGTGGTAGCTACTTAGAACCAATTAATTGGGAGATGGCCAAAGAATATTTGATATTAGCAGTTAAAATGTTTCAATCAAATATTTTCAAATATGAAATATAAAAATATTAGAATTAAAAAAATGTAATTAAAAAAATCGCCAATCTGTAAATACAGAAAAGCGATTTTTATTTTGTTTAAGTTTTAGGCGGCAGCTTCCATTTTGGCTTTGTATTTTTCTGAACATTCTTCACAGTACTGGAGCTGGTTTATTTTTTGAGTTTTATTGGTAACTTCAAACAAATTATGGGATTCTTTCCCACAGCTTTGGCAGTATCTGGGCTCGCCAGTTATGAACTTGTTTTTTTTGTCTTTTTTGATAGCTTTTTTTAGATATTTAAGCCTCCTAATATATTGTTATATTATCATAAATTATTATAAATGTCAATTAGCTTAATAAAGTAATTTATAAGCCCCAGTATTGACATTTTAGTCGTTTTATTATAAACCATAAGTAGCTAGTACATTGCAACTAAAGAGGAGTAAGTCAATGAATAAAATAGCAGTACTATTGATGTCAGCGGTAGCAGTAATTTTTTTGAATGGTTGTCTGTTTTCACCATTTTTTCCGCCGACAAATATTGATCCAGAGATTGGTGATTATAGTGGTGATATTATTTTTGAAGTTTTTACCGATGAAGAATCTGGTGACAAATATATTCTTTATTCATCTGATGGTTATCGTTATGATGAAATTTTTATTTTCAATGGGGCTTTTTATTATCAGTGGGGTGAATCTGGTGGTACGCATTGCCCATCTGACGCTTATATTTTGATGGGTCATTTTATATCAACCACCGAAGCTGAGGGCATTGTTCGTTTTGGTTCTAACTGTCACTTTGGCTTGCCGTATAAGTTTTCTCTGGAGTTGAATAATTAATGAAGGTTGCCCGTAGTACTGAGTACTACGGGTTTTTTTGTATTAAAAAAACCACCAAACTGATGGATTTTTAATATTGATTTGTTTAGTTGGTAATAATTTTTACATCACTGGGCAATGTTTTTAAAATAACATCCAAATCTGGTTGAGCATAATTGTTACCAGATAAATTTAAGGTTTTTAAATTTTTTAGATTACCTAGTTCATACGGTAAGCCAGTCAATTGGTTGTTGGCTAAGTTTAAGATTTCTAGATTTGGTAATTGACCAATCTCGGCCGGTATTCCAGTCATTAAATTATTACTCAAATCTAAAATTTTTAATTTACTTAAGTTTTTAATTTCTGCTGGTAGTGAGCCGGTTAATTTATTATTGGATATATTTAGCTCTTCTAAATTATCTAATCGAATAATATAGTCTGGTAATCGGGTTAGGGCTTTATTACTAATATCTAGTTTATTAGCTGTTACTTCTTGGTTTTGTTGAGTTGAGACGTTGGACTGGTCATATTGAATGCCAATTATATTGCAACCAGATAAAACTAGTGAAGTGAGGATGATAGCACTTAGAGTGATTATTTTCATATGTTTGGAATTAGCTTTATGCTTTAAATATAGCATAAAGTTGCTTATTTAAAAATAACAATTAAATTTTAAATATTATTTGACTATGACGTTGCGTAATAGTTTATAATTTGTTAAGGTGGATATAGATTAATATCAATGAGGTCGACACCTAAGTTTTAAATAAATTATTAATATGTCTTATAATATTAAACAATTGTCAGAATTAGCTGGGGTGAGTATTAGAACCCTACATTATTATGATCAAATTGATTTGTTAAACCCTAGTCGTAGTCAAAATGGTTATCGGCATTATAATGATAATGATTTACTTATTTTGCAACAGATTTTATTTTTTAGAGAATTAGAATTTTCTTTAGCTGAGATTAAGAAAATTATTTTTGCACCAAATTTTAATAGGACATTAGCTTTAACTGATCAAAAGAAAATGATGAAAATAAAAAGAGATCGTTTGGATTTATTAATTGAGACGATTGATAAGACTATTAAAAAAAATAGTAATCAAAAAAATATGGCTGATGAAGATTTGTATGCCGGCTTAAACAAAGCTGAATTAGAAGCATACGCGAAAGAAGCTCAAGAGCATTGGGGTGATAGTAATGCCTATCGTCAATCACAGTTTCGGGTGAAGAAAATGGGTAAAGATGGTTTAAAAAAAGTATTGGCTGATAGTGATAAATTAAACCAACAAATTGCTAATGAAATGACATTAAAACGTAATCCAGCTAGTCCAGAAGTTCAGGCTTTAATCGCTCAGCATTATAATAATTTGCGAGCTTTTTATGAACCAAATTTAACAATGTATCGTGGCTTAGCTCAGATGTATGTTGGTGATAAACGTTTTAAGTCTTATTATGATCAGATTGCTGACGGCTTGGCTCAGTTTATGTGTGAGGCTATGAATATTTATTGTGATAAATAAATGTCCAACAAAAAACAGCTATTAGCTGTTTTTTGTTGGATAGGTTTTTAATTTTGATACAGTAGCAATGGGTCAACCCAGTTGTCTAAGTCGATTTTATTTTTAACGTAACCAGCTAGATTAAGATTATTGCCTAATCTGAGAGAAAAATGTAAATGCTTTCTTTCTTCATCTGTTTCATTGCTAAAACCTTCACCCAAAATTCCGATTTTTTGACCAGCTTTGACAGTAGAATTATTTTTTATTAATGAAGCGGGATTTAAATGGCCGTAAATGGCCATATAATTTTGGCCATTGATTTGGTGTTGAATACTTACTACACCACCATAGCCACTGGCGGTACTAGCATACACTACAGTGCCATCGGCAATAGCATAGATTGGCACTTCAGTGATGCTATCTTGGTATTCTATGTCAACACCATTGTGATAGCCAGTGAATTTCTCTGGTTGGACTGGTGAATCTTGAGGGGTAATAAATATGCCAAATGGTTTTTTGGTAATTCGTTTTTTAAATTCGGCTACTGGCTCAACTAGTGAAGTTAAATCATTAGTTAAGATTAAATTGTTTAAGAAATTATCATAAATTTCCTGATTTAGATTGGGATTTTTGGCAATGACATAAAAAGTAGTTAGGTTTAAATCAGTGGTTCTAATATCTGTCACAATATGCCTTTGACTACGCCACAATGGTTGATTTGCAAAATTAGCGATGTTAGATTTTTTTTCGATATTATAGACAACGGCCGGCCGATCGTTGATAGTAGTATTTTCTTTGTTATAAATTGTGACAGTACTAAGAGTTAAAAATGAAGTGGCATCAAAAAATCTAATAAAAATTTGTGATTTTTCTAAATTATTTTTACCGTCAGCTCGGGGGTCAAAAATATTAATAGCCCCAATACTAGTTACCGCTTCGGCTTGCCAGTCTTTGGGGATTTGTGATTTAAAAGAGAATTTTGGTGAGATATTAGAAATCGAATTAGCGTTTAAGATTTGATAGAGTGATGTATTATTCTCATCAGGACAAAGTGCAAATTCACAATTTGGTCCCACGCGGCCAACAGTTGTGCCATCAGCACAAACTTTAGCCTCAGCAGTACAGGCTACTTGATTGGTATCTTGAGGTTTTTTAATTTGGCAACCACTTAGTATTAAAGAAGTGAGGAGCAATAAATATAGGGCTTTGGACATATTATAGAATAGTATCAATAATTAAAATTTTGGTTTTTTGACTGATGTTTAATCGAATATCAGTTTCAGCTTCTATTTCTATAGAATCTCTGGTATTTAAGGTATCTTGATTAATTTTTATTTCACCTTCTATGACCATGATAAATACCGCTCGTGGAGGATTAATTTTAAATGATATCTGGCTAGCAGTATCAAATTCACCTAGCCAGATATTAGCATCTTGATAAATAAAAATTGTATCAGAATTTTGTTCACCAGAAACTATTTTATTTAATTTATTTTTTTCTAAATTAAGAGTTTGAGTGGCGTGTCTAGGTTCGGCATTTAGCTTGTTGGTTTCAATCCAGATTTGAAATAATTTTAAGTCCTCAATTTTAGAATGGTTGTATTCAGAATGGGTAATACCGCTACCAGCCGACATGACTTGGATTTGTCCTGGTCCAAGCACTTCTTCAGAACCGGTACTGTCTTTGTGACCTAGCTCACCTGAGAGGGGAATAGTAATTATTTCCATGTTGTCGTGAGGGTGAGTATCAAAGCCCATACCAGGGGCAATAATATCGTCGTTGAGGACGCGGATTTTACCAAATTCCATGCGATCTGGATTGTAGTAGTCGGCAAAGCTGAAACTAAATTTAGTCTTGAGCCAGCCGTGGTTGGCTCCGCCTCTTTCGTCGGCTAAGTGAATATTTTTTTTCATATTGATATATAATTATATTTATAATTCTAGTATATCAGATAATTTTAATAATGAAACTCCCGATTGTTACATAAGCTCATTAAATTCAAAAATCCCGACCTATCGGTCGGGATTTTTGAGTAGCATTTTATAAACAATTACCAGTCACTTTATAATCAGCTTCAAAGCTAGATTGTATTATAAATAATAATTTTGATCTGTCGTTTGTTTTGCAAATGTTATTATTATCAGTCACATAATATACAATATTACTATTATCAAACTTTATATTATTTCCAGGCTTAACAGTCAAATTTTCTCCTGATTGGATATTATCAAATTCATTCTGGCTAATATTTCTCAAACCGTTAAAGTTGTTAATAAACCAACTACTAAAAACAGCTCTATTAGAAAATAGGTATCTTTTATTATCTGCTGATAACCAATAAACTGAAGGATTATCATTAACTTTGATAAAATTACTATTTACATTCTTTGAATAAGATCCAGTATTTATATTACTACTAGAATTACAGCTCTGAATTAATATTGGAGTACCGCCTAGGCAATTAGTTGGGCTAGCCGACATCATAGTTCTTGTTTGCTGGTTATTAACGCAGGTGTTCCAATTTGAATAAACCCATGAAGAACAAGTTGGCTTGATCACTCCAGACGAGGCTGTTTTTGTAGTAAAGATTTTGTCTGGGCTATATTCGGTGTCATGTTTTACTCTATAATGATAAGTTGTACCTGAGGCTAAATTAGAAATTGTAGCTGTACATGAATCATATGAGAAACCGTTTGACATCTGGCAAACCGGAGTCTCGATTTTATTGCCATAACTTGTAGTCAAACCGTATTCTAATATCGGCAATATATTGCTATGATCAAAATTCCAAGTAATTATAACTGAATTACTTGATATATCTGCAAAAAAGTTACGCATATTGTGCCATAATTCTGAAGCTGTCCCTAAATTTCCAGCCGAAGTATACGCGAAATTATTTCCTACAAATGCCTGTATGCCAAAATAATATGTCGTACTTGGAGATAGACCAGAAATCAACAAATCATGTTGAATTGATAAATTTGTATCATCAAAACTCTGATCATAATCATAATCAATAAGTCGATTCATATTCATAGACCCTTGATTGGTTATATATACTTTTCCAGTGGTAGGTTGATTTGTAGACCACTTCAACCTCATAGAAGTAGGTTTAATATCATAAATATCCACAATAGGTATTTGATAAATATCTTTTTTAAATTCTATTTTTTGACTGTCTGGTAATAAATCCAATATAAAAACATCACTATTAAACGGATGTAAGAATGGATCAACAAATTTATAATATATTTTTTTTGTTCCTCCTACCTCAGCTGAATTTAGGATTAATTGATGTTTTGTCACTTCATTTAATTCATATATAGATGCTGGTTTGCCACTATACGAAAAACTAGAGCTAAAACTAGAACTATCTGAATATACTATGTTAGCCTTTACCGGTATATCTGTTTCAAATTGAATAATTACATATTGATTAGAAATAAAAGTTTGTACATTTGAAATTGTCACTGCAGTTACAGCACTAGCTGAAGAAGTAAGCAATGAAGTATACAACGCTAATGCTAAACATAAACTAAAAATCATTTTAATTGTAGTGTATCTTTTAATAATCATATATTTTTATTTAATAATATATTTATTTACTATAAATTATACCCCCCCCCAATGTAATATAGCAAGAAATTGTATCAGCTCTCTTCATTCTGGACACTATATCTATCTAGAATTGATTATCTTAAGTGCCATTGATATGCTAGCTATATATAAATGTGTAAAAAATAATAGCTTAGATGTTTATAATTTTAGAATAAATCTTTTTAATAAAGAATTGTATTGATTATAAAACAATATTAATTTTTATTTTAGATCGCTTTTTCTTGTTTTAAGATAGCTTGTTTTTTTCGTTCACCACCACGATTATAATTACCAATTTGGCCACTAGATTTTATCACTCGATGACAAGGTATTTTGGGGTTAAAATTATGAGCCATAATAGTACCTACGGCTCGAAAGGCTCGGGGGCTTTTAGCTGCTATGGCCACTTCTTTGTAGGTCATAGTACTACCTTTGGGGATATTAGCTACTATTTCTAATACTTTATCTTTGAAACTTTTTTTATTTATCATACTAATAGTTTAACAAAAAACTGCCTGGATAGACAGCTTTATAAAAGTATTAATAATTAATTAGCTATGGTGTATTTTTTTAAAAATTTTATAAAAAATAAAAAAGCCAGCCATGCCAATGATTAAATCCCAAAATTTATCTGTATATGTTTCTGAAACAAATACAATACCAGTTAAAAATACTTCAAGGATTTCGTAAATAATTAACAGACTAAGCGTAATTAACCAAGATAGTTTTTTGTGGTAGTAAGTGGCAAATAAGAAACCTAAGATTAAACCAGAGCAAAAATGAACTAGTGACCAGAGATCAATATAAATATAAGGTTGATTAACAAGTTGTTGCCTTAAAAAAATTTGAATTGGACTATCAAATTTTGGTAACGGTTCCATATTTTTTATGTGTATATGTAAAATACAAATAATAGGTTATATATATAAAATATCATTTTAATTTATATTCAGTCAATGGATTATGTAATTATAATTTTATATAAATAGTGGTATAATAAAATTATCTATAAATTATTTAATATAAAATTATGGACATGAAAAATACACCAGGGCAGCATTTAGCGGTGGGGGCTTTTGCCTTGGCTTTGGTTTTTGGTATGAATTTTTTTCTGGAAGTACCCTGGTCGACGGCCTTAGGACGAACATCATTTGTCTTGTTATTTTTGGTTTTAATAATTGGACCAATTACGCGTTTTAGTAAACCTACCGAAAGCGGGTCGCCTTTTTTATTGCCTTGGAGTTGGCGAGGGGAGCTGGGTATTTGGTTTACACTAACTGGTTTGGCTCACTTTATAGTTATCTTACTAGACACACCTTTAAATAGTTTAATTAAAATTGGTGGTTCTGGTTTTTCTTTGGCTAATCTATTAGGTTTAGTGGCTTTATTTTGGGGAGTAATTTTAATGATAACTTCTTTTAATAAAGTTATAAAATTTTTAGGTATTATGTCTTGGCGATGGTTGCACAGTTTAACTTACGTAATTTTTTATTTAATTTCGGCTCATTATATGTATTTTCAGTATTTTTCTACTTACGGCAAGGTTGGACCAGATTGGTTTGGTTATGTAGCTACAACTATGACCTTGTTAGTGATAATTTTACAGTTTACCGCTTTTATATTTTCGGTTAAAAAATATAGATTAGAACAGGGCGCTAAGATGGATTAAAATTTATTTTAAGATTTTAAAAAGGCTCAGTATTACTCTGAGCCTTTTATTTTAATGTTTTACGCTAGTTATTAACTGGCTCTATAAGACTAATTCTATTGCCCTCAGTATCAATAATTGAAACCACCTTACCTACACTGGGTATGGTATCTATATTGCCAGATATTTTGCCACCGCCAGCCTCAACTTTTTTAATACTATCTTCTAAATTTTCAACTTGAATGACAATTGAAGGGTATTGAGATATTGGATCGTTAGTTTTTTGAAAAAAGCCACCGTTAATGGTGCCTGGTTTTTTGACCATTCTGTTCTCATCGGTTTCCGTAGTAGTAACGGTAATATAATTACCCATTTCTGGTCCAAGTTGATTAGTTTGCCAGCCAAAAGTAGTTTCATAAAATTTTCGCATTCTGTTTTTGTCTTCAGCTGGCATTTCAAAGTGCACTACTGGGTTCATTTTTTGATTCATAATGAATAAAATTATTTTTTAATTTTAGTTATTATAGCAGATGATTTTTTATTTGGCATAATTATTTTTTTACAAAACAACCACAAGGTTTGTTTTTAAGAATTTCTTTTTGCATAGCAATTGATTGTAATTTGGTTTTCTGCACAGCTATTCCCTCGGCCAGTTTTTTATCTAATGGTGAAAAATGCTTGTAACCTCTTTTTTTCATTTCTTTGACCAATCTAGAGTGTCTTTTTTCAAGGGCAGCAAGTTTGCCAACCCATCTTTTTGTTTCGGGGTGTTGGCTGTAGCCCTTTTTACCCAAAGTTATAATATTCCAAGTGCCATGAAGTTCTCGATGTTCGGCGATTAAGTGTTTTTGGCAAAGGTATTTTGGCTCAATGTCCCAAATTCTCATTTCTTTAGTTTATGAATGTTGTAATGTTTATTTTATTATTATACTATTTTTTGATATATAAAAAACATAGTGTTTTAAGCACATACATTTGGCGGTTTCTTATTAATTAGATAACTCCAGTATTTCATTTGGAGTTTTACCG
>PEZY01000010.1 GCA_002773855.1 Candidatus Buchananbacteria bacterium CG10_big_fil_rev_8_21_14_0_10_33_19 | reverse complement strand
AACTTACTTTTTTATCTTTGTATAGATGTATTGCTTTGATCATAATTTTAAGAATCCTGATTTTATATTATAAAGTTAACTTTTTAATATTTTCTATATGGAACTAAATTAGTCAATTCACATAAATTTATATATATGTAAGTTATAATTAGTTATATAAAACTAATAATTAGACTCAAATATGGTAAAATTAACATTAGAACACAATCCCAATCTTAACACTATAATTATGGTAGAGGAGACTATTAATGACTCAAATCAACCAATAACAATTGCAGAGCTCAAGAAGAAACTTCCTAAAAAAATCAATCATAATACTTTGAAAGTAATATTAGAATATTTAGAAACAGAAGGAAAAATTTCAGTAAGTATTAATGGTATTTCCAGAGCAGATAATAATAAATTACTTAATGAAATAAAAAGGATTTTCAAAATGGAAACTATGACTGAAATAACATCATCAAAAGAGATTTTAGAAGAGTTACCTGAAGAAACTAGAAGATCTATTAAGAAAATGTCTTGGGAAAGAGCAAGAGAATTATACAAAAAAGTTGACGAAGAAGGATGGAAGAGAGTAAAATACTTGACACAAGCGTACTCATGACAGGAATGAAAGGATTAACAACTATATTTTCATTAGTTGAATTTCCAAGAGCGTTAGAAAATGGTAACTCGGTTATCTGGCCTGAGAGAAGAGATTATATTAAAGCAATTTGGCTTGGAGAATATCTTTACGATATTGGGAAACCAATTCAAGGAATAGATTTGTTGATTGCTTCTATTGCTCTAAACAGAAATTTAATTTTGGTTACAAAGGACAAACATTTTGAGAGAATCCCTGGACTTAAATTTGAGTTGATTGAGTGATCATTTCTTTGTGATTTTTCATATAGAAACAATTCCAATTCGCATATATTTATATACTACATTAAATGTATAACTTTATACATAAAATGAACAATATTATATTTGGAGAAGGGAAAGGTAAGATTCTTGAATGTTTTTATAGAAATAGGTATAGAGAAATGTACTTTAGTGAAATTCTTAGAGAAACAAAATTAACTCCAAATACAACCCTGAAACATCTGAAAAACTTAAAAAATAGTCATATTATTGTTTCTACAAAAGAAATAGGGAACACTTTTTATAGAATAAATTCTAAAAATCCAGAAATATATTCTATATTCTCATTTTTTGATTATGAACGCTTTAATGGGATTTCTAATGAAAGAAAAAGAGCAATTACTGAATTTATAGAAAAAATCAAATTCAAACCTTTAGTTATTGTCATCTTTGGCTCAACTGCAAAAGGAACTTTTGGAAAAAATAGTGATATAGATATTCTATTGATTTATAATAAAAAAGAATTTAACAATAATAAACTTAAAGAAGATATTGAAGCTACAACTGGAATAAAAATACAAACTTTTATAATAGATTTTGATTATTTTAAAAAACAAATATTAACTAAAGAGGATAATGTGATAATACATGCTATCAAAACTGGATTTGTAATGTCTGGACACGATATATTCTACAAAGAGGTATTAAATGAATAAAGACTTTTGGGAATTATGGATTGAAGATGATAAAGTAATGGGAGATGATTTTCAGAAATATATTAAGTCAAAGAAAATAAAAATAGAGACTGAAAAAGAAGAACTAATTAAAGGACATCTAGATAAAGCAGACCATAATCTAAAATTTGTAAAATCAACTTTGGAATTAAAAGAATTTAATGATTGGGCAATTGTTTCTGCTTATTATTCAATCTATCATGCATCGTTAGCACTATGTGCTCTTAAAGGATATTCCACAAAAGATCATAGTGCAACATTACTTATTTTAATAAAAGAATTTTATATAAAACATCTAAGTAAAGAAGAGATTGATATAGTGGGTAATTCCTCTATAGAAAAAGAAGAAGTTCTTCATTATGTTGAAGCTAGAAACAAAAGATCTAGAGCAAGTTATTCTACAGATATTGTATTTGATAAAAACGAAGCTGAAAAATTAAGGTTAAAAGCTATAAGTTTTGTAAATACTGTAAAGAATATAATTGATACTTCTACATAATAAATAATCATTTCTTTGTAATTTTCCAATAAAAATATATACCTCCTCTTCATCCAAAATATCATGCGCGTAAGAATGTATACTCCTAAAGATAGAGAAAGAGTTAGGGAAATATGTTGTGATACTGGATTATTAGGAGATCCAATAGACCCTTTCATGCCAGACAGAAAGTTATGGGCTGATGCTAGTTCTAAATATTATACTGATAAAGAACCAGAAAGTCTATTCATATTAGAGGATAGAAACAAAATTATTGGTTATCTATTTGGATGTTTAGATTCTAGAAAAGAGATGGCTTATAGAATTTGGTTAGGTCCTAGAATATTATTAGCAGTCTTATCTAATCTTTTGAGAGCAAGACATATCAAAGAAATTAGAAGATTGTTAAAGTGGACTCTAACCAAATATAAAATAGAAATGCCTGGCTTTCCTATATCCTACGCTCATCTTCATATTGCCTTAATTAGAAACAAAAGAGCTAGAGGATGGGGTACAAAATTGATGAAGACTTATTTTGACTATCTTAGAAAGAATAATGTAGAAGGAGTGTTTGCTCAGGTATTCAAACATGGAAATAATTTAAGTTACAGATTTTTCAAATCTCTTGGGATGGAAGATTTTGAGGAGAGAGATAATACATTATGGAAAGATTTCAAACATGGAGATGTGAAATTAGTTACTGTAGTGAAGAAGTTTTAGACTTCATATTTTTAGTTAAACAAACAAAGACACAATTTTCTGAGTTAGCTTCATAAAGGAAATTTTAATCTTAGCACCAAAAGTTAACCCTTTATACTCAACCCCCTCATTGATTGCTTTTGTTATTATCTTAGAATCTCCTTTCGCGTTAGAAATTTGTTGAATTGTTTCTTCATCAACATTAACTTCCATTGTAGCTTTTTCATCATATCCAACTGCCATCCCCACTATTTGTCCTTTTTTTGTAATTATATTAAACCAATTTTCATCTTCTTCTTTGTTTTTCAGATTTATATTAACGTTTTGATCTCCTACAATATTAAGAATTGGTTTAGGGATTTGCAAATTATCTATGTTTTCATTAATTTCTTTGAGAACTTGAGGATTTTGTTCTAATTCTTCCAGAATGTTGATGAGAGATGCACTTTCTTTTTGTGCAAATACTAATTGAAATGAAAACATACTAATTATTAAAATAAATAATAATGTGAAATATATTTTACGATTCATTTTTCAAATTATTGACTTTCAAACAAAACTCACAATTACAAAAATGATTAATCCACAAACTCCTGAGATTATTAGCATAGTTTTCTGTGAATACCAGAATGCAGTACTTTTTTCTACACGAGCTTTTAGATTAGGATTATTTTTCTTAGCAAAATTTCCCATCATATTTCCTATTTTAGAATTGATGAAAAGTACGAGGTATACAAGAATGAAAAAACCAACTCCTGCACCTAATCCTAATAACAATGACACCATATTAATTCATACGACACAAAAGTTTATAAATCCTTTTATTGGATATTATATTTAATGGGATCAACATATTTTTCAAAGAGGATACATAATTTGTCCAGACATTGTCTTGGAGGAAGAAATAGAGTTATAAGACCTAAAACTTTCAAGTCAGAAGAAGCGGCTAATAAATGGGCGGAGGCTGAAGGTTTAACTAATTATTCTCTTGAGAATCTAAAAAATGAAGGAAATAAAGAAAAAAAAATAAGAATTCTATTTAATTAATTTACTAATTTCTCTAACTGTTGTTCTAACTCTTCCTTTCTCTTCAGCATATTTGTTAGTTTAGCCGCTTTTGCAGGATTTATTTGTTTTCTTGATTTATCCCATTCAAGAACTCTGATTTTGCTCTGCATCTGAGAAAGTTCTTCTTCAATCTGAGATTGATTTATTATTTGGGATTTGTCTTCTGAGATCATTTTAACACCTCTAAAAGTCTAAAAGGAGAGGGTAGTATATATATTTTGGGGATATCTTGAGTTATTTTTAGAAATATATTTAAATAAACACGTTATCTAAGACAAAGGTGATAGATAAATGGTAAGTTTATTAGCCCAAATAGGGATTAGATTTTTAAGTGTATTATTATCTTCTGCAATGATATGTGTCTTGTTATTATATTTCGCAAGATTACTCGAATTTCCTAAGAAAAGAGATACATTATCAAACGCAATATTCGTTGCTTTTACTACTGGAGCTTTTGTTTTCATTACTGGGACGGTTTTAGTATTAATTCCTTCTTTGGGAGATAATATTGTTATTAATTTATTATTGTTTCTTGCAAATCTAGTCATAATAGTATGTATGGTCAAATTATTCTACCAAACTTATTGGGGGGTTGCTTTAGCTACATTAGGGTTGATATTATTGTCTATGATTGTATTAGGTATCATAGTTGGGATTGTTTTAGCTGGAGTACAAGTTATATTATAGGTTGAGATGATTTCTTGCGTTCATGAGAACTCCATGATAAACTCATTTCAATTATCGTCTCTACGGCACAGTTCAAAAAGTGAGTGATTTTAAAGAGTTAGAGAATGAAATATAACTATAATAATAAAATATATAATATTAGTAATAATAAACATAAATTATTTTATCAAATATCATTCTCACATTCTAAATAACAATAATAATATGTATATATTAGATACAATCAGAGAATGATTAAAAAGTTAGTGTCATCTCTATGATATATTTATATATTACTAATGTACTTAAGTACTTATGACCTTAAAATTTGAATTGGATCTTGCAATCGAGAATAAATTTAGAGAGATGGCAATGAAAAAATATGGATACCAAAAAGGCTCTTTATTGAGTGCGATAAAAGAAGCAATAAATCAATGGATACAACAACAACCACAAGACATACCAAAAGTGGATGATCCTTTTGATTTGATAAGGGGAAGTTTAAGTCACTTGAAAGGAAAGATGACATCTGTGGAATTACAAAAGGAGGCTATGGAATTATGGGCGAAGAAATTTTCATAGATACAAACATTTTCTTGGAAATGTTTCTTGAGGATTCTAAATCACAAGAATGTGAAGTTTTTCTTAAAAATTTAGAAAAAAAGGGGATTACTGCAATAACATCTGATTTTTTAATAAATACTAGTTTACTACAAATAATATTCAAAAATAAAAAAAATGACCAACTTCTCAAAAATGCAATATTATTTTTTAACTGCTATAAACCGCTTTACATATTTAGACCTTCAATGGAAGATTCTTACAATGCGGCGAAGATAATGAAAGAGAAAAAATTAGATTATGATGATAGTTTGGTTCTTGCGTCTATGAGAAAGTTAGGTATAAAGAAATTAGCAACTTTAGATAAGGATTTTAAAAAGATAAAAGAATTAGAGATTGTTAAACTTTATTAATTATTTCCGGCACTGTCCTAATATAGAAACGTTAATAAATTAGTTCTACTTTACTTTAGTCACGAGGTGATTTTCATGGCTAGACCAAGAAGTAAAAATA
>PEZY01000001.1:188-6384 GCA_002773855.1 Candidatus Buchananbacteria bacterium CG10_big_fil_rev_8_21_14_0_10_33_19 | reverse complement strand
AATAAGCCATGCCGGGTGTTGCGTCCTTTGAAAGCAAAATTTCACCTTTCTTCGGCTGATGTGTTTTTAGTTCGTTGTATAATTCTTCGGATATAAATTGCTGGTTGTTGTCGGAAAGCTCAAATTTTGAAAGATTGCTCACGCGGACAAAAGGGATTCCGTTTTCTTGATATGCTTCACTTCCCGGCTCGACACTTTTTTTAATTTTCACCAGATTACCCAGTTCATCAAACCCGCCTTTGTATTTCTTCACTGCGTCAACAATTTCCTCATATTTTGGTTGAAAAAATTCTGCGTCAAAACGATTCGATTCTTTTGTGTTGGAAAATTTTTTGACGAAAGAAAGTGTGTGTTTTGGCTTCCAGTCTAAAAGTCCGAGTTCGGAAAGGAGCAATTGTTCGGCTTGAGAGTAAAAATCTTTTCCTCGATTGCTTAGCGAAAAATATCTTTCTACTAAATTTTGTATTATTTTTTGAAATTCATTTTTAAGGATTGGCACAGGTACACTTCTAACTGATTCTTTATCAATACTTAATGGGACAGCTCCAGTGATTCTTTGTTCAAGTAATAAACGGCCATATTTACATACCAAAAATACATATAAAAAATAGTTGTTTAAATTGTCTTTTGGGCGAATCATAAACTGATTCATTCCCAAGGAAATTTTTTTATCTAAAGGTGGAACAAGATAGACTTTGCCAGCATTGCCAATTTTATTGATGATGATTTCACCTCCAAATACTTTTGTCTTCTTTAAAAAATTATAAGCGTGTTCTGAAACATATTTAACATCATTTTCAAAGTCATCTTTTTCAAAATCAACAGTTCTAATCATTAAGGCATAATCCGGCGAGTCCAATATATCAACATTTCCACGCAAAATTTCATAGCTCCCGTTTGCGTGATAATCAGTCAGTATAGTTATAAGATTGCCTAAACGATCATTTATCTTTGAAGAAATAAGCTGTTCTGATTCAAGATAAAAAGGGCGATAAAATTCCGCGTCCAATCTAAAGTTTGGAGTGGTTATTGTTTTAACTAAATTTACTACTGAATATTGCATAGTTTAAGAGTTCACTTTTAAAAGAATTTCACTAAAAATCGTGTCTAAAGTATTTTTTTCTTTCGATTTTTCAATAAATTTTTCTGACAAGGTATCAAAATTTGTTAGTCCTATTTTCGTAGCTAAACTATCCATGATTTTCGAAGCATCAAAGGTGTCCAAAATTTCATTTGGGATTTCAGCTAATTCAGCAAGTTTTTTAAAAACAAGAATTTTACTATCGGAATTCAGTGAAGTGATACTCTCTTTTATTTTTTGTTTTATTCCTGCCTCGTCAATTTTTGGATTTGATATTTCTGAAAGAATGGATATATCCAAGAAATAATTTTGGATACAATATTTTTTAAGATGAATAAAGTTAGAAACATCTTTTAAGTCCTGAGGTGTGTTTTGATTATCCCCGTCAACTAAAAAATAGGCATTTTGTATTTGCTCCTTTTGGGCAGCTTTGCAAAAACTTTGAACTGCCGAACAATTACCTAATTTTATAGCTCCCAAATCCTTATTCGTGGCTTTCGCCAATTCCGAAATAACTTTTATGTGTGCCTCATCTTCAACGAAAAAAGTTTGTTTATGAAGTTCTAAGGCAGAAATGATTTTGATAGAATCACCAGCGATTTTATCGCTAATTTCTTTTGAAATCTTATTATCAATAACTATTTTGGCATCTTTCCAGATTAAAAATTGCGATTTTTTCAAAAAACGATCTTGAAAAATTATTCTTGAGTGTGTCGTAACGATAATTTGTTTGTTGTACTCACTACAAAACCAATCAAGAAAATTAAACAATCCTTCCTCCAAGCTCCAGTTTAGATGTATTTCCGGCTCATCTATTAAATAAATATCTTGTTTTTCTCTATTTGCGTAAATATTAAAAATTAACGAAAGAGCTTCACTTTCGCCACAACTTAATCCTTCTACTGGATAAGCATTGTTGCCATTTTTTTGAATTTGAAATTGTAATTTACCGTCTTTCCATTCGGCTAAAATTTTGTATGTTGGAAAAACCTTTTCTAAAACAGCATTAAACTCATTTTTAATATTTTCAATCGCTGTTTTTTTAGGAATTGAACCATCTCCTGCGTCCATTACAGCCTCATAACTAAGGATAAACAACTCACCAAAAGACGGATAAGCCAAAAAACTAGCGTCATTGATATTTTGTTGATTTAAGGTGTCGTTGATTTTTTTGCTATCCAAATTCTGACTTCTGAGTTTGTTTGCAAAATGCTCTAAATTTTGTTTTTCCGCATTTCTTTTGGGATTAAAAATTACAATTCTATTTGGATTCCCGTTTGCATATTCCTTTGTACCCGTCTTGATTAACTGTAAAAGTTTTGTTTTGCCTGTTCCATTCTCACCGCTAACAATATTTAATCCATTCTGAAAAGATATCTCGCCTGTTAATAAACCACTAAGGAGATTTATGCTTTTTAATTTTGTTATGTAAGGATTAGTGTTGCTCATATTATTTCCAAAAAGATAAATGCTCTGATTTTGCCCATTCAATAAACTTTTCTGCCACGCCGTCAGGCAATTCGCCGTCGTGGTTGTGCAGGTCGTGATTGATTACCAAATGGCCGTTTTTGTCTAGCTTTGGTTGATTGTTGCCGTTTTTAACAAACACATACTCGCCGGAATTGTCTTTGCCGGATTTTTCCGAAACGGCAAAGTAAATAGGATAGTCTTCAACTTTTGGACAAAGTTTATCGTCCCACTTCTGCACAAAAAGCACGCTGGTTTTCGTTCCCGTGTGCGGTTTGAAAGTATTTACATTCAGTCCGACGACAGCTAAAATTCTAGCTTTTTCAGCAATATACTCGCGAATATTTTTGTCCGAGGTGTTGTTGAAACGACCTTGCGGTAAGACAATTGCCATTCTTCCGCCCGGCTTCAAAAAGTTTAAGTTTCTTTCAATAAACAAAATATCACGCCCGACTTTTGACTTCGGTTTGTTTTTGTCGTTGTAGCCAAGATCGTATTTGTGGATTATGCGGGATTCTTTGATGTCTCCGGCAAACGGCGGATTTGCCATTAAAATATCAAAATTAAATTCTTTGTATGAGCTTTTATCTTTTTGCAGAGCTTCAAGTCTTTTTAAACCTGCGCCATACACTTCCAACCAGTCGCGATTTTGGATTGATTCATTCCAACGTTCATAATCAAGATTGTTGAGGTGCAAAACATTGGTGTTTCCGTCTCCGGCAATCAAGTTTAAGGTGCGAGCCACGCGCACAACTTTTTCGTCAAAATCAATGCCAAAAACTTTGAGTACATTTTCTTTTTCTTCTTCGGAAATATCCGTGTTTTGGAAAAGATGTCCTGTTATTTGAAAAATAGTGTGAACGGTAAATCCGCAAGAGCCGGCGGCGGTGTCCACCATATATTCGCCCGCTTTGGGATTGAGCATTTTGACGCACATATCAATTACATGGCGAGGCGTGAAGTACTGGCCTTTTTCGCCTTTTGATGACTTGTTGACTAAGTATTCAAAGGCTTCATCTATAATCTGCAAATTGGAGTTGAAAAGTTTTATATCCTGCAAGCTGGAAATGCTGACGGAAAGGTGGGAAGGTGAAAGCTGGATTTGGCTTGCTTCATCAAAAACACCTGGCCATTTGGCTTTGGCTTCGTCAAAAAGTTTTTGAATTTTCTTTTTGAGTTCGCTTTCTGATTGTCCGGTGTTTCTAAATTCAAGTACCCGAAAACCACTGTCATCAATTTTATCTACTTTAACCTTCAAATCATCGTAGGATGTTTCTTTGTGCGTTTTTGCGCCATATTCAGCCAAGGGTTCGGCAACCTTCATCGGAAAATTCTGTTTTTCTAAAAAATAATTGATAATTTCTTTGTCTTTGGCGCTTTTACGCTCGTCGTAAAGCTTGGTAAAAATAAGCTTAAAGACTTCTTCAAAAACATCTACTCCGGCATTTGCCAAAACCTCGTCTTCCATCTCCTGAATAATGGTTTTGAGCGATTTCCCTTCATTTGGAATTTTGTCTTTGATAATTAGATCTTTGAGGGTAAATCTTTCTTGCAAAATATCTTCAAGCGTTTGGTCGGCTTTTGGAATATCGGTGATGTCTTCAAAATAGTTCGGGTCTTTGCGGTTGTAATGCGAAATTTGCCCGCCATTGGTCCAAACCGCAATCGGCGCTCCGGTGGCGTTGGTGTAGGAACGGAGCTGGTTTTTTCCGTCTTGAAGCTTGGGTTTTTTGATTTCAACGATAATATACTCGACAGTCGGGCGATCTTTGTCAAAAATAACAATATCGGCGGATTTTACTTCACGGCCAAAGTGGATTGCGTGTTCAAATTTGATTCTTTGTTTAGGATAGCCGTATTCTTTCAACAATTTCATTGCGTAAAGTTGTCGGACAACTTCTTCCGGCTTCAAAACAATTTCTTTGTCGCGAATAGCGCAAACAACATACGGCTTGCCGTCTTTGAGAGTAATTTTACTTTCCAACTCGTCAATGATCTTTTGCTCAAAAAGCGAAAAGCTGTAATTTGAATCTTTGATTATGCTTAGTATGTTTTTCATGAATTTATTTTTTGCGCCAGTCGCGGATGGTAAATCCCCCGTGGAATTTTTTTTCATCATCTAAGGCTGATTTTGAATATTGCATGGTTATTGTTTTGGCAAATCTTCTATATATGTTTTTATGAAGCTCTCAATTGCTGCGACTGTCTCTTTGCGAAGTTTTGGATTGCTTTCAGCAACCCACTTTGCAAAGTTGTAAAACTCTTGGTTATCCACTTTAAGCCACTTTTTGTTTTTATAGAGAAATACCATCATCGTAGTTAGAGCAATCCGTTTATTCCCGTTTTGAAATGGGTGATTTTTGATCATTAAATAAAACAAAATAGCTGCTTTCCCTATTAAGCCTTTATATAAATCTTTACTTGCAAAGCTTTGAAACGGTGTAGCAATGCATCGCTCTAATACTCCTTGAAAACGTGTGTTAAATTCGGGAATTGGTTCATTCCAGTCCATCCACTCTTGAGCGAGGCGATGTGCGGTATAGTTTACTTCCGCAATTGTTAACTGATTAACTTTCATTGCTATTCCTTGCCAAGCAAACGAAGCGTTTCCTCGTAGTCTTTAATTGTTTTATCTACGGCCTTATCTAGAAGCTCCTCCTCAAAAGGGCTCAGATTTTTACTTATTTTTGACGGCAGGTCTTTTTCGTTTATAACAAAACTACGGCCCACTCTTCGAGCCTTTAATTCTCCAGAATGTATCTTTTTTAATACTGCCTGACGGCTAATACCTAAAAGCTTAGCTAATTCAGTTGTCGAAAATTCTCTCATATATAAAGACTAATTCATGACAACCATCCTGTCAATAGTTGTCAATAGACAACTAAGCTAGTATGCTTCTGTACTCACTTTTTGCAACTATTACGTGATCTAGGATTTTTACCCCAAGCAGCGTCCCTGCCTCTTTTAGACGTTTAGTTACTTCTAGATCCTCTTCTGATGGCTCTGTGCTTCCGGATGGATGATTGTGAGCGAGAATAATGGAGGCAGCATTTGCTTTAATGGCTGGTTCGAATACTTCGCGAGGGTGAACTAGGCTTGTGTTTAGAGTACCAATGGAAATGATTTCGCGTTTTATTTCGTTGTTTTGTGTATCTAGGAAAAATACTACGAAATGCTCTTTTTTGCTTGATCTGATGTCTTCGCAACGGCTCCAGACTTCTTCGGGAGAAAGTATGAGTTTGCTCTTTTTATTATCAAAAAATCTTTTTCCCAGCTCTATAACTGCGATAATTTGAGCGGCCTTTGCTGTGCCTAGGCCCTTTTCACTTTTTAGATCTTCTAGAGTTAACGTGTCTAGCTTTTTGCGATTCTTTTTTAAAATGCGCTTTGCAAGTGCGCGAACATTTAGGCCTTTTGTTCCGGAGCCGAGGATAATAGCCAAAAGCTCTTCATCCTCTAATTTCCCCGGGCCATATTTTGCCAATTTTTCTCTTGGCCTATCAATTTTGGGGATATCCTTGATCTTTGCCATAAATTTACTCCTTTTTACCCTGAGCCTGTCTGCCCTGAACCTGTCGAATGGGTCGAATGGGCCAATCCTCAATGCTGAGTTTTTTGCCGCGGAGGGTGACTACTACTTTTTGGTGC
>PEZY01000001.1:0-125 GCA_002773855.1 Candidatus Buchananbacteria bacterium CG10_big_fil_rev_8_21_14_0_10_33_19 | reverse complement strand
GCCATTTTGGTAATTTTCCTAATATTCCTTTCTTCTAATTTTCTTCTTGTTTGGGGCATACCTACATTAGTTGAAAGTTGATAAAGTTGAAAGCTCCTACTGAGGTATCTACTGAGATATCTCAG
>PEZY01000005.1:211459-289808 GCA_002773855.1 Candidatus Buchananbacteria bacterium CG10_big_fil_rev_8_21_14_0_10_33_19 | reverse complement strand
CAATGGTAATATTAGAGAAGAATATGTCGCTAAATTCTATTCTGGTACACCATTTTATCAGTCTGGTAATAATTGGTATCAAACAGAAGTAGCCACTACTACTAAAACCGCGTTTTTACAACAAACCGAGAATACTTTAGTGGATAGTTTAAAAAGTTTTTTTGGTCAGCCGGTTTTTGCTGCCACCAATACGACTTATTCAGGGGTGGGGGATGGTTATGTTGCTATTAGTAGCTCATCGTGGGCAGCAGCTCATGACGCTTTAACAGGAACTGTAGTTAGTTATGTTAGCACAGCCAACGTGGCCTATAGTCGAAAAGTTTCGGCTAGTAGTTATAATATATATAGAGCTTTTTTACCATTTGACACCTCATCATTAGGATTAGATGTATCAGTAACAGCAGCTAGTTTAAATTTTTATGTTTTTGAGAAGTATGATGGTAATGATGATGGCAATGATTTTATAACTGTAGTCCAGACTTCGCAAGCGTCTAATACATCATTAACTACAGCCGATTATGATACTTGTGGTGCTGTTTCTAATCCTACTGAGGGTATAGATGTCGCCTCGAGAAAAGATATTACATCTGATGTTACAGCTGATGGCACAACCTTGCATACCTTTAATTTGAATGCCACTGGTATTGGCTGGGTATCGACAACAGGGTACACCAAGTTAGGGATTAGAGAAGGTCATGATGCTACAAATAATACAGTGACTAATCTTATTACTGGGCTTCAAATGTATACTAGTGAACAAACTGGCACTGGTCAAGATCCCTATTTAACTATTGATTATAGAGTAGTGTACAGCAGAGTTAAAATCGATGAAGGTAAGATTAAAATTGACGGTGGTAAGTTAAAATTACAGTAAATTAATTGCTCTAAATCAGTTGTTTTGAAATTAAATTACAAATCTGTTACAATCAATTAACTAATAATTAATTTAAATTATATGAACGAAGTTATTTTTACTGATGCTAACTTTGAAGCCGAAGTTTTACAGGCTAGTGGCCCAGTTTTGGTGGATTTTTATGCTGATTGGTGTGGCCCATGTAAAATGCAAGGACCAATTGTTCACGAAGTGGCTGAAAGTATGGGTGATAAAGCTAAAGTTGGTAAATTAAATGTAGATGAAAGCCAAGAAACCGCTCAAAAATTTAGCGTAATGTCTATTCCAACTTTAATTATTTTTAAAGATGGTAAGGTAGTAGAAACTATGGTTGGTGTACAAACCAAAGATTCTTTGATTGAAAAATTAACCAAACTAGCTTAATATAAGTTGTCTATGTCAGAAAAAAAGCAATACGATTTGTTGATTGTTGGCGCTGGTCCAGCTGGGCTAACAGCCGCGATTTATGCTACTCGTCGAAAGCTAAAAACTTTAATAGTATCTATGACAATTGGTGGTCAAATGGCTCAAACCAATGAAATAGAAAACTACCCCGGTATTGACTTTAGTGATGGTTTGAGTTTGTCTGATAATATGAAAAAGCAAGCCGAAAAGTATGGCACCGAGTTTGCTTTTGAAGAGGTTTTAAACATCAGAAAGAAAAATGATTTATTTATTGTGCATACCAATAATAATGATTATGAGGCTAAATCAGTGCTACTAGCTTTTGGTTTAACACCTCGTAAATTAGGGGTTACTGGCGAGCAAGAATTTTCTGGCCGCGGCGTTACCTATTGTGCTACCTGTGATGGACCACTATTTAAAAATAAAACCGTGGCGGTAGTCGGTGGTGGCAATTCGGCTATTGAAGCGGCTGAATACCTTTCTAAGTTGGCGAAGAAAGTTTATGTTATTAATCGAACCGATCAATTTAGAGCTACACCAATCTTACTAGATAAGGCTCGTGGCCAAAAAAATATTGAATTTTATTGTTTTACAGCTATCACTGAAATTAAAGGTGATGGTGTAGTAAAATCAATTGAGATTGCTAGTTTACAAAATGAAACTAAAAAAGAAGAGATTATTTTGGACGGAGTTTTTATAGAAATTGGCTATCAAGCTAAGACAGAATGGCTAAAAGGCACAGTAGATTTAAATAAACGGGGGGAAATTATTACCGACAGAGATTGTGTCACATCAACCGAGGGTATTTTTGCCGCTGGTGATTGTACTGATACGCAATATAAACAAATTGTTATTTCTGCCGGGGAAGGAGCAAAAGCCGCCTTACAAATTTATAAATATATTGTTGGCCGTGAAGGCAAGGTAGCAATTCCAGATTGGGGCGTGTGTGAATTAGTGGGCACTGATAAAACCGCTAATATAAAAATAGAAAAATAAATTACTCATAAAACAAGGCCCTAAAATCCTTGTTTTATTATTGACAAAATATTAATTAGGTAGTAATTTATAAGTGGTAATTTAACCGTAGAGGAGATCAGACAATGAACAGAGATACTACTGCTAGTTCTGGAAGTTGTGGTTGTGTTTTAGTATTCATTTTGATTAATCTGCTTTTGGGCGGAATTTGCACTGAATATGTGGTGGAATTTTGGTCTTCTTATTTTAAAGAGGTAGCAGTTGATGTATCTTTTTGGCCATGTGCCTTGGCCGGTTTATTTTTGGGGGAAATCACTATCCCACTAGCCTTATTTACTTACATTATGTCATTCGTTCTTTAATATTAAAAATAAAAAAATATTTACCACTCTTACTCGGGTGGTTTTTTAATTGAAATGAGATTTTTTAGATGTTATAATAATTATATAATTAATTAATTCCAAAAATATGCCAAACATAAGCGGTAATGAATTAATCAAGGTAAATGTTTTTGAAAAAGTTGGCTTAGCTGAAGGCATGAATGTTGGTGATTTGGGTTGTGGTAATTTGGGTTATTTTTCATTGCCAGCGGCAAAAATAGTTGGTAAAACTGGGATGGTTTACGCGGTTGATATTTTAAAATCAGTTTTACAGTCAGTGGAACACATTGCCAAACAGGAAGGTTTGGATAATATCAAAACCATTTGGTCTAATTTAGAAGTTGTGGGCGCTACCAAGGTGCCAGACGAAAGTTTGGATTTATCAATGTTGATGAACATGCTTTTTCAATCAACTGATGACGCTAAAGTATTTTTAGAGGCTTATCGTTTAACCAAGCCCAATGGTAAATTGACTGTGATTGATTGGAAGATGATTAGTGCGCCATTTGGTCCAGATCCAGCTAAGCGAATAAAAAAAGAAGATGCGATTAGATTTGGCACAGATGCTGGCTTTAAATTAATTGAAGAGTTTGAGGCTGGTCCTTATCACTTTGGTTTGGTGTTTGTTAAGTAAATAATTTATTTTCACTTGCATAAAATACCTCTTAGATGTAAGATATTGGAGATATTAAGTTTAAAAATAAAATTATCTAATTATGCCCCTTAATTTTGTAAAATTTTTTACTCCAGAAAGATTCTTTCATTTACAGCCAGCTGTTTCTTTGAATACGGTTTATTTTTTGCTAGTTGTTTTCGGTATACTACTAGGACTAGCTATTGGTGTTAAAATAGCTAAAAAGAAAACTCAAAAAGATACTTTTTATAAAATATTACTTCAGAAGTATTTTGTAATGTTAATGACCACCAGTGTTATTGGTTTATTCTTGGTTTGGTTTCGTTATGAAAGAGCTTTTTTTCTGTCAGCTAGATTTTGGTTATTAGTTTGGTTTATTGGTTTTGTAGCTTGGTTGGTGGTTATTTTAAAATATCAATTTAAAGTAATACCAGAAGCCAGAGAAAAACTACAGAAAACTCAAGAATTTAATAAGTATCTACCTAAGAAAAAATAATTATTAAAATGAATAATGGTAGCCATAATTCCAAAATTGGGAAAGTTGGTGAAGATTTAGCGGCGAGGTTTTTGGAAGATAGTGGTTATAATATAATTGATAAAAATTTTCATACTCGTTACGGAGAAATAGATCTCATCGCTCAAAATAGTGATGAGATTTTGTTTGTAGAAGTAAAAACTAGAACATCAGTTAAATATGGTTATCCAGAACAGGCAGTAGATAATAAAAAGATCAAACATTTATTAGAAGCTGTTAAAATTTATTTTAAAATTAATAATAATTCTAAGTTTTGGCGTCTAGATGTAATCAGCGTAGAATTAAATAATGAAACACCAAAAATAAATTGGTTTAAGGATATTACTGGTGGCTATTGACAAAATAATTTAGATATGATATAATGAATGTAAGTTAAAGATGTAATTATGACAGCCAGTGGCTGTCATTTTTCTTAAAAAATAAATTAAATACTATGACCCAATCAGCTATTCAATCAGCTATCTCTCAAATTTGTCAGGAAAAGAATATTTCTGAGGAATCTGTTTTGCATACCATAGAACTGGCTTTAGCCGCGGCTTTTCGTAAAGATTTTGGTAATAAAATGCAGAATATTATCACTGAATTCGATCCAAAGACTGGTGATGTTAAAGTTGTTGATGTTAAAACTGTTGTTGAGGATTTACCAGAAGAAGAATTAGAAAAATTAGAATCAGGGGAATTAACTGAAGTAATTCAGGATAATAAATCATTTGTTAGTGAAGATGGTGATGAAGAAGTGAGAAGATTTAATCCTAAAACCGAAATTCAATTGAAAGATGCTCATTTGATAGATCCAAAATATAAAATTAATGATGAAATAGTTACTGTTTTGGAAGTGCCTGGTGAATTTGGTCGTATGGCTGCTCAAACTGCCAAGCAAGTTATTATTCAAAAAATTAGAGAAGTTGAAAGACAAAATGTTTTTGATGAATTTAAGGTATTGGAACACCAGGTTGTTAATGGCAATATTCAAAGACGAGAAGGTAAAAATGTTTTAGTCGATTTAGGCACTACCACTGCTTTAATGCCATCAGAAGAACAGGTGCCTAGTGAAAGATATAATGTTGGCAATAGAATGAAATTCTATATTAAATCAGTTGATCAAACAACTCGTGGTCCACAGATTATAGTATCTAGATCTAGTGTAGAGGTAGTTAGAAAAATATTTGAATTAGAAATTCCCGAAATCACTAATGGTATTATTGAAATTAAATCAATTTCTCGTGAAGCTGGCAGTCGTTCTAAAGTAGCAATTATTAGTAATGATGAAGGTATTGATCCAATTGGTTCTTGTGTGGGACAACGTGGTGGTAGAATTCAAACTATTATTAGTGAGTTAAATGGTGAAAAAGTAGATATTATTTTGTTTGATGAAGATCCAATTAAATTTATTACCAATGCCTTATCACCAGCCAAAGTGTCTAGTGTTGAGCTAAGGGAAAAAGATGACGAAAAATCAGCTTTAGTAACTGTTAAAGAAGATCAATTGTCATTAGCTATTGGTCGCGGTGGTCAAAATGTGCGCTTAGCTTCCAAATTAGCTGATTGGCGAATCGATATAGTTTCTGACGGTATTAAAGAATCTGATGAAGAAACAGCAGAAACGATAGAGGAAATTGAAACAACATCAGAAGCAGATAATAAGTCTGAAGAATCAACTGAAGAAAAGTCAGAAACTGAGGTAAAATCAGAGGAGTTAGAAGTAGCGGTAGATACTGCAGTTGAATCAGAATAAATACATAGTTTATAAAGGTGCCCCATTGCTGGGGCACTTTTATTTTTGCTTGATATTGACAAAATCAAATAAAAATATTAAATTATCTTTAGTTCGTTTTAGAATAAATATTAAAACTAAACAAGAAAAAAGGAGAGTGTTAATGAGTAACGTAACTTTGGTTTTAGTGGAGAGTCCTTTTGCGGCTGCAGATCACAAGGGAATCACTATGAATATTGTGTATGCTCGTGCTTGTTGTCATGATTGCCTGATGAGAGGTGAATTTCCATTTGCTTCACATATATTTTATACTCAAACTGGTATATTAAGAGACGGCGTGCCAGCCGAAAGGAAATTGGGTATTGAAGCGGGATTAGCTTGGGGAGCTTTAGCTCAGAAAAGTGTGGTTTACACTGACCTGGGTATTACCGATGGTATGCGACTTGGCATTAAAAGAGCAGAAGATGCTAACAGACCAATTGAGTTTCGTACTTTAGAAAATTGGCTAGACCAATATGATGAAAATTATTCATTAACATTTTAACTTCAGGTAAGACTGAAGTTTTTTATTCCCAATTACTTCTTGCTTAGTAGGTTGTTTTTGTTCTAAAATATAAGTATATTAATCAACTAAAATTAAATTATGTTATTCACTTGGTTATCAATTCTGGTCGCGGTGACTGGACTTAGTTTTGCTGGCTTTTTGGCTAGAAAAGTTATGGCTCAAAAAGTAGAAGATAAAAGAGCAGAGGTTATCGCTTCTTATATTTATAATGGCGCTATGGCTTTTTTATTTAAAGAGTATATTATTTTGGCTGGCTTTGTAGCAGTAGTAGCCTTGGCTATTATGGTAGTACCAGCTTTGTCGTTTAAAACTGCAATTGCTTTTATTTTTGGAGCTGCCTTGTCGGTATTAGCTGGATTTATTGGTATGAAAATTGCTACTTTGGCTAATGTTAGAACTGCTGATGAATGTAAAAAAGGTTTGCGTCAGGGTTTCGATGTGGCTTTTACTTCCGGTTCGGTTATGGGTTTATCAGTAGTTAGTTTGGGATTATTAGGTGTTTCGATTTTGTATATTGTCTTTGGCGATCCTCAAATAATTTATGGCTTTGGTTTTGGGGCTTCTTCAGTAGCTTTATTTGCTAGAGTTGGTGGCGGTATTTATACCAAAGCGGCTGATGTGGGTGCGGACTTAGTTGGTAAAGTAGAAAGTTCTATTCCCGAAGATGATCCTAGAAACCCAGCCTCAATTGCTGATAATGTTGGTGATAATGTTGGTGACGTAGCTGGTATGGGTGCAGATCTTTTCGAAAGTTATGTTGATACTTTGATTGCGACTATGGTTTTGGGTGTGATCTTTTTACCAGTGTTTGGTTCTAAAGCAGTAGTCTTGCCACTGATTATTGCTTCTATTGGTATTCTAGCCTCTATTGCTGGTAATATTGCTGTTAAGTATTTAAAAGGTGGGCCCCATCAAATATTAAATAATGCTAATTGGATTACAGCAGCGATTACTATTTTCTTTTCATTTATTGCTATTAAATTTACGGTTGGTGATATAAATATTTTTTGGGCAATGACTGTCGGTTTGTTGTCTGGTGTAGTGATTGGGTTGTCTACTGAATACTATACATCTGACAAACATAAACCAGTTCAAGAAATTGCCAAAGCTTCAGCTACTGGATCAGCGACTAATATTATTGCTGGTTTATCAGTAGGATTTATTAGCACTATTATTCCGGTTGTTGCTGTAGTGGTAGCAATTTATTTATCTTATTACTTTGCTGGTTTATATGGTGTCGCTATTGCTGCTGTCGGTATGCTTTCTACCCTAGGCATTACTTTGGCTTCTGATACTTATGGTCCAGTGGCAGATAATGCGGCTGGTATTGCGGAGATGGCTGGTATGGGCCAAGAAGTGCGTGAGAGAGCTGAAGAGTTGGATGCGGTTGGCAACACTACTGCGGCCGTTGGTAAGGGTTTTGCGATTGGTAGTGCAGCTTTAACATCACTAGTATTGTTGGTGTCATTTGGTACAGCAGCTAATTTAAATGTAGTTAATTTAATGGATCCAGCCGTGATCATTGGTTTGTTTATTGGAGGTTTGTTACCATTTATTTTTTCCGCTTTAACTATGGAATCAGTTGGTCGAGCCGCTTCTAAAATGGTAGAAGAGGTTAGAAGACAGTTTAGAGAAATTGAAGGTTTAATGTCAGGTCAAGCTGAGCCAGATTATAAAAAGTGTATCGAGATTTCTACTACAGCCGCTCTTAGACAAATGATTTTGCCGGGGGTGCTGGCTATTTTTGTACCGGTGATCGTAGGTTTGTGGTTTGGGGCAGAAAGTTTGGCTGGTTTATTAGCTGGTTCAATTGTCACTGGATTTTTGCTAGCAGTGTTTATGGCTAATTCTGGCGGGGCTTGGGATAATGCCAAGAAGTACATAGAAGCCGGTAATATGGGCGGTAAGGGCTCTAGTTCACATAAAGCGGCAGTAACAGGTGATACTGTGGGTGATCCGCTTAAAGATACTTCTGGTCCAGCTCTTAATATTTTAATTAAGTTAATGGCTATTATTTCGATTATTATTGTGCCACTTTTGATTAAATAAGCTTTTTAAAAACTGCCAACTAAGTTGGCAGTTTTTTTGTGATTTTTTTATATATAATTGACCAAACTTGAATTTTTTGTTAATATAATTTGAGTCTTGTTAATTTATATAATCAAATAATATTATGAAATCAACAGTAAAAAAATTAGATAAATCACAAGTGGAGATAACTATTGAAGTTTCAACTTTAGAAATGCAACCATATTTGCAAAGAACAGCAGAGAGACTGGCTAAAGAAATGAAAATAGAAGGCTTTAGGCCTGGCAAAGCTCCTTATGAAATTATCAAACAAAAAGTGGGTGACATGGGATTGTTACAGGAATCTATTGATGACGTAATTTCAGCCACTTATTATGAAGTTTTAAAAACTGAAAAAATAGTTACTATTGGTCAGCCTAGTATTGATGTTGAAAAAGTAGCACCAGATAATGATTTTGTTTATAGGGCTACAGCTTCGGTTTTGCCTAATGTCAAAATCGGTGATTGGAAGAAATTAAAAGTAAAATCAGAAGAGGTTAAAATTACTAATGAGCAGGTTGATAAAATTATAGAAGATATTAGAAAAATGCAGGCCACTGAAAAATTAGTGGAACGTGAAGCTAAAACCGGTGATAAAGTGGAAGTTAATTTTGAGGTATTCTTAGACAAAGTGCCAATAGAAAAAGGTAAACAAGATAAATATCCAGTAGTCATTGGTGAAAATAAATTTATCCCTGGTTTTGAAGAAAAAATTATCGGTATGAAAGCTGGTGCAGAAAAAGAATTTGAACTAAAGTTTCCTGAAAAGTATTTTGATAAAAAAATGGCTGGTAAAACTGCTGAGTTTAAAGTGAAATGTAACAGTGTTTTTGAAATAGAATTGCCAGAATTAAATGATGCTTTTGCTAGTTCTGTATCAGCTGATAAATTTAAAACTGTGGCTGAAGTTAAGAAAAATGTTTTAGAAAATTTAAAAGCTGAGGAAGGTGGTAAACAAGAACAAAAAGTCGAAATTGAAATGTTAGATAAATTAGTAGATATTTCTGAGTTTGAAGCCATTCCAGATTTATTAATTGATAACGAAGTTCATAAAATGGTTCATGAGTTAGAACACAGTATTTCGAATCAAGGTTTTAATTTTGCTGATTATTTAAAAAGTTTAAATAAAACCGAAGAAGATTTAAAAACAGAATTTAGACCACAGGCTGAAAAAAGAGTAAAGATTTCTATTTTAGCTAGAGAGATCTATGTTCAAGAAAAGTTTGAGGTTCGAGATGATGAAATTGAAGCCGAAATTGAAGTTGTGATGCAAAATTACCCTAATAATGAAGATGTCCGAAAACAATTAGAAACCGAAACTTATAAAGATTATTTAAAGAATACTATTGGCAATAGAAAAGTGATAGAATTTCTAAAGAAGGAGATTATTGTTAAATAATTATTTAGCTAATCTATTCAAAAATAAAACTCGTCATTAGTCACTAGTGACGAGTTTTATTGACTATATATTTTTAATATGTTAAAAATAGCTTGTTAGTTGTTCTTTAAAAGTAATTAAGAATCCCAACCACCTAAAAGGAGCTTAGAAATGAGCGTACTCATTGAAAGGTTTATAGCTAATTTAGAAAATGTTGATCAGTTTAATTCTAAAATTTTAACATCTTTTTTACTGAAAGCTAAGGTAAAGAAAGCTAAAGTCATCGCTGAATCTTATTTTAATAATAATGATCATGGTTTTAGTCATTCTCAGGCTGTTTGGCAAAGGTGTCAAACTATTATTACTCAGTCGCCTAGTTTGTGGCCAGTGGCTAAAATGCAAATGCCAGTCGATACTAATACTGATAATCAAGCTAGAAAAGTTTTAATGCTGGCTTCTGTCTTTCATGATATGGGTCGATTTTTAGGCGCTAGCTTTGAAGATCATGAAGAGGTTGGCGCCGATTTGACTAGAAAAATTGTTGGTGGCACTTGTTTGGAATATCCACTGTATTATGCTATTTTGTACCATGATTATTTTTGTGAGCTAGTAGACGGAAGGTGTATGCCATCGCCAGTCATATTCCCAATTTCTGAAATATTCAGGCTAGCTGATAAAACGTCTATATCACCCAGTGATGAAATTAAAAGATATTATCAGACCGGCAAGAGATTATTGCCAGGTATGCCAATTTTTGATCCAACGATTTCCGATGAAGTTAGATTTAATTTTGCTAATAAAACTAAGAATAAAGATGAATTGACTTGGTTTTTGAGTTTATTTGCACTGCAATCCACTGATTTTATCTATGGCGACACCCGTGATGCTTATGCTTACTGGGCTCGAGGTAAGTATCAGGCCTTGGAAATGGTTGGTGATTTATGCTTGGAGGAAGAGTATATAAATGGTCAAACACCAGTTGATCCAGAAGAAGCCAAGCAAGTAATTATTCGTTTTTGTAAACAAAATAATTTAATATTGTTTTGTTAAAATTAATATCCCGTTATTTACGGGATTTTTTATTTGAAAAAAAATAGTAAATTAAGTAATATGTATTTATTAAATATAAATTTTTTTAGATGAGAATAACAATAATTGGCGCCCATGGTGTTGGTAAAACAACTTTAAGTAAAAAATTATCAGAGCAATTAAACTTGCCAGTTATTCACGATGTGGTAGTGGAGGCTTTTCAGAAAGGCTTTGAAATTAATGAGACTACGCCATTTGAAACTCAATTTTGGCTATTTGCTAAACAATTAGAAGTAGAAAAAAATACGATTAATTTTGTAGCTGACAAATGTTTAATAGACTATAGTGTTTATGCTGATGTTCTTTTTGATGACGATAGAGTAAAAAGTTTGTTATCAGAAATGATAAAAAAGAATATTAGATATGATTATGTTTTTTATCTGCCAATAGAGTTTACTATAGAAGATGATGGCATTAGGAGCACAAATATTGAGTTTCAAAAAAAAGTCGACGAACGTTACCTAGAGTTAATAAGAGATTGGAGCATTGACCATACTATTTTAACTGGCAGTGTAGAAGATAGGTTGTCTCAGGCCATGGCCAAAATTGCAAATTCTAATTCTTAAGTATCAATTCATATTAACCACATTGTGATATAATAAGAATAATTACAGTTTAATAAAATTTTATGAATATTGGAGCCCACGTTTCAGCGGCTGGCAGTTTAACTTTAGCCCCACAAAGAGCTAAAGATATTGGCTGTGAATGTTTTCAATTTTTTTCTAGGTCGCCTCAGGGCGGTAAGGCTAGTGTAATTACACCAGATATAGCCAAACAATTTAAGGCTAATATGAAAGAATACAAACAAGTTAATTGCTATATTCATGCCCCTTACTATATTAATTTTGCCTCACCAGATACTAGAATTTACAATTCTTCGATTAACATAATTAGAGAAGAATTGGAAAGAGGCAGTGTTTTGGGGGTAAAAGCTTTGATGTTCCACCCTGGTAGTTCTAAAGAATCTGGCTCAGAAAAGGGTTTGGAATTGGTTTGTGAGGGGCTAAAAAAAGTCTTAGATGGTTATAAGGGTGGTACTAAATTGTTAATTGAGATATCAGCCGGTGCTGGTAATGTTATTGGTGATACTTTTGAGGAAATAAATAAGATGATTAATTCTAGGCAATTAAAAAAATATCGCTTAGGAATTTGCTTTGACACAGCTCACGCCTTTGCCAGTGGCTATGATTTGTCTAGTCCAGTAGCAGTTAAAAAAACCTTTACAGAATTTGATAAAATAGTTGGCATTAAAAATTTAAAATTAATTCACGCTAATGATTCAAAAGTAGAATTAAATACCAAAAAAGATCGACATGATAATATTGGTCAGGGTAAAATAGGTAAGACTGGTTTTTTGGCTATAGTTAAATTAGCTAATCAGTATGATATTGATATGATTCTAGAAACTCCTGGCGACAATGAAAGAGCTAAAGATATTATGACTTTAAAATCAATGCGAGTTAAAAAGTAATTTATGAAAATAGCCATTATATCTGATTCTCATGATAATATTCCCAACTTAGAAAAATTTTTAGTGTGGGCCAGTAACAATAATATTGAAACAATTATTCATTGTGGCGATATCGCCACTCCAGATATGGTCAAAAAAATTATAGCTCCTAGTTTTTCTGGTTCTGTTTATTTGGTTCATGGCAATGTTTCAGATAGAGATTTACTAGAGAGTGTTTGTGATGGTATTTCAAATGTTACCTTGTATGGTGATGAAGGATCGCTCGATATCGAAGGCATTAAAATTGCTTTCTGTCATTTTCCCGAGCAAGCTAGAGAATTAGCAGAAACTCAGAATTATAATTTGGTTTTTTATGGACACACCCATAAGCCCTGGATAGAAAAAATTGGCAAAACAACTTTAAGTAATCCAGGCACGCTAGGCGGGATATTTTCTAAAGCTACATTTTCTGTTTTTGATACAAAAACTAATAATTTAGAGTTAAAGATTTTAGAACTGATATAATATGACTTCAAAAACTATTACCGTAGAAGTGAAAACTAATTCCAAAGAAATTAAAGTTGAAAAAATAACTGATAGTGTTTATAAAGTTAAACTCAAGGCCACGCCAATAGAAGGCAAGGCTAATAAGCAGTTGATTGATGTTTTATCTAAATACTTAGGTCTCACTAAAAGCCAAATAGAGATAAAATCCGGCAAAACTAGTAAAACCAAGGTGTTGGTAATATATGGATAACTATTAGTTGATAGTTGTTTTAATTTTTTGTATAATAGCTCAGGACTAGTAAAGAATTCTTGATAATTTTTAAAAATTCGCTAAAATAAGCGATTTTTTATTTCCCTAGGTGTTTAGTCCTTGACATTATCATTTATATTTGCTAAAATACACAGTTACACCTAGTAAATAGTATCTACAACTCTGCAGGCACGACAAGCATAGGAGTTATAAAAAGGATTATTTCGGTTTCGACTGGAATCTTCCCTTTGAGTAATTTCTTGTCTGCAGGGTTGTATATATTATTATTTAATCTGTGGGTCTCAAATAATATGATTTGTCACCTTCCATTTTGAGAAAGTTTTTATCTCTTTTTCTCATTCCGCGTCAGCGGAAAAACCGCTTAGGTGAGCTACTACGGCTAGGCACGACAAGCATGGGAATTTTGTAAGTTATTTTTGGGCTTAGGCTCGAAAATTGCCTCATAAAATTTTTCTTGCCTGGCCATAGGGGCTCATCTAAGTATTATCAAAAAATTGAGACCAGCAGATTAAATAATACTATTAAAAAACTACTCTGATCAGAGTAGTTTTTTTGTTTTATAATTTTGGTCTAAAAATTTTTTCAATGACCCTTTGCTTATTGAAAGTATAATGATGTTTTTTAATTTTCTTTAGCTTAGAACTATTACTTATAGCTTGACTGTTACCAATGTAGAAGCCGATATGTTCGTGTTTATTTTTTTCTGACCAAACTATAATATCACCAGGTAATATTTTATTTTTAGTGATAGATTGGTAATTTTTTGATTTTAATTCAGAAATAGTCCCGGCCACTGTTAAATGTAGATCATCAATTAGATTAAATATTTTTAATATTGATGATACAAAATAGGCACAAGATAGGCTACCATTTTTAGTAATGTTCTTTTTATGGTTATTGTTAGTAATAAAGATGTCTGAATAAGCACGACTATTTAGACTATTTTTTATCATAGCCAGATAGTTATCTTTTTTGAGTAGTTTAATACTGACCATTTTAAGGAATTAAAATTTCATCAGTAGAAGTGGCATTTTCTAGAGTAAGGGTTTCTACACCAATTAAGCAAACAGCTTGCCATGGTTTGTAGTGAGAAGTAAATGTAGTTTCATCTACTTGGCCATCTGCGTAGGTGATAGTGTAATCAAAAGAAGTATCGACACCTTTGTGAGCTGATTCGGTGCATCTTTTTTGGCCGACAGGTAAATCTAGGGTTTCGATGTATTTAGTGGCTGGTGGCGAAACCCAATTCCAGACACGAGGTGTTGTTCTTTCGGCTCGTCGACCATCATTAGTGCCCCAAAAATCAAAATATAAATCATCGCCAATAATTCTGGTTTGGATTAATACATAGTTACCAGTGTTATTAATAAATTTAAAATCAGGATTGGGGTCGTAGATAGTAGCATCAGTGCCCGGCAAACCATTTTCTAGATAGTAGGCAACATTGTAGGAATGGTTTCTTCTGGCGGTAACAGGTAAGCCCGAGCCCATAGTCGCTCTAAAGGTGGTGGTACCAATCTGACAGAGGCCACCACCATATTCTGGTAAAGTTTTATTACCTTTAATAACTAGTTCTTGTTTGTAGCCATGTTCGCCATCAATTTCTCCAAGAGTTTTGATGAGTGAAAATTCCTCGTCAGGCTTAATTAAAACACCGTTTAATTTGTCAGCCCCAGTTTTAATATTGTGACGTCTATTGGCTGGACTGCCAGTAAAATTAGAATGACCAGTGCCCAGAATTTCTTTAATGCCTAAATTATTAATTTCGGAAGTGCTGATTTTAGGTGAAGTGGTATCTACAGCCACTTCTATTTTTAAGTTGCCTTGCTTTAAATAAGGATTAATTTTATTATAGGTTTCTTCGACATTAACTGTTTGACCATCTCGGTGAGCTTCGAATTTATTAACTCGACCATCGATCATTTCGATGCTGGCATCTTTTGGTTCAATATTAATTTTTGCTGATAGATTGTTATTGAGCCAGTCAAAAAATTTATCTTTATTTAGAGCTACAATAAAAAAGTTATCTTTGTCTTTTTGGAATTCCAACATTTGTGATAAATCTTTTTTTGATATAGTCCATTTTTGATCACCGTATAATAATTCTGGAGTAGTGGTTGTCAGTACTTGCTTAACCATAGCCTCTTTATTTGGTACCTCTGACAAGTGAACTAAGGGATCAGCGTTTTGTTTTTTAATTTCAATTTGATCATTTTTTAGCTCAGCTAAATTGTTTTTGATTTTAGAAATAGCATCATTATAATCAATGGTTATACCGTTTTGTTCGGCAATAAATTCTAGAGAATAATTATTATTGTCTTGCCAGATTACATTGACCGAGGCATTTTGAGCAATGGTTTCTAATTCTGATAAACCTTGCTTAATTAATTGTCGCATCATTGAATCATCTAAAATAAAACTAGCCTTGAAGTATTTATCTTTTGATAGCATCTTAACTTGGTCAGTAATATTTTTTAGCCAAGATTGATTACGACCATAATTGTAGGCTTCGTAAACTGTTTTATGATTATCAAATCTAAGTAATTCACGAGATAAATCCGGGTCGTTTAAAGCATTAATAGAAGGTGTAATTTTCAAATAAGAACTATCGCCATTTTTATAGAGAATTCTGATTTCTTGTTTTTCTAATTTTTCGGTTAGTTGGTTAACAACTTCTAAAGCTTCAGGCGCAGTTAAGCCCTCTAGACTAACATCACCAATTCGACTACCAGGGAAGAATTTATTTTGATATTTTATTTCAAAAGCTAGCACAGCACTGGTTAAAATAAAGATCATAGCAAAAACAGCGACTATAATAGTTATTATCAGCCACTGCTTTTTAATTTTTCCATAGATCTTGCTTTCGACGATAGTTTTTAGATCTTCAATATGTTTTTGTGGTTTTAGGTTAACCGACATCTTTTAATCTTCAATTGATTCTACTTGTATAGAGGTGTTTTTGTATTTTTTGGGTAGGATGATAGTGAGAATACCCTTTTTTAAACTGGCTTTGACTTTGTTTTGATTAATTTCTTGAGGTAAGACAATAGATCTGCTAAAGGCTCCCCAATAAACTTCACGAGCAAAATAATTATTGTCTTTTATTTCACTATCTTCTTCTCGATAACCGCGAATAGTTAATAAATCGTTACTAATAGAAATGTTTAAGTTTTTAGGATCTACACCAGCCATAGCTGATTTAACAATAATGTTATCTTCGTTCTGATAAACATCACAAGATAATTGACCTTCACCGCCAGTAAAGCTGTCATTGTCTTCTGAAAAATTACTAGATAAGAAAAAATCTCTCGCTTTGTCTTCGTTAATGGTTGTTTTCTGACTTTTAGTGGTCATTTGGACAATAATGTTTATTTACTAAATATATTATACTAAAAAAAGTTAAAGCAAGCAACAGATAAATAGTAATAATTTAGTGATTAATTGTTTAACTGCGGTTTGATATTTACTGTCTGCAAAATGATGTAGGCAATTAAACCTAATTGTAGAGTTGGCGTTAAACCCGTTTTAATAATGGGAATAATTGGCATTAAATCATTGTAAGCCCAACGATTAGTAATGAGAGCAAAATATTCTAAGATGATAGCAAAAATAATTCCCATAACAAGAGACCACCAAAGACGTTGTTTAAAGTATTTTAAAAATATAAATGGTAGAGATAATATAGTTATAAAAGTAGCATCAAATAGAGCTGCTCGCAGTAAAATTAATTGAGTAATATTCTGGCCTTGATAATGAATATACAAAAAGGCATGAAGATTTTCCCAAATTATATTAGAGATAAAAGCCAAGATAAAAATTAATAGTATTTTTTTCATAATTTAATTATAGCAAAATTTTTAATTAACAAAAAAAACCACCCGAAGGTGGTTTTTTTGTACTTCTTAAAAAGAAATATTAAGCTTTTGCTACTTTAACTGCTGCTTGACCTTTTGGAGTGTCAATAACTTCGAAAGTAACAGTGTCACCTTCGTTAAGTTCAGCAAAATCAGTACCGTCAAGCTCGTTAGCGTGGAAGAATAAATCTTTTCCGCCTTCTTGGCTAATAAAACCGAAGTTCTTATCAGTCAATTTTTTGATAGTTCCTTGCATAATCGAATAGAAATGAAGTGAATTAATTCGCACTAGTTATTAGAAATTCGACTGCATTTCTATTTATAACTACTACTTTAGTAGATTATTAGGCGTTTGACTAGATAGTCACTCGTCCAATGCTTACCATAAGTAAGTATAGCAAACTTTAGTGGTTGTGTCAATAGGCTTTTGGTGTTTTTTAGTCTTTTGTTGGTGTTTTAGGTGTTTATGGCTTATTTAGATTGAGCTATTTACAAAATACATTATTTATGTTATACTTAAGCCAGTTTTAAAAACAGATTAACTGTAATAGTTCGAAAGATCCGAAGGCTATCGAATGTAAAAGCTAGAAAATATTAATATACTCGAACTTATTTTGTCATTTTAGTGGCTATTTTAAGGATCGGGACACTAAAAATAATTATGACACAAATAACATCACCAGAATCATTAACTTTTAATGGTCTGGGCATAGATCCCAAGATATTAACTATTCTTGGTAATTTAAACTTCACTACACCGACACCAATTCAATTCAAATCTATTCCAGTGATTGCCAGCGGTAAAGACATGGTGGGAATAGCGCAAACTGGAACCGGTAAAACTTTGGCTTTTGGTATTCCAATGTTACAACGTTTATCTAGTAGCGGTGGTCGTTGTTTAATTTTGGTACCAACCAGAGAATTAGCTGCTCAGGTTAGAGATAATTTAAAACCGATTGCTCAAAAATTAAATCTTAAAACCGTTGTTTTAATTGGTGGAGAATCTAAATATCCACAGGTTAGAGATTTAAAACGTAATCCAGAAATTATTGTCGCTACTCCAGGTAGATTAATTGATCATTTGGAAAGTAAGAATTTTAATTTAAATGAAGTTAAAATTTTAGTTTTAGATGAAGCTGATTTAATGTTTGATATGGGCTTTGCGCCACAATTAAACAAGATTTTAAAATTAGCTCCAAAACAAAAACAAACTGTTTTATTTTCGGCTACTATGCCAGCTTCAATTATGGACATTGCTACTAAGCACATGTCATTACCTTTAAAAATAGAAGTAGCACCAGCAGGGACACCAGCGGAAAATGTTATTCAGGAGGTGATCATTTTACGTAAAGAAGATAGAATTAATCAATTACAAAAAGTATTATCAGAATATAACGGTTCGGTTTTAATTTTTGTTAGAACTAAAAGCAGTGTTAAAAATATCTGTCGTAGTATTTCTGATATGAAGCATACTGTTACAGAAATTCATTCTAATCGAACTCTAGCTCAAAGAACTCGAGCCTTGAAAGGTTTTAAAGATGGTCAGTATCGAGTATTAGTAGCTACAGATATTGCGGCGCGTGGTATTGATGTTAAAGGTATTGAATTGGTATTGAATTTTGATTTACCTGATAACATTGAAGATTATATTCACCGTATTGGTAGAACTGGACGAGCTGGTAAAATGGGTCAGGCTATTTCTTTTGCTGCCCCTAGTCAGATTAGCGCTATTAGAAGAATTGAAAAAATTATTAACAAAGAAATTCCTTTAACTAAATTAGTGGAAATTAAAAATGAAGGCCGCGAATTAGATCGAGATGGTAGATCTTTGGGCTTTCAAGCTTCTAGAGGTTATAGAAAAAATAATTCTGGATCTAGCTACCGTTCAAAAAATAGAAATTTTTCTGATAGAAAACCAAGTTCTGGTTATCAAGGTAGTAGAAATAAATTTGATAAAACCAAATCAGCTGTTAACACCAGAGGTGATAGAGATAATAATTTTGGCAATAGAGAGACCGCCCCAGCTTATCAAAGTGATCGTAATAGATTTGATCGCAAAAAATCATTTGGTGATAGTAGAAATCCTAGGTTTACTAAATCTAATTCTGGTAGTAGATCAACTACTAGTAATTTTTCTAAAAAAACTAGTGACCATAAATCCAAAGATGCTAGTAGTGGCGAACGAAAACCCTTTGTCAAAAGGGGGCCATCTAAATTTAAAGCTAAGCCGAAATTTAATAAAAAAAGATATTAATTTAAAATAATCCGCCAAAAGCGGATTATTTTATTAGCCTATGTTATAATTAGACTATGAAAAAGATCCCAGTTTCTATTTTATGGTCTATTTTAGGCTTAGTAGCTGTCCTAAGTGCTTTTTTAATCCTCATAGAAAGTGGTATTAATGTAAGTTTTAATTTATTTTCTGACCAACAACAAAAAGTAGCTGCCGAAGAAGAAATGGTCTCGCCTTATCCGGTAGCCATGAAAACACCCAAAATAGTTAAGGGTATATATTTAACTGGCTATACTTTTTCTAATAATCGCAGAAGAACTGAACTGGTTGATTTAGTGAAGACCACTGAGTTAAATACTATAGTTATAGATTTTAAAGATCCAGCTGGCAAATTAATGTTTGCCCCCATATCAGAAAATATAATTAATTGGCCAACTTCTTCAGTGGCCTTAGATAGAGATGAGTACAAGGCAATTTTAGATGATTTGCAAACCAATAATATATACACCATTGCTAGAATTACCACTTTTCAAGATCCGACGGCGGTTAAAACTTTTCCAGATTTAGCTTTGAAAAATAAATCAGGCAGCGTGTGGTTTGATTATAAGGGCGTGAGTTGGTTGGATATGACCAGCGAAGCAGTTTGGAATTTAGTGGCTTCTGAGGCTATCGAGGCAGCTTTAATTGGTTTTGATGAGGTGCAATTTGATTATATTCGTTTTCCATCGGATGGTAATATCAGGCAAATTCAGTATCATAATTTTTCTGATGGCGACAAAAGATATCAATCAATTGCTAGTTTTTTTAAGTATCTAAAAACAGAATTAAAAGATTTAACCATTCCCTTGTCTTTGGATTTATTTGGCTTAACTTATCAAAGACATTCTAATATCGAATATGATTTAAATATCGGTCAGCGTTTGGTTGACGCCGCTCTTTATTTTGATTATATTTCACCGATGGTTTACCCTTCTCATTATCCGGCTGGTTTTTTATCATACTCCAATCCAGCCAGTCATCCCTATGAAGTGGTCAATAAAGCTTTATCAGAGGGTAATGTTATTTTAGCTTCTACGACTAGTGCTATAGCCAAAACCAGACCATGGTTACAAGATTTTGATTTAGGTGCTAATTACGATACGGCTATGATAAGAGCACAAATTAAAGCCAGTGATGATAACAATGCTTCTGGTTGGTTACTTTGGAATGCTAGGAATGTTTATACTACTGGTGCTCTAGAATTAGAGACAAGTGAGGTTGACAAATAATCAAAATAGTGTAATATATTATAAGTACATTGTAAATATTACAACCTACAAGGAGGATTAGTCGTGTCTAACGTGAAGTTTAGTCGTCATGCTCGTCAGCGACTAAGTAGAAGGTCTAATTTACCACTTGAAGATGTGGAGGATATTATAAGGTATAATTTATGTGTGATTGTTGGTTTTGAGCAAATAAAAAAATTTTCTAGTCGTAAGATTCATAAATTATTCTGGAGTATTCCAGATGAGAATTGGTTTGTTATTATTCAAGATGAGTTGACTGGAGTAGTTATTACTATTTTACCACCTCGTCGTAGTTGTTGGGTCATTACATATTCATCAATGGAGAAAGCTAAGCAATTGGTGTTAGGTAAGGAGTTACCACAATGATCGACCGTATATGTGAAAGTATACGGTTTTTTTATTGAAAAATTAATTAACTATATTTTTAAAGCGTTGAAAATCATTGGTAATAAAATAACCATTAAGTTTAAATAAATCACTGCTAGTATGGTCTTGACCATTTACAATACCACGAGCTGTGGTATAACCAGCGGCTTTTAGCCGGTCTATTGTTTCTGGTAAATAGCTGCCAAAAGGATAAGCAAAGGTAGTGACCTCTTGGTTTAATATTTTCTCTAATTTTTGTTTACTGCTTATAATTTCTTTATTTAAAACAGCATCATCTTTTTCTTTGTCTAGATATAGGTGATACCAGCCATGACTGCCAAACGCCATACCTTCATTAGACATTTCTTTTATTTGCACAGAATTTAAATAATTATCATTAATATCAATCGGGTTGGTAAATAAATAAAAAGTTGCTACCAGATTATATTTTTGCAAAAATGGAAAAGCATTATTGTATTGGTTAGTAGTCCCATCATCGAAAGTAATAATAATTGGTTTTTCTGGTAAGTTGCTAATACCTTTAAAATAATTAACTAAATCATCAAAGTAGATAGTAGTAAAATTATTGTCAGCTAAATATTTTAGTTGTTTTTCAAAATTTTCTGGTATCACAATAAAAGTTCTAGCATCTTGGCTATCATTTGATTGTATTTCTCTAATATGGTGATAAATTAAAATTGGCACAGTTGCTTCTAATTTCTCTAAATCTATTTCTAGGGTAGCGGTTGCTGGTTTTTCTGTATTAATGTCCTCTGCAGCAACTAATGGACTTGATTTTTGAGAATTATAACAACCACTTAAAAAAAGTGTACTAAAAATTAAAACAATGATTAATTTAATATTCATATATATAGTATAATATATTTTAATTTTTTGTTATAATAAAAATATAATCAATTTAAGATTCTCATGCGCTTAAATATCTTAATTGGTGGTAAGGCCGGCCAAGGTATTAACAAGGTCTCTGGTATTATTGCTGAAACTTTAGTTAAAAACGGTTATTATATTTTTAATTATCGTGATTACCCATCTATTATTCGTGGTGGTAATAATTTTAATATAGTTTCGATTTCGGATCGGCCAATAGCCAGTCATGAATCGGCAATAGATGTTGTTATTGCTTTAGATGAGGATACCATCAAAATCCATAAAAGTAGTTTAAAAAAAGATGGTTTGATTTTGGCTTATAAAGATTTTAGTGGTCTGGGTCTAAATACCAACGTCGCCTTAGCTGGCTCACTGATTAAAGTGTTAGGTTTTGATAATAAAGTTCTAGCCAGTGTAGTGAAAGCCAAGATTAAAAATAAATTGTCAGTTGATGCTTTAACTGAAGGTTATAACAAACAAACGTCCAAATTTAATTTAAAGGTGCTTAATAATCAAATTTCTATTTTAAGCGGTTCCAGTGCTATAGCTAAAGGGGCCATTAATTCTAAAATAGATATGTATTTTGCTTATCCAATGACACCAGCGACTGGTGTTTCGGAAATGTTGGCGAAAGATCAGTTAAAAAATAATTGTTTGGTGTTTCAACCAGAAGGTGAAATTTCAGCTATTAACATGGCTTTAGGGGCCAGTTTTTCTGGGGCTCGGACAATGGTTGGGACCAGTGGTGGTGGTTATGATTTAATGTCCGAAGGGCTTAGTTTACAAGGCATGAGTCAGATTCCTTTGGTGGTTTATTTAGCTTCTAGACCTGGTCCAGCTACTGGTTTGCCTACTTATAGTATGCAGGGTGATTTAGAAATTGCTCTACGCTCTGGTCATGGGGAATTTCCTCGGATAGTCGTAGCGCCTGGTGATCCGGATGAAGCTATGGAAAAGGTTAATGAAGCTTTTTATTTATCAGAAAAATTTGGGGCTTTATCTATTTTGTTATCAGATAAACATTTAGCTGAATCAGAATTCTCTTTATTTTCTAAAAATAAAAAAACTTTACCAGTTGTAGTTAAGCGTTTAATTCCTGGTCAAGGAGTAGTAAAAGTATCTGGCTATGAATCTGATGCCGATGGTTTAGCGACTGAAGATCCAAAAATTGCTATTAAAAATGCGGATAATAGATTAAAAAAGTACCAAGCTATTAAAAAGGAATGTCAAAAATTAGAAATGATAAAAATTTATGGCAAAGCAGATAGTAAAAATTTGGTGATTGGCTGGGGCTCGACTAAGGGGGCGATAGTGGACGCGATTGACGGTGAAGATTTTAAGTTTTTACAGGTTTTGTATATGATGCCCATGTCTAATCAGATAAAATCCGAAATACTGGCAGCTAAAAATGTTATTTTAGTAGAGACAAATTTAACCGGTCAGTTGGGCCGATTAATTAGAGAAAAAACAGGTCTAAAAATTGAAAAAAGAATTTTAAAATATGATGGCCGACCATTTAAATCTGATGAATTAAAACAAGAATTATTAAACAAGTTAAAATCATAATGGATAAACCAGGAGTACAATTTAGAACCAATCAAAAAATAACATGGTGTCCAGGTTGCCCGGACCATATTATTTTAGAGTCAGCTAGGCGAACTTTAATATCACTAGTTGAACAAGGTTATAATAAAAATAATTTTGCGATGGCTGCTGGTATCGGTTGTCATGGTAAAATTTTTGATTATTTAAATATTTCTGGTATTTATGCGCTTCATGGTCGGGCTATTCCCACAGCTATTGGTATGAAAATGGGTAATCCCAATTTGGAGCTCTTGGTGTTTGCTGGTGATGGTGATACTTATGCTGAGGGCATGGCTCATTTTATTCATGCTTGCCGGTTTAATCCAGATTTAACTTTGTTTGTTAATGATAATCAATCATTTTCTTTAACTACCGGTCAAGCGACACCGACCAGTCAGCCTGGGTTTAAATCTAATTTAGAGCCGCTCGGTAATTTTAATAGTCCACTTAATCCCATTCATTTAGCGCTGAGTGCGGGGGCTAGTTTTGTGGCCAGATGTAATGCCAATGACATTGAACACACTAGAATGGTGATGGAAGCCGCTATTAAACATAAAGGTTTTTCGTTTGTAGAAATTTTACAGGATTGTGTAGTCTTTAATTTGTATGTTAATAATAAAGATCGATTAATGTATAAGTTACCAGAAGCGAAAAGAACTTTAAAAAAGGCCTTGGCTTTGTCGCAGGAATATGACTATATAAACAATAAGGGTAAAATTCCTTTGGGTATATTTTACGCTCAGCCACGTCCAAGTTTAGATGAGGAATGGCCACAATTAGTAAATTTAAAAAATAAAAAAGTTGGTTGGGGGGGATTAAAGAAATGAAAATATTAGTCGCCTATTATTCGCTTCATGGTCATACCGAGCAAACCGCCAAGATGATTGCCAAATTTCTGCGCGCTGATTTAGAAAATATTATTGATAAAAAAGACAGATCTCATCTAACAAATTGGCGCTTAGGAGCTTTTGATGAAGATTTGCGCAAAGCCACTCAGATAGAAGAGTCTATTAAAAATGCTGCAGATTATGATTTGGTGGTTATTGGAACTCCTATTTGGGATGGGGTCGTGCCGGCAGTCAAGGCCTATTTAGCTAAAAATAAATTTAAAAATGTGGCTTTCTTTTTAACCTTTAATGCTGCCGCCGAAGACGGGGCATTAGTAATGTCACAACTAGCACAGAAAGCACCGGTGGCCGTTTTGGAAATTCAAGATCTACAGGTCAAAAAACTGGAAGGTAAGGAATTAATAAAAAAGTTTTGTAAGGAAATAAAAAATAAGATTTAGTTTTTAGACATATATAAAAAACACTCCTTTCGGAGTGTTTTTATATTTGTAGACTACTGTATTGAGAATTTAAACCCCTTAGTGTTGGATATTAGGAGGTGGTATAGGGTTATTAAGTCTTTGAAAGTCAGTTTAAATGGTCAATAATTGGCTAAAATTAGGTAAAATATTGAATAATACTTGACAAAGTATAATATGTATGTTATACTGATAATGCGGACAGTATGGCATTGAATGTGATGAGATGATGATGGTCAATGCTATCCCCAAGGAGTTGCATACAGTGAAGAATCCCATTGACGAGCTTGTTGAAATGACGGGTGACCCCAACAAGGTTGTCGTTCTAAGCAATAGCTATTCCCAAAATCCCCGTTTAGTTAATATCTAAGCGGGGGTAATTTTTTTTATTAAAAAAATACTCGGGGTTCGACTTCTCCCTTGGGTATACAAAAAACACCCTTATAAAATAAGGATGTTTTTGCTTGTAGGGCCACGGGGAATCGAACCCCGATTTTCAGGATGAAAACCTGATGTCCTAACCGTTAGACGATGGCCCCAAGTTTTTGGGTTTAAAAAATGCGGTTATTAAACCACGATTAGTATTATATAGTATTTTGGCTAAAAAGTCAATATCAATCGCCAATTAATCCTTTTTTTGTTAATATTAATTTAATATGAATAAATTATTAAATCTAACTAAGGAGTTGGAATCACTGTCCAACAAAAAGAAGGCTATTGTTTTGCAGGGCTTTTTTAAAACTGGGCCCGGAGAGTATGGTGAGGGTGATGTTTTTTTAGGGATTGTTGTGCCAGTTCAAAGACAGGTAGCCAAAAAATATTTAGATTTAAGGTATTCAGACCTCAAGCAATTATTGAATAGTAAAACTCATGAATATCGGTTAGTGGCCGTTCTTATATTGGTGACTAATTATAAGACGAGTGATGGTAAAATTCAAAAACAAATATTTAATTTTTATCTTAAGAATTTGAAATATATAAATAATTGGGATCTAGTGGATTTATCAGCGCCAAATATTATCGGTAATTATTTATTAAATCAGTCACGTGATATTTTGTATAAATTAGTTAGATCTAAAAATATTTGGCAAAGAAGAATAGCGATAGTGTCTACCTACTCTTTTATTAGAAACAATGAATTTACCGATACCTTTAAAATTGCCAAGATTTTATTAACTGACAATCATGATTTAATTCATAAAGCAGTAGGCTGGATGCTAAGAGAGGCTGGTAAAAGAGATCAGAAAAGTTTAGAGAAATTTTTACAACAGCATAGTGGACAAATGCCCAGAACTATGTTAAGATATGCTATTGAACGATTTCAAGAAGATAAACGAAAATCATATTTAAAAAAATAAATGAATATTTTAGCTATTGAAACATCCTGTGACGAGACTTCAGCCGCAGTTCTATCTGAGAACAATGGTGTAGTTGAGGTAGTTTCAAATATCGTCTCATCACAAATTGATATTCATAAAGAATATGGTGGTGTTGTCCCAGAGATAGCGGCTCGTCACCATGTTAAAAATATTACGCCGGTAATTATGGAAAGTTTGGAAACCGCTAATATGAAACCAGTTGATTTTGATTTTATTGCGGTCACCTCTGGCCCTGGGCTAATTACCTCACTTATCGTTGGAGTTGAAGCGGCCAAATCTTTGGGTGTGGCTTGGAATAAGCCAGTGATGGAAATTAATCATATGTATGCTCACTTGGCGGCTAATTTTTTAAATAATAAAATTAACTTTCCGGCGATCGCTTTGGTAGTTTCTGGTGGTCATACCGAATTAATCTTAATTGAGGATTATAATCAATTTAAAAAAATTGGCCAGACTGTGGATGATGCTGCCGGTGAAGCTTTTGACAAGGTAGCTAAATTATTGGACTTAGGGTATCCTGGTGGACCAATAGTTTCTAAGCGAGCTATGGCTGGTGATGTAAAACGCTTTGCTTTGCCTCGTCCGATGCAGGGTAGTGGTGATTTTAATTTTTCTTTTTCTGGTTTAAAAACTGCCGTCTTGTATAAATTAAAAGAAATTGATTTACAAAATGAGCAGGATGTTAATGATATGTGCGCTTCCTTTGAGCAAGCGGTAGTTGATGTTTTGATTAAAAAAACTATTGCTGCGGCTAAAAAATTTGGGGCTAAAACCGTATTTATGGCCGGTGGTGTTGCCGCTAATAAAAAATTAAGACAAGAATTAGAAGCGGCTGTCAAAGAACAGTCTCTGGATTTTTTTGTGCCCGAGTTTCAATATTGCACAGACAATGCTGGCATGATTGCTATCGCTGCTTATTATTTGGCCAAAGAAAAAATGCCTACAATGGATAATTGGCAAAAGATAAAAGCTGATCCTAATTGGGAATTAGAGTAACACTTCAGACCTAGATTGAAGTGTTAGAAATAGCTTAAATTAGATAAATTATGAAAATCATTACTAACTCAGAACAAGAAACATTTGCACTTGCTTATGATTTCGCTAGTCAATTAAATGGTGGTGAAACACTTTGTTTGATCGGCGATCTGGGAGCTGGTAAAACCGCCTTCTCCAAGGGTTTAGCTAAAGGCTTGGGGGTAGAAAAAATAGTTACCAGCCCAACTTTTGTTTTGATGAAAAATTATATAGCTAAAGCTGGTAACATTAATAAATTAGCACATATCGATGCTTATAGATTAACCAGCGGTCAAGATTTAGAAGCAATTGGGTCTAGCGATTATATCAATGACAATAATTGTGTGACGATTATTGAGTGGGCAGATAGAGTACGTAATATTTGGCCGGATAATTGTATAGAAATAAATTTTAAATCTTTAGAAGGAGATGAAAGAGAAATTGAGATAAAAAAATAAGAAGCTGATATTACTCAGCTTCTTTTAATTTTTTATATTCCTCTTCCCAACTATAGGAAAGATTAAATTCTTGTTGAATTTTTTCTCCGTATTTAATTAAAACATTTCTAGATTTTTTACTATAATCAATCATTACTAACTTACCATTTTGCAAACAGAAGTTAGCGGGATTTGCAAAGGCATGGCTATCATCAAAAACTTCACCGTTGGTTAGATCATAGAGTTGTTGAAATAAATCTTTACGGTTTACATCTAGGAGCTTACCTCGTTTTTGAATGTTAAATAAACCAAAAAAAGAAAAGTAGGTGGGCATTAAAATTGGCAATTTAGTCTGATGATAAAACTGATATTCTTGCCAGTTAGAAATAATACCGCCAAATAAATTGGTTTTAGAACTCGGAGCATATAAAATAGCGTTGCTATAATATTTGGATATTAGCCCATGTTTAATTTCAAAAATTAAGCATTGTATAGCACTTTTCAATCTAACCCTCGGCAATTTAATAACTAAACTGCCAATAACTATGACAATTCGGTAGTTGCCTTTTTTGATAACCATAACATACCTTTCTACTTAAGGTTGTATAGAATGAACAACTAATTAGGTTATCATAAATAATTAATTATGTCAATATTATTTTATGTAATAAAAAATGCCAAATAACGGCACTTTTTATTGTGGTTACAATTCTTATTCGGCGACTCTAAATACTTCCTCAACCGAGGTAATGCCCTCTATAGCTTTGAGTAATCCATCTTGGACCATAGTGACTACACCAATTTTAGTGGCCATAGCTTTGATGTCAACTTCTGATAAATTACCTTTGATAATAGTATCTTCTATTTCGCCTTCAATAGGCATAATTTCATAAATACCAATTCTACCTTTGTAGCCCAAGCCTTGGCAAGCATCACAACCTTGACCTTTATAGAATTTTAAATTTTCTAAATCAATTTTATATTCGGCTTTATCTTCCTCTGGTAGATTGGATAATAATTTTTTAACTCTCTCTAATGATTCAGTATCAATTTCTGTTTCGGCCTTACAACTTTCACAAACTTTTCGTACTAATCTTTGGCCAATAGCTACATTTAAGGCAGGAGCTAGTAAAAATGGTTTAGCGCCCAAAGCTAAAAAGCGGGGAATAGTACCAAAAGCATCGTTGGTGTGGATGGTTGATAACACTAAGTGTCCAGTTAAAGAGGCTTGGATAGAAATTTCGGCAGTTTCTAGATCACGGATTTCTCCAACCATTACAATGTCAGGATCTTGTCGAACAATAGATCTAAGACCTTTGGCAAAAGTGTATTCGCTGCTGACTTGGCTTTGATTGACGCCAGTTAATTCATATTCAATCGGATCTTCAATGGTAATAATTTTGGTTTCAGGGTTGTTTAATTTTTTGAGTATGGCGTAAAGAGTTGTGGTTTTACCAGAACCAGTTGGTCCAGTAGTAATAATCATGCCATTTGGTCTTTTGATTTCTCTCTCCAGTGTTTTAAATGATCGACCACGAATACCTAAATCTTCAAATGATAAACCCACCGCCGAGGACATTAAAAGTCTAATAACAATACTTTCACCGAAGCCAGTTGGCAAGGCACTAACTCTGACATCTACGCGATCATCTTTTAGATAAATAGCAAATCGACCATCCTGCGGACGATTAGAAACATTGATTTTTAGTTTGGCTAGTTGCTTGATACGAGAATCAATCTTAGGCCAAGTTTCTTTGTCGATAATAGCGACATCATTTAAAACACCGTCAATACGATAACGCACTTTAATGTCTTTTTCTTCGGCTTCAATGTGAATATCGGAAGCCCTGGATTTAATAGCGCCGGCAATAATAAGGGTGACTAGTTCGGTGATAGAAGCTTTTTTTAATTTTTCATTTAAATCACGAAAAGTTTTGATTTCTGCTTCGTATTTTTTGATCTCTTCTTCGGTAATAGCAATACCTTTAATAAATTTTCTAATCTCTGGTAGAGCATCGTATAATTTAAAACCGTAGTCAAAACTGCTTTGAGATATTAAGTAGGTTGCCACGTTAGCGTGGTGTTTTTCTTTCAACTCGACTTCTAATTTTTTAACGTCATTAGTTTGATCGACTGTACCCAATCTGATTTCTTTGCCGTCATTAAAAAAACAAATAGTTTTTAGTTCTTTAGACTGTTCTTTGGGGATGATAGACAAAGCATCTGGGCTAGCACCAAAGCCAACTAAATTTAAATATGGTAAGCCAACAGAATCAGCTTTTTTTTCAGTTTCCTGCTCCTTTTCTTTAATAGTTATTTGTTTTATTTTTTTCTGAAGCTGTGATTCTTTTCCTTCATCATCTTCTTGGTCTGATTTGGAAAGCAAGTCTTCTAATGATGGACCAATTGACATAGCCGTAAATAGTTATTTATATAGGTTAATTATAAGTTTTTTGGCTTATTATTACAAGTTGACCAATAATAAAACCGCCCTATTCGGGCGGTTTTTAGTTGAGTCTTATTTTTTGTTAAAAATATTGGAAATATTTGGTGACTTATTGGAAAGCTGTGCTATTTTGCTTAGAACTTCGCCAGTTGTCATTTGATTGAATAATATTATCCAAGCTGACCATTGAAAGACACTAAGTAAGGAAGTGATTAGTATGGTAATAGTTATAATTACGAAAACAGATGTTAAAACTAGGGCGATTAAAACTAAGATTGGTATTTGAGTAGAGTAGGTTACAAAGACTATTGGAATGGCTAGTAATACGGCAGTAATAAAAGTGGATAGATAGATAACAATCATATAAACAATAAAGACAATAAAAGCCATTTCTAGTGATAGTAGCCAATTGGTAATAAATAATTGCCAAGCAGATTTAAGGGCTGGTATGGCTTTTTCTTTTTTGAGAATAATATAAAGTATTTGATATCTAATAATAAATGAAATAATTACTGTAATAATAGAAAATAATACCAATAAAAATATGTGTAAGACGGTGCCAACAATCCCCATAGCTATAAGTAATAATATCTCTTTGCCTAGTAGTACAAAAATAATTAACAAGATTAATTTATAGACTAAATTAACTGTAAAAATTGGCCAAAAGTTTTCGACACCGGCATCAATACCACTATTGATAGTGGATTTTTTGTTTTTGGTAGCTAAGTCTGCGTTTTTAATCAAACCAACTTGTGATACAGTAATTAGCCAAATTATAAATAGAGATATGATAATAGCGACAATTAAAACTAAAATTGCCGAGATAATATTAATTGGGGCGCCAGTGATAACAGACCAAAGGTTTGACCATAAATTACCATCAATTGGTAGATTATTTTGGATGCCGGCTTTGAAACCATTAAAAGATTCACTGATAAAATTTTTACTAGCAGTTGGATTAAACAGTATTCTCGATAATAATTCAAATTCACCACCACTACCAACTAAAGCGGCAAAAAAACCTAAAAACCATAAAGATTTAAACTTTATAGTGATATTCCAAGCCTTTTTTAGAATCGGTCGATAAAATTTAGTCTCCTCCATCATATATTTTTATTTTAAGAAAATTATTAATTTCTTAATTGATTTATAAGTTGCTTATATTATAACATAAATTAAAAAAATTATGAAAGTATAATAAAACTCCTCGTCAGAGGAGTTTTAAATTTGTGAAATTTATTTTTATTTTTCAAATAAAGCTTTAAATTCCTCAGCTTCGATGGTTTCTTTTTCTTTTAGAGCTACAACTATTTTATCTAGTTGGGTTCGGTTCTCAGTGATAATTTTCTCGGCTAATTTTCTGGCATCTTCGGTTAAGCGATGAATTTCTTCGTCGATCTGTTCAGCTGTTTTTTCACTATAATCTCTTTGTTCATGAATATCTTTGCCCAAGAAAACCATATCATCTTTTTTGCCAAAAGTTCTAAGACCCATTTTCTCGCTCATACCATATGAGGTAATAAGTTGTTTGGCTAAAGCAGTGACTTGTCTTAGATCGCCTTGAGCTCCAGTAGTGATTTCATTGAAAACAATTTTTTCGGCAGTTTGGCCAGCGAGCATAACTGCCATATCTTCTAGAAATTCAGTTTTAGTATGAAGCTTCTTGTCTTCTAGTGGTAATTTTAAGGTAAAGCCAGCGGCACTACCTCTGGCGATAATAGACACTTTGCTGACAGGATCAGTGTTTGGTAGTAGGTGGGCGACAATAGCATGACCAGCTTCATGATAAGCGGTGACTTCTTTTTCGTGTTCATTTAAAATATGACTTTTTCTTTGAGGACCGATCATAATTTTATCGATGCTTTCTAAAATATGATCGTTGTTAATTTCTTTTTTATTTTCTAGAGCGGCTAGAATTGCAGATTCGTTTAATAAATTGGCTAAGTCTGCTCCAGAGAAGCCAGGAGTTCGAGAAGCAATTAAACGCATATCAACGTCTTTGGTAAATGGCTTATTAGTAGAGTGAACTTTTAGAATTGCTTCACGGTCATTAATATCTGGCATGTCTAGAGTAACACGTCGATCAAACCGACCTGGTCTCAGTAGGGCGGCATCTAATACATCAGGTCTATTGGTACCAGCTACCACTATTACATTTGTTCTTTCATCAAAACCATCCATCTCTACTAATATTTGATTTAAGGTCTGTTCTCTTTCGTCGTGCGATCCGCCAAGGCCAGCGCCACGTTGTCTGCCAACCGCATCAATTTCATCAATAAATATAATACAAGGTGAATTCTTTTTAGCTTTGCTAAATAGATCACGTACTCGAGAAGCACCAACACCAACAAACATTTCTACAAACTCTGAACCTGAAATAGAAAAAAATGGCACATTGGCTTCGCCAGCTACTGCTTTGGCTAGTAAAGTTTTACCAGTTCCAGGAGCACCTAAAAGTAAAACACCTTTTGGAATTTTAGCGCCCAAGGCTAGAAATTTTTTGGGGTTTTTTAAGAATTCTACGACTTCTACTAATTCTTTCTTAGCTTCTTTAACACCAGCTACATCTTTGAAAGTAGTTTTTAGTTTTTTGTTAGGATTAAATTCCTTAGCTCGACTTTGTCCAAAGCTCATGGCTTTGTTGTTAGCTCCTTGAGCTTGGCGCATCATAAACCAGAAAAACCCCAAGATAAAAATTAAAGGAATTAAAAATGGTAGGGTAATGGAAGCCCAGAATTTGAAGCCACTTTCGGATTTAACATCAATGGCAATATTCTTTAATTTGTTAGTATCAACTTCGTAGTTGCTTAATAGAGTGCTTAGACTTTCAGATGGCTCTTTGGCTAAAATCTGTTTAGTATCATCATTTAGAGTAATGTCTAATTGATTATCGCGAACAGAAATTGATTTGATTTTGCCATCATCTATTTGAGCTAATAGCTCGGTAATATTAATATTGGCCGGTTTATTGGCGGGCAAAGTAATAAAACTCAAAATACTAGCAAAGATCAAAAATACTAGAAAAGCTATTAAGAATTGTTTGGTTATTTTTTTCATGACAAATATGTAATTTTTTATTATAATATATGTAAGCTACAGTTAATATATTAATTATTTTTGGTCAAAATGTCAAACCTGCTTAAAAATTTAATTGATGATTTTTGGAATCGATTTTTGTTTGGTTTTATACCAAAGACGATTACACCAAATTATTTTACTTTTCTGAGATTGCTATTAATTCCGTTTGTTTTGTATTTTTTGGCTACTCAGCATTTTTTTGTGGCGTTAACTTTTTTTGGCATTGCTGCTTTAGCCGATAGCATTGATGGATCACTAGCTAGAAAAAGAAAACAGATATCAGACTACGGTACTATGTTGGATCCTTTGGCTGATAAGTTATTAATAATTTTATCAATTTTATTTTTATTATTTTATTATCCTTACTATCCAATTTTGGTTGTAGTAATTATTATAGATATATTAATTTTGATGGAAAGTGTAATTTTAATAGTGGCTAGTCACAAAATAAAAGTCCCAGCGTCTAATTGGACCGGTAAAAGTAAAATGGTTTTTCAGGTTATTGGTGTGCTGTTTGTTTTTTGTTATGTGGTTTCTAATTCACTAATTTGGTTGCAGTTGTCGTTGATGTTTTTGTACTTAGGAATTTTTACTGGTTTAATAAGTTTGATTAGTTATGGCTACCAATCATTTAAAATGATTAAATCAAAATAATAATTATTTCAACAATAAAACCCCAAAGTTAATTGGGGTTTTATTTTTTTGATTACAGATTTAGAAGTTATTCAGTTTTTTCTGCTTCTTCTTTAGCTGTTTCTTTTGCCTTAACTTTTTTGGCTGGTTTTTCTTTTTTGTCTTCAGCCCCGTCTGCCTTATCAGTTTTTTTGTCACTAGTTTTTTCTTCACTAGTTGCTTCTTCTTTCTTTTTTGGTTCTGGTTTTAGCAAGCTTAAGCCTAAGCGGTGATTTTTTGCATCCATAGAAACTACATATAATTCTACAGTATCACCAGTTTTAGCAATTTCTTCGATATTGCTAATTGGTTTGTTGCTTAATTGAGAAATATGAGCCAAACCATGGATATCTTCATCTAACTCTACAAATAAGCCAAAAGGATTAGCTTTTAAAACTTTACCTTTAACTTTTTCGCCGATCTGGTAGCGTTTTTCAATACCTTCCCAAGGATCTTTTTGTAATTTCTTCATTGATAGGAAGATTTTTGAATTTTCAATACCAATGATTTCGGCTTTAATATGTTCGCCAACTTTTACAAAATCAGATGGATTATCAATTCTCTTCCAAGCGATTTCGGAAATATGAATTAAACCTTCTAATTTATCAAACTCGACAAAGATACCAAAATCAGTAACGGCAGTTACCACACCTTCAACAATTTGACCTACTTTATATCTGTTGATTACATCTTTTTGGGTTTCTTCCCAAGCGCCCTTTTCAGAAACAATTAATTTATCTTCACTTTCATCAGTGTCAATAATTTTAACTTCAAATTTTTGGCCAATGTAGCTTTTTAGAATTTCTAAAATTCTATTTTTATCACCACCCGGAACTCGAGGATAATGTTCTGGTGATAATTGAGAAACTGGTAAGAAGCCCATAGTGCTCCCAACCTTGATCATTAAACCACCCTTATTAGCATCAGTAATGATAGCTTCGGTGATTTTATTGTCTTCCTCAACATCTTTAATAATTTTCCAAGCCTTCTGTCGGCCAGCGTATCTAAATGAAAGTTCGATTTCACCGTTTTCATTTTCTGGTTCTAAAACAGTGGCTTCAACTTCATCACCTGGTTTTAGGTTACGATATTCTTCTGATTCACTATAACATTCTTTACCACGAACTAGTCCGGTAAAAGTACCGCCCATATCAATATGAACTTCATTTTTACTAGCAGAGATAATAGTACCTTTTACTAGGTCACCAACTTTTGGCAAATTAAAATACTGCTTGTCTTCAAGCAGCTTCTTAAATTCTGAGTCTTGTTTAACTTCAGTAGTCATTGTTTTTAGATGTGTTAACCGCTGGCGCTATTGGCCAGAAGTCCTGCTTTTTATTAATTATTATAGAGGTCTATTATTAAATACCATTTTGGCTATAATTTTCATATTTTGGCCATATTTTCTTAAAAATTTTTCATCTTAGCTTGGTCGCTAGGCCTCAAAATTTGTTAAGAAAATCTGCCTTAAAATCTGATAAATTTAGCTTCAAAAGCGTATTTAGCAACAGACCTCTTAGCTGTGCAGGTTGTTATTTAGCTGTAAAAACTTTAGCATATTGACTAAAAAATGTCAAGTATTTTATTGGTTATATTTTGATTTGACTTAAAATCACTATTATTATAATATTTAGGCAAGTTAGTGCATTTATAATCTATATTAGTTTTTTATAACTCAACCCAACAGGAGACAATCTAATGAAAAATGGTGAGCCTGGTCATGAATTAAAGAAAAATAAAACCTATATTTTAACGTTTGATTTAGCAAAAAAAGTTAAGTTGTTTAGGTCTATTGGTTTAAAAACCCCCGATGTCGATGCCGCTATTTATACTGATATTAAAGATGGTATTATTCGAATAGTTAATGATTCTTTTCCTGGCGCCAATGTACGGGCAGTGACGATGGAAGCTTTGGCTGATGAAATATTGACCACAGCTTTGGATCATCGTAAGCATCTCAAAGATGCAGTAGTTGTCAGTACATGTGTGGAAATAGCCGGTCTCAAGCGTGGGCAAACTATTGATATTAATCGTTTAGTAAATCGTTCTGGAAATATTATTGGCTTGGGACCTCGCCCCGGTTACTCCGGCTTAAAAGAGCAAATTAGAGATATTACTAATAGCTGTCGTGACAACCCCATTATATTAATGGAAGATGGCACTTTTACTGGTGGTACTTTGTTAGAAATTCTGGGTATGTTTAAGGAATGTAAGGCTGAAGTCGCTGCAGTAGTAGTTGGCTTTGCATTTTCTCGTGCTATTGAGGCTTTACAGAATCAGTTTGATGGTGAAGTAATTGTTATAGAAAGAATGGAAGAGTTTATTGACTGGATGCCAGATCATGATTTCTTTCCATTTATTTCTAACTGCGGTCGAGTGATTGGTGTTCCTTGGAATGGTTATAATTTGCCATTTTATACTTACAATCATGCTTCATATTCTGTGCCATATATTTATCCGTTCTGTCCAATGCCAGAGTGGACCAGTATTCCACATAAGCATGCTGTTGAACTGTCTCGTTTTTGTTTGCAAAAAGATTTAGAAATATTTAAAACAATAGAACAAATGAATGGTCGCCGTATAACCATTGGCGATTTAGATGGTGTTTATCCACGAGTCAGTATCCCGATATGTATTGGGCAACCTGAATTACCACATCTAAATGCTTGTATTACTGATTATTTGGCTAGCGTATGTCATGAAATTAATTAATCCACAAAAATAATACCTGCTTGTTGTCAGAAGGCAATAAGCAGGTTTTTTATTTGGTAAATTTTATTTTTTGTTTAATATTTCAAGACAAGTGTCTACGGCTTCTTGAGGAGTTTTAGCAGCAGTTACTAAAACTCTTTTACGACTGTCTAAAAATTCATTGGCTAGTTTGTCGCTCCAGCCATCAGTACCAGTAATGGCAATAATCGGAATATTAGCTTGATAGGCAATAGCTATTTCTGTTAGCGTGCCAGACCCACCAGAGATTGTAATAATGGCGTCACAACTGTTTACTAAGACAAATTCTCGACCACCACCTCGGCCCATGCCAGTGCAAATTATGACGTCAGTATTATTTTCTTGGTCCCAAATTTCCTTGCCTTTATCATAAGTAATACCAACAGTAATACCATTTTCTTCTTTGGCTCCTCTGGCGGCGGCTGTAGATAATGAATCATAATCTTTTTCAGCACCATAAATTGTAATGTTGCCGCTTTTAGCAATTAATCTGCCAACCTCAAGAGCTATTTGTTCTATATCTTTTGAATATTTTAAATCAGCTGCTGATCCCATGACTCCAATTTGTAGTTTTCTATTTTTCATTTTTTTATTATATTTTTAATTTAAAAACCCTTCCAAGTGAGAAGGGTATGGTCAAGTATATTTTATATAACACTAAACCAACTTCTCAATAGGCATTAGAAGGCTGTGATGGTGTGGTTTGTTAGTTTTGTTTGTTATCATATTTTATAATATAGACTACACATAAAAATATGTCAATTTAGTGCTTAGTTGACTATTATGGTTTTTATTGTTATAAATTTTATACTGAACTTAGTCAAAAAAGAGTTTGTGTACCATAAAGCTCTTTACATTAATAGGTAATAATTTTAACTGAAAGGTAAAACCATATCATGTCTAGTGAAAAACCAACAAATAATAATGATAGTATTATTAAGCCAGAATTACTTGGTGGATTTAGGGATTTACTTCCAGCTGAGGCTTTGATGACTCAAAAAGTAGTTGATACCATTAGAAAAGTTTATGAATCTTTTGGTTTTGTGCCATTGGAAACACCAGGTATGGAAAACAGAAAAGTTTTATTGGGTAATACTGATAATTTTAATAAGAGTATTTTTTTGGCTAGAATTGTTAGAGGTATCGAGGACAAGAAAATTGCTAATGACAGTTGGGATCAAGACTATACTTTAAGATTTGATCTGACTGTGCCACTAGCCAGAGTTATTGCCGCTTATCCAGATTTACCAAAACCGTTTAAGCGTTATCAAATTGGTAAAGTTTGGCGAGGCGAAAGACCACAAGCTGGTCGATACCGTGAATTTTCACAGTTTGATTTTGATATAATTGGTTCCAATTCTATTTTGGCTGATATTGAAGTAATTCAAGTGATGTATCAATCAATGAAGGCTTTGGGGATTGATAATTTCTTGATTAGATTTAATACTCGAAAAATTCTTAATGGACTAGCTGAAGCGGTAAATTGTTTGGATAACTCAAAAGAGTTATTTAGAATTATTGATAAGTTAGACAAAATTGGTTTGACTGGTGTTAAATCTGAATTAATGCGTCAGCCCGCTAATGAGTATGATGATACGGCTCTAGCTATGACCGAAAACAAAGCGGAAAAAGTGATTGCCTTTTTACAAATAAAATCTGAATCATCAGATGATGTTTTGGTAAAACTTCAAGATTTTTTTGGTGACAGTGATGACTTAGGACAATCTGGATTATATGAACTGCAAAAAATTTCTAAAGCTTTGACCGATTTAAATATTCCTCAAAAAAATTGGAAAATTGATTTGTCAGTAGCCAGAGGTTTGGATTATTATACTGGTCCAGTATTTGAAACTACTCTAACTGATATTCCAGAAATTGGTAGTGTTTTTTCTGGTGGTCGTTTTGATGGCTTAACTAATAGATTTATTGCTGGTAGCAATATAGCCGGAGTTGGTGCTTCTGTTGGCATTGATAGATTAATTGTGGCTTTGCAAAAGTTAGGTCTAATAGATAAACGAGATTCTGTTACCGATGTTTTGGTTACTATCTTTGATCCAGAATTACAAAAATATTCTATGGATATGGTTCAAGAGTTGCAACAGAATGGTTATAATACCGAACTTTATTTGGGTGATGATTATACATTTAGAGCTCAATTTTCTTATGCGGCCAAAAAGAGTATTCCGTTTGTGGTAATAATTGGACCAGAAGAAATGGCTAGTGGTAAAATACAGTTAAAGGATATGAACGCCAGAAAGCAAGAGTTATTGACAAAGGAAGAGTGTTTTGCTAACTTGAAATCAAGTTTAGGCAAATAGGTCTTTAATAATACGGGCATGTAGCTCAGTTGGCTAGAGCGCTAGGTTGTGGTCCTAGAGGTCACGGGTTCGACCCCCGTCGTGCCCCCCAAAATTTGAGAGGTGTCAACACACCTCTCTTTTTATTTGTAATTATTAAGTTTAATTATTAATTTGAATTTTTATTAGATTTAATTTAATATAACTGTATTAATATGCCAAAAAGATTTACTAAAAAAAGAGAAGATTTCACTTGTGCTAATTGTGGTACAAATGTAAAGGGAACTGGTTATACCAACCATTGTCCTCAGTGTTTGTGGTCTAAGCATGTTGATATTAATCCTGGTGATAGAGCCGAGGAGTGTGCTGGTATGATGCGACCAGTGGATTTATATAAAGAGGGTCAAAATTGGATTTTAGTTCATGAATGTGAGAGGTGCGATATAAGAAAGCGAAATATTATTTCGGAGGATGATGATTTTGATGAGGTGGTTAAATTGAGTAAGCAATTAGCTGATAAAAAAATGAAAAAATAAAAATAAAACCCGCTCCGATATTGTATCGGGGCGGGTTTGGTTTTGAGCTAGAATTTCCAACTAGCTTGAAGACCAACTGTTAATGTTTGAGCTTCATACTTGCCAGGGTAGCGAACGCCGAAGTTTGGTTCTACATCATTTTCACCCCAGCCGTAGATAGTACCAACACCAAATGAGAAGTTGTCTTTTTCGCATTCCAGACCAAAGGCCACGTCCCAACCACTGGCATCGGGTGTTAATTGACTAATGGTTGAATCAGGAATAGCAGAATTTTGATAAGCCATACCAGCTCGTAGCCACCAATCGTTGTTTAGGCGATAGCGAGCTCCAAGGTGTAGACTAAAATTATCTTGCCAATTTAGCTTGGTAGTTTTGCCAAAATTTAACTTATCAAACTGCAGCGTCATACTGTTAACAGTTTTGGAATAGCCATACCAATTGGCATCGAAATCAACAGTTAATCTATCGGTAAATTGATAGGCGATGCCCAATCCCAAACGTGGCGGGAAAGTGAAGTCGCTTTTGAATTTATCGCGAATACTAATTGGGCCGATAGAAATATCAGATTCGCCATTGAAATTAACCTTTAGCTCACTCATATAAGTGAGACCAAAAGTTAATTTGTCGGTAGGAAAATACATCAGTCCAATAGTAGTACCTAGTCCAAAGCCACTAGCTTCGTTGTCGGTGCAAATGGGCAGAAAAATTCCATCAACATCAAATGGTGCCCGGTATTTAAATTGGCCATAACCGATATTGAGTCCAACGCCTACATAAAATTTGTCACACAATTTGAGTGACAGGGCTGGTGTAATATTGGTTAGACTAAGTAGAGTTTCTGTCTCCGGTAGTGGCCAACTTTTTTTGAAGCTAGCCCCCATGCCATAAGGCACGGTCAAACCCAGTCCAATATTGACGCGATCGTTTGCCGGATAGATTACCCCGGCATAAGGTAGGGCGTGCCAAGCATCATTGTCAGAATTATGACCATTATATTTTAGGCGAGGGACGACAACATCAACCCCGGCTTCGATATAAGTGGTCTCAAATTGAGACATGCCGGCTGGGTTGTAGTAAAAGAGAGTGACATCATCAGCAATAGCAGTAAAAGCACCACTCATGCCACCAGCCCGGGAGCCTATGCCACCGATGCGATTGAGACCACCAGCAAAACATTGGTTGCTTAGTAAAATGGAAATTAAAATTGTCAAAAGGACTGATCGTTTCATTTTTTCTGTATCTCCGTTTTTTTGTTGAAAAACTAGCTACTTCTCGCTAACATTATATTTTAGCATTTTTCTTAAATTTAGTCAATGTCAGAATAGCAGTTGTTGGTGGTAGTTATCCACACTTGACACTTGACATAATTGTTGCATGTATGTATAATACAGGTATTCATAGTACATTATCTAACGCATTCATTTTTTCGCTCCTTCAGAGAGGGGCAAACAGTCGTGAGGCAAACACTGAACAGGGTAGCTGCTGTTCGTTGCTTGACTAAAGCGATATCTCTGAATCTAGACCCAGGTCCCGCCTCGGTCTATTTTTTTATTTAATTTTACTTGACAAAATATAACTTTTATGATAATATTTGTTTAGAAATCGAACCTTACAATTGAACAAAAAGGAGAACTTGTCATGAATATAAATAAAGTGTGTATTATTGGCGGTGGATTTATGGGCGCTCAGATCGCTTTTTATTTAGCAATGAAAGGTGTCAAGATATTATTGACAGATTTGAGTATGCAAGTGCTTGATCAATCGATGAATATTATCAATAGTTTGAGTAGTAAATTTGAAGTTTCCGATTTAGATATTGATATTTACCCTGGCGTAATTGCTAACAGTGATCTACGACATAATTATCAATTATTTATTGATTGCACTACTGAAGACAAAGATCTGAAAGTGGAATTATTCAAAGGTTTGATAGCAAGTGGTGTTTCTGGTATTTTGGCTACGAATAGTTCGTTTATGCCGGTTACCATGCTGGAAACAGACTCTGCTACAGATTGTCGGATGTGCAATATGCATTTTCTGCCACCAGTTTGGGAACGTCCTTTGGTGGAGATTGGCCGTGGAACCAAAACCAGTCAAGAGACTATTGATACGGTCATAGAATTTTGCCAGTCGGTTCATTTGGTACCGATAGTACTACATCGCTCCAACCCGGGATTTGTCTTTGGGTATATGTGGGAAGCGATAAAAGAATCGTCTCTTAGTTTAGCTGAGCGAGATATTTCCTCACCCGAGGATATTGATCTGGCTTGGCGGACGGCTACTGGTATGTCGGCCGGTCCTTTTCAGGTAATGGATATGGTCGGTTTGGATTTGGTGGCTCATTTGCTTCAAATGCATGGCAAACCGATTCCCAAAATTTTACAGGAAAAAGTTTCAGTTGGAAAATTGGGCCAAAAAAGTGGCTCAGGATTTTATAGTTATTAGCAATAATTAGAGCTCTAACCTTAGAAAGGGGATAGACATGGCGCACGCTCATCATCGGAAGATAATGGAGAGGCTTGGGCGGCGAATGTCACCCCAGAAAGTCTCGGAAGAATTAAAACGTCGGCGTACCAAGATTCGCTTTCATCGTATTACCGATGAGCTGGTAGAGGATTCGCCGGAATTTTTTGAGAGTCCTGAATTTAAACGGTTGAGAAAAAATTCTCAGGTTCGCGGATTTATTCGTGATTTCTGGGAATGGAATGAGAAAGTCTTATGGCTACTTAATTCCACTTCTCACCCGTATATTGAATTACAGGAGCAGTTGGCCAAAATGGTGTCACCGTATTTAGGTGAGACTCTAGTCGATCTAGGTTGCGGTGCTGGTAATTTCTGTGCCCGTTTGTTTGAAACAAATGGTCACCAAGTCAAAAAGATTTTTGCGGTTGATATTGATTGGAAGTCTTTGTCACAAGTACCTCAGACACTTAAAGACTCTGGCTATCGTCAGGGCGTGGCCTTGGTACAGTCATCGACAATGTCAGAACTACCTATCTGGAATAACTCCGCGGATTGCGTAGTCTCCAGTTTAGGCGGTATAATGTATGCCGGCTGGTGGTTTGAAAACGGTGAAATTGTCTGCGATAGTAAAAAAGCTTTGCTTCGATGCTTGGCAGATATTAATCGAGTTCTTAAGCCTGGCGGTTATCTAGCTGTATCGTCACCTGGTCCTAATCCGGACTGGGGAGCAGTATTGCGAGATTCTCTTTGGTATTTGATTAAGAATTTTAATTTGAAAGGATTGTATCGTGCCTTGAGTGGCGGCTTTAAAGCCAAAAAACTCTCGGCATTTATGAATCAAGTTGAACAAGAAGGTCATGCTCACTATCTGTCGGTTGATGACTGGCAAGACCTGCTTAAGCAATCTGGCTTTGAGCTTGTGGAATCAAGCTCTGGTCAGTATTACGCCAAGCAAGGTGTAATAGTAGTAGCTCGCAAAATTTAGTAGTTTAAACCCATCCTCCTAAGGAGGATGGGTTTTTTATTTTTACCTTGACATTTTTATGTTAATGAGGTACAGTAATATGTTACCGTATGTCTACGGATTGCACTTTTGTTAATACAAACATAGGAGATACTATAATGACAACTAAGATGCATATTACTAGCAAAGATGGGTTTATTGATTTATTGCATGATTACTTGAAAGTAGAAATTCCCGAGTCATTGTCTATTCCTGATAGTGCTACTGATTTGCAGCTTTTAAGTAAAGCTGAAATTGATGGCATTATTGCCGAAGGTCCAAAACAATCATTTTTTAATTCGGCAGTTTTAGATGATGATCATCATCGTATTTTTTCTAATATTGTAATTCCGTTTGATTTTTGTGAAGATCATTTTCCTGGGTATCCAATGTTGCCTATGGCTAAGCTTGGTCAGATTATGGCCCAAATTGGTTCAATACTTATTTTGGCTACCAATGATAGCAATGGCAACGGTAAAGATCATGGAAAAATGGTAGCTTTGGCGTCTACAGTGGCGTTTATTAAAAGTTTTATGCCTAAAATTAATGGTCATCGCAAACCATTTATTGTGCCCAATGATAACTTGTTATTAGTAGTAGAATTTTCTGGCGATAGAGTTAATACTACAAGTATGTTGATTAGTGTCTACGTATCTGGACAACTAATTAATGCTATGGATTTGACATATCGTGTGATGTCATTTGAAATTTTTCAAAAAATTTATAACAAACAACAATCTTAAATGATTGACGCCCCTTGGTGAAAAAACTATAATTAATGTAGTATTATTCATCGGGGGTTTTTTATGAGTATAAAAATTATAGTTTTAGTTTCGGTTGCTTTTTTAAATTTTGCTTTAGGGTTAACCATCTTGACTCAGAATGTTAAAAGTTTGATTAATCGGTGGTTTGCGGCATTTGCTTTTAGTTTGGGATTTTGGTCATTTTCTATGATGATGTATGAAAGTACACCCGAGAATTGGACAAATGTTTTTATTTGGTCGTTAATTCTGCATTTAGCTGGAGCACTTATTGCGCACAGCTTTTTTTATTTTGCTTTGGTTTATCCTGATGAGAAGATACCTTTAAATAAATTTGTTCAATTATTTTATTATATTCCCATCATATTGATAACTCATTTCTTGTTTATAAATAGACAGATTATTATTGGATTAGAGTTTAATGATAGAGTTAGAACTTTAATGTATGGTCCAATATATTACTTTTATTTTACCTACTTTTTTTTGTATATGGGTGGTGGCTTATTGATTCTATTTTTAAAATTGTTTAAGTCTCATGGTAAAAGACGAAAAATGATATTAATCTTTCTTTTAAGCGTCTCTTTACCGTTGATTTATTCTGGTTTTGTGAATATGATTTTGGTGGCCTTGGGAGATTTTCGCTACGCTTGGACTGGTCCAATCGCCTTATTTATTGTTGTAATAACTATCGTTTATAGTATTATTAAATATAATTTTTTAAATGTTAAAGTAATTGCGACGCAGGTCATTGCTGTTTTGTTAAGCTTGGTAACTTTTACTGATGTTTTTTCTAATAAATCTACGATTGATTTTATTATCAGAATTGGTATTTTTATTATCACTATTACTTTTGCTGTTTTGTTAATTAGACTAGTCCAAAAAGATGTTAAAAGACGTGAAGAAATGGAGTTATTATCAAAAGATTTACGTAAAGTAACTAAAAATTTAGAAAAAGCGAATGATAAAATTAAAAGAATTGATCAAGCTAAGCTAGAATTTTTATCCATTGCTTCGCATCAGCTACGAACACCGTTGACAGTTATTAAAGGTTATGTGTCTATGATGCTAGAAGGTAGTTTTGGGAAAATACCAAAATTAATTAAGACTAATTTAACTAAAGTTTATGCTGCTAATGAAAGATTAATTAATTTAGTAGAAAATCTATTGAATATATCTCGAATGGAGGCTGGTAGATTGGAATTTAATATTAAATCAACTGCTATTTCTGAGATTATTAAGACTTTAGTTCCTAGTTATGTTAAAAAATTTAAAAAGAAAAAGATAAAATTAAATGTTGTTATTGATAAAAATATTCCTAAAGTTTTAATTGATGCAGATCGTATCAAAGAGGTTATAGTTCACTTTATTGACAATGCTATTAAATATACCGACCAAGGTTCCATTAATCTTAGTTTATCATGTAATACTGGATCAGTGGTTTTTAGTTGTCAAGATACTGGTATGGGTATTGCCGTAGAAAAATTACCAGATATATTTAATCAGTTTATTAAAAAAAATAATGCGACATCCTCGTTTACTGGTGACAATGGTTTGGATCTTTATTTTTCTAAAATGGTCATAGAAAATATGAATGGTAAAATATGGGTAGAAAGCGATGGAGAAAACAAAGGCGCTAATTTTTTGTTTAGTATTCCAATTTCTGATGTTAAAAAATAAAACGAGTATTAGCTAAGAGATTATAAATAATATTTTATGGACATAAAAACCATCATTTTAATAATTGTCAGCCTGATAAATTTTTTCTTGGGTTTTATTATATTATTACAACGGCCTATTAAAAAATCCAATATTTTGTTTAGTATAGTTGTTTTTAATGTAGTGCTATGGGCAGTTTTAATTATAATTTATAATACGATTACTCAGGTTAGTTTGGCTTTACTGTTGGTGAGATTATTTTATGCAGTAGCTGTATTCATTCCATTATTTTTTTTATTTTTTACCTTTGTTTTTCCAGTGGAAAAGGTTTTTTGGCGAAATAAACTCATACTTTTATTTATTTCCTTACCAGCTTTAGTGATTTTTTATATAACATTGTTCACTAATATGGTGGTTAGTGATGTCCAGATTATTTCTAAAATTAGAAATAATATTGTTTTTGGGTCTGGTTACTTAATTTATACTATTAATGTTTCTATGTATTTTTTATGGACATTGATCAATTTATTTTCTGATATATATAAATCATCTGGATCAATTAGAAGTCAGTTAAAGTATTTATTTATTGGTCTATTAGCTTCATCCTTTATTTCTTTGAGCACTAATTTATTTTTGCCTTGGTTTGGTTTCTTAGATCTCAATTGGATTGGTCAGATTTCTACTGTAATTTGGATTGCTTTTATGGCCTATGCTTTAATCAAGCGACGTTTAATTGATGTAAAAATTATTACAACTATTATATTTTCTATTTTTATTGTTACTGTATCTGGCTTTTATGTTGTGGAGGCTAAAGAAAGCTTTGAATTAGTGTATCGGGTAGTAATGTTTGTATTAACTATATTTTTTATACTATTACTTATTAGATCGGTATTAAATGAAATTGCTCGTCGTGAAAAAATTGAATCTTTAACTAATAATCTTAAAGCGGCTAGCAATAATTTAAAGAAAGTTAATACTGAATTAAAAAAATTAGATGAAGCAAAATCAGAGTTTTTGTCTATCGCTTCTCATCAACTGCGCACTCCACTCACTGTGATCAAGGGATATGTTTCTATGATGCAAGAGGGTAGTTTTGGTAGGATTCCTAAAATTGTTAAAGATAATTTAAGTAAGGTTTATTTATCCAATGAAAGATTAATTAGTTTGGTGGAAAGTCTACTTAATATTTCTAGGATTGAATCTGGTAATTTGCAGTTTGATATTCAGCCAACTGATTTAACTAAGGTTATAAAAGATATTGTTGAAGGTTTTCAAAAAAGAGCCACTGATAAAAAATTATCTTTGGAGTTTTATCCAGATCCAGATGTACCAGAAGTGGCAGTTGATGCTCAGAAGATTAAAGAAGTTATTTCTAATATAATTGATAACTCTATTAAATATACAGAGCATGGCTCTATCACTGTCAGTCTGCATCAGGAGAGTCAGTCGGTGGTTTTTGCTTGTCAGGACACCGGCATCGGTGTGCTACCAGAAGATTTACCGCGTTTGTTTGAAAAATTTGTGCGAGGCAAAGGTATGATGCAAGTCTATACCGAAGGTACTGGCTTGGGCATGTATTTTGCCCGCATGGTAGTCGAAAATTTGGGTGGTCGTATTTGGGGTGAGAGCCCTGGGCCAAACAAAGGTAGTAAATTTTCTTTTAGTGTGCCATTAGCTGATAAAAGCAAAGTTAAAAAAATAAAATCCGTCTAAAATAAAAAAAGCCACCTATTTTTTTAGGTGGTTTTTGTTAATTCATCTAATGATTTTTCATATTCATGATAAAATATTGTAGCTATTTCTGGGTAGTCATTGTTTAGTAATCTAATCAGTGGGAGATAATGATCTAATGTTTCTTTGGTTTTGCGTTTTCTTTTTTCTGGCGGACAATTATTCATTGTACGTAGGTTATGTAAGCGGTCACAAAGTTTTATAATAATTACTTTTAGAGGACTTTTTTTAATTGTTGCATGGTAATGGTCAAGACGGTCTTTTTTGGATTTGAATATTTTAATATTCATTTCTGGCATACTCAGTTGATTAACCATTTTGGCTACTTTTTTGCCAAAAAGAATTTTAATTCTTTTGGTATCAAATAAAAAACTGTCTTCTAGCATATCATGCATTAGAGCCGAAATAATCATTTCGCTATCAAAAATTTTTAATTCATCAATTAAAATTAAGGCGGTTGATCTCAGGTGATCAAAGTATCTACTGCCGTCATCTCGCTGTTGATTGCGATGGCCGTACTTAGCATTAATATAGGCCCAATCAATTAGCACTAATTCTCGATCCGTGACTTTTAATCTCAGTCGATTAATAAATTTTTCGTGATTCTCTTTAATTGGTAGTTGATTGTTTTTGGGCTTGGGCATTTGTTACTTCCTCTTGAGTTTGAAAGGTACTAGTAAGATTTATTTCTAACATAGGAGTTTATTTTTGTCAAAATAAAAACTCCAGCTTAGGTTGGAGTTTTTATGTTGCAATGTTTATTTTCGATTTTCAATTTCTGTTTTGATATCTAGAATGAAGTCTTCGATTTTTTTAGAACCCTGATCACCGTCAGTTCTTTTTCTGACAGCTACAGTTTGATCTGTTTGCTCTTTTTCGCCCACCACTAAAATATAAGGAATCTTGGATTTTTCGGCATTTCTGACACGTTTGCCTAGTGATTCATTACTGTCGTCAATATCAACTCTAATTTTAGAATCTTTAATTTTACTTTTAACTGCTTTAGCGTAGTCAATAAATTTTTCAGAAATTGGTATAACGCGAACTTGAACAGGTGATAACCAAGTTGGCCAAATACCACCATAATATTCAATTAGGAAAGCTGTAAATCTCTCATGAGTGGATAGTGGCGCTCGATGAATAACAAAGACTTCATTATTATCTTTGCCGTCAGTATCAGTGTAGTGAAGTTTAAATCTTTCTTTGGCTAAAAAATCTAGTTGAATAGTGGCCATAGTTTCTTCACGACCAATGATAGATTTAAATTGAATATCAATTTTTGGTCCGTAGAAAGCTGCTTCATCGTCTGCTTCAACATAGTCTACTTTAGCTTCGTCTAAAATTTCTTTGATTACGTTTTGACTGTATTCCCAATTGGCTGGTTCGTTAATATATTTATCGGTATGATCTTTGCTCCACTTAGACAATCTAAAATAATAATTTTCTAAACCAAAAATTTCAAAATATTTTAAAGTTAAATCTAAAACTGCTTTGAATTCATCTTTAATTTGGTCTTTTCGACAATAAATATGAGCATCATTCATTGCTAGGCCACGTACTCGAAGTAGGCCAGCCAATGTGCCTGATAATTCGTTGCGATAAACTGTGCCGTATTCGGCAATACGAAGAGGTAAATCACGATAGCTTCGCATTTGGTGTTTGTAGATCATATGATGATGAGGACAGTTCATCGCTCGTAGATAATAAGTACCATCATCCATAACCATAGCTGGGTACATACCATCTTTGTAGTAAGGTAAATGACCAGAGGTTAAATAAAGTTCTTCTTTCGCTAGGTGGGGAGTTACCACTCTTTTATAATCACCCTTATCTTCCATTTCGATAGCTAATTTTTCTATTTCATTTCTGATAATAGTGCCATTTGGTTGCCACATGACCAGTCCTTTACCAATAGTATCATCGATGAAAAATAATTCTTGTTCTTTGCCGATTTTTCTATGGTCTCTTTGCTCAGCTTCTTTCAGAGCGATTAGATATTTTTGTAATTCATCTTTGGTGGCAAAAGCGGTACCATAAATTCGTTGTAACATTTTATTTTTTTCATCACCACGCCAATAAGCGCCAGCTAATTTTAATAATTTAAAATTACCAAGTTCTTTAGTACTTTCAATATGTGGTCCGCGACATAAATCTTCAAATTCTCCAACCTTGTAAAAACTAACTGTTGTTTCACCCTTAGTAGATAAATCATTAATTAATTCTTGTTTGTAGGGTTGGTCGTTAGTTTTTTTAAGGGCTTCTTCAATACTAACTTCGGTTCTAATAAAAGGTAATTTTTGTTTTATAAGCTCGGTCATTTTATTTTCTATTTTTTTGAAATCATCAGTTGATATAGTGATTTCACCTAAATCAAAATCATAGTAAAAGCCCTCGTCAATTACCGGACCAATAGCAAATTTAACATCATTACCAAAAATTTCTCTCACTGCGTAGGCCATAATATGAGAAGTAGAATGGCGTATTTTTTCTAATTGTTGATTATTCATATAATTGAATTATTTTTTTAGATTAAACTACTTAAATAGAGTTGGATTTTTTATATTATTTTAATTATAAAACATTAAGCCAGATAAATAAAAAAACCTTTCCTCCTAAACATATATATTAAAAAATATGTTCGGGACGAAAGGTTTATTGTCCTTCCGCGGTTCCACCCGCATTCCTATAGATAATTTTATAGGCTCTTTTTTAAAAACTTAGCATAAACAAACTTATGGCTCCGATTAATAGTTAATGGGAGTAAGCGGTTGGTACTCGCTTCAATCGTTTTATAGTTAAAATTATAGACTTTTTTGTTTATTTGGTCAAGGCATCTTGACAATATTGTCATATTATTATACTTTTAGGTCAAAGTTCTTGGCACATTTAAATACAAGGGAGGTGTAGAGTGGATAAGGACAAAAAATGTACTAATCATCCAGCAGTCGAAGAAAAGTATATTCTTTGTAGGCGAGAGTCAGATAGGTTTAATGAGGTTATTAAGGCTGGTCCTAAAGCGCCGTCTGCTGGTAACCTTGTTGATTTTAAAAGTTTTATTGAGGAACGTGGCCTATTGCCAATCGAAGTGGCTAATTTTCTAAAAATTACTTGTGCGGAAGTTGATCTACTAATGAAGCATATTAGCTGGATCGAGCCCCACGCTAGAGATAATTTACTACTGCTTTTGAAAGTGCCAGTTAATGCCAGGCAATATATTTGTAGATTTTTATTAGAGCAGGATGGTCATGCGGGAATGAGGAACGTTCCAGCCAAAGCCATTGATTCTTTACATGATTTCTAAAAAGCTTTGAAGTAGCCGTTCCCTAATTGGAACGGTTTTTTGTTTGATTTATGGGCAATTTTAGAGTAGAATAAGTTTAATGGATTACATAATTTTAAAAATTAAAAAGCAGATTATAGATCTCATAGCCCAGGCTATTGAGGTAGATTTTGATTTACATAAATTAGAAGTAGTAGTGCCACCAGATTCTATGATGGGTGATTTAGCAGTACCGTGTTTTTATTTATCAAAAATAACTAGACAATCACCAAATCAAATTGCCCAAGAGCTGGCCGAAAAAATAAATTCTGGCGGAGTGATTAAGGAGATAAAAAACATTGGCGCTTATCTAAATTTTTTTATTGATCCAGAAATTTTGGGCAAGTCGGTAAATAATGAGATCCAAAAAAACAAAGATATTTACGGTGGCGCCAAAAATAGTCCAAAGAAAATTATGTTAGAGTTTTCTCAGCCTAATACTCACAAAGAATTTCATGTTGGCCACTTGAGGAACGCTATACTTGGTAATAGTTTGGTTAACATTTTAAGATTTTCTGGGCATAAGGTAACCGCTGTTAATTATATTGGTGATATTGGTGCTCATGTAGCGAAATGTTTGTGGGCTTACGATAAATTTTATTCAGCTAAGGAGTTACCAGAAAATAAAGGTAAATTCTTGGGTCAGGTTTATACTGATGGCTCACAAAAAATAGAATCTAATCTAGAATATAAAAAAGAAGTTGATGAGGTTCTGCAAAAATTAGAAACTGGTGATAAAAAATGGACAGCTTTATGGAAAAAAACTAGAAAATGGAGCTTGGATGATTTTGATCGTATTTATAAAATATTGGGTGTTAAGTTTGATCATTTTTTTTATGAAAGTGAAGTAGAAAAGCCTGGTAAAAAAATGGTGGCCGAATTATTAGAGCAGGGTGTGGCTCAAAAATCAGAAGGAGCAGTAATAATCGATTTAGAAAAATATCATTTAAAACAATTTTTACTTTTAAAATCTGACGGTTCTTCACTTTATTCGACCAAAGAATTGGCTTTGGCTAAATTAAAATTTGAAAAGTTTAAAATTGACGAGAGTATTGTGGTGGTAGATAGTCGCCAGAGTTTTTACTTGCAGCAATTTTTTAAAACTATGGAGGTGATTGGTTTTGATAAAAAAATGATTCATATTCCGTATGAGTTTGTAACTTTAAAAGATGGAGCCATGGCTTCGCGTAAAGGTAATGTAGTTTTATTTGAAGATTTTTATAATCAAGTTGTCGATCGCGCCACTATTGAGACAAAAAATAGACACGAAGATTGGCCAGAAAAAAAGATTAATGAAGTAGCTAGAAAAATTGCTTTATCAGCTATTAAATTTAATATGTTAAAGGTTGGCAATAATAGTGTTATTACTTTTGATATTGACGAAGCTCTGAGTTTTGACGGGTTTAGTGGACCTTATATTCAGTACACTTGCAGCCGTATTAGTAGCGTTCTCAAAAAAGCTAAAGTCACCACTTTTTCTACTATTGACTATTCAAAATTAAATAGTGATTTAGAAAAAGAAATCTTGTTACAATTAGCTAGTTTTCCTGAAGTAGTAGCCGAGTCGGCCAAAAATTATGATCCTAGTCAGGTGGCTAAATATTTATTTGATTTAGCCAAATTATTTTCGGCTTTCTATCAAAAATCACCAATTATTAACTCAACTAAGGAAATCAAAGAAGCTAGACTAATATTGGTGGATTCAATTAGGAAAGTTTTGATTAATGGTTTGGATTTGTTGGGCATTGAACCACTAGACCAAATGTAATTTTTACTTATTATAAATTGGTGTATAATAAATATATGACTAAAAAATATAAAATATTACTAGTTGAAGATGAGCCAGATCTAGCTGATTTATTTAGTATTTCCTTAAAACAGGCTGGTTTTGAGGTTACTGTGTTAAATGATGGTGCTAATACTTTAAGCGCAGTAAAAAAGATTAAACCAGATTTAGTGTTATTGGATTTAATTATTCCTAAAAAGGATGGTTATGAGGTTTTAGGTGAAATTAAGGCTGATAAAGTTGCTAGTAAGACTATGATTTATGTTTTTAGTAACTTAACTCAAAAAGCGGAAATAGATCGAGCCATGAAGCTGGGAGCTAAAAATTATTTAATAAAATCAGATTATACGCCGGCCAAATTAGCACAAAAAATTAAGGATATATTGGCTATTAAGTGATTAAATTTTAATTAATTATTCCAAATAATATGAAACCAATTGTAAATGATAGTTGTATTGGTTGTGGTACCTGTGAAGCCGTGTGTCCAGAGGTTTTTAAGATGGAAGACAAAGACGATAGAATCATTGCCGTGGTCCAAAAGGCTGACTATAAAACTAATAAAGACAAGGTAGATGAAGCAATAACCGCTTGTCCGGTTCAAGCTATTAGCTGGGAATAGATAATAAATTCAGATATATTAGAAAACCACTGGTGAGCTATTAGTGGTTTTTTGTTGAATAAATGCGTAGTAAGCGTTTTTTATTATTGATGATTGACAAATTACTAGATATATGATATATCTATAGTTAGTACATTATAAATAGTCAACCACAGGAGTAAAGAAATGAGCAATAAGGAAAGACAAGAATTAACTAATTCCAAATGGTGTAATCCCAGGTCTAATCAAATATCTGTTACTAATTGGCCTGTTGCCAGAAAAGTGCAAATTGAGGTTCCAGAGTTCAAGTTGTTAGGCTTTAGATTAATTCCAGCTCATACGAAAGTTAAAACGGAATATGTTGAAATTAGTAAAGACGAAGTGCCAGATTCAAAAAAGGTTTGGCGTGAATTTAAACATCGTTGTGGTCTAATTAAGGCCATATACATTGTTGGCGCTGAAAGTTCTAAAGCGATATTGCTTTTTGATGGCTATAGAAATGAGACAGTGCCCATTAGTAAAATTCGCATCAATGTTTTGAGTGAGTCTGACTCTCAACTGGATGATACTCCATCGCCGATTGCGGAAATTTGTTTCACGGGCTTTGGTGAGCGGTACGGTGGTCTAACGATGTATGAAGTTAATAGTATTACTTTGTGGTTTCATAATAATGAAGAGCTAAGATCTCACTTAGTGGCTATGACTCGTCCTGTTGATGAAATATCGGAAAAGCTAAAAGATTGTCAGCGTCAGATGGTTGAAGCATCCCAAGTTAATAACAATAGTTTCTGGCCGTTTATTGGTGGTCTAGCTTTAGGTGTTGCTATTTTAGATTAAAATGATGACGATTTAAAAAGTTTTATCAAGTATAAAGAAGTTCAGAAAAAAATCTGGACTTTTTATTTTTAAATTGAAAGTAATTTAATGACAACAGATTGGTTTGACAAAATTGATTACAGCTAGTATATTATAGATACAATTTTAACAATATAAAAGACGATATTATTCTGGCAATCACCAGAAGAGTCATTGGCAGAACGCTTTTTAGTTAGTAGAACCAATCGGTTTAGCCCGTGATCGCTAATAAATTAAGATAAACTCAAGATGGTACCGCCTGTGAAGGCTCTTGAAACCATATTTGGGTTTTTTATTTGCCCAAAAAATGTCATAATGGATTAATAAATATCAAAAATATGAGTGATCAAAAAAAGAATCCTTTAGTTATAAAGGAAGAAGAAATCCAAAAATTTTGGGAAGATAATAATATATTTCACAAAAGTTTAGAGGCTACTAAAAATGGTAAGGTTTTTAGTTTTTATGATGGCCCACCGTTTGCTACTGGTACTCCTCATTATGGTCATTTGGTGGCTAGTATTATGAAAGATGTGGTACCAAGGTATCAAACTATGAATGGTCATTATGTTGAACGCCGTTGGGGTTGGGATTGTCATGGTTTGCCAGTTGAAAATATGATAGAGCAAGAATTAAATTTAACTAGTCGTAAGGATATTGAAGATATTGGTATTGATAAATTTAATGAAAGTTGTCGTTTAAGTGTTTTGCGTTACGCTGATATTTGGAAAAAAACAATTCCTCGAATGGGCCGATGGGTAGACATGGAACATGATTATCGGACTATGGAGCCATGGTATATGGAAAGTATTTGGTGGGTGTTTAAAGAATTGTGGGACAAGGATTTGATTTATGAAGGCTATAAATCTATGCATATTTGCCCACGTTGTGAAACTACTTTGTCTAATTTTGAAGTAACTCAGGGTTATAAAGATGTTAAGGATTTAGCAGTGACGGCTAAATTTGAATTAGTAGATGAACCAGGGACTTATGTTCTAGCTTGGACCACTACTCCTTGGACTTTAATTGGTAATGTAGCTTTGGCAGTGGGAGAGGATATTGAATATGTAAAAGTAAAAAGTGAAGATGTAAATTATATTTTAGCTAAAGATTTACTGGAGAAAGTTTTTGCTGACAAAAGTTATGAGATAGTAGAAAATTTAAAAGGCCATGATTTAGTTGGTAAAAAATATCAACCACTTTTTGATTGTTATAAAGACGTGGCTATAGACTATAGGGAGAACTTATACATTATTGTGTCGGCTGATTTTGTGTCGACGACTGATGGTGTGGGAGTAGTGCATATCGCGCCAGCTTTTGGTGAAGAAGATATGGCTTTGGGTAACGAAAAGAATTTGCCAATGATTCAACATGTTGATGAAACTGGTCATATCAAAAAAGAAGCTGGTGAGGCTTTTGCTGGCCTAGAGGTCAAGCCCAAAGAAGATACTCAAAAAACGGATGTGGTAATTATTAAATATTTAGCCGAAAAAGGCTTGTTATTTGCTAAAGAAAAATATGAACATAGCTATCCACATTGTTGGCGTTGTGATACACCGTTACTTAACTACGCCACTTCTTCTTGGTTTGTGAAGGTAACTGAAATTAAAAAAGATTTAATTAAAAATAATCAACAAGTTAATTGGATTCCCAATCATTTGAAAAATGGTCGTTTTGGTAAATGGCTAGAGGACGCCCGGGATTGGGCGATTTCCAGATCTAGATTTTGGGGTGCTCCATTACCAGTTTGGCGTTGTAATGATTGTAATGATATTAAAGTAGTTGGTTCACTAGAAGAATTAGACAAATCAAAAATTTTTAGTACCAATATTTATGCTATTCGTCATGCCGAGTCTGAAAAAAATGTTTTAAATGTTTTTAGTGATGATGAAAATAAATATCCCTTAACCGAAAAAGGTAAAACTCAAGCTGAAGTAGCGATTAAAAATGTAAAAGATTTAAACATTGATTTAATTGTTAGTTCGGATGTTTTGCGAGCCAGAGAAACAGCTAAAATAATTGCTGATGGCCTAGGGCTTAGGTTAATTTTTGATAAAAGATTGAATGAAGTCAATCCTGGTGAATTACAAGATCAGTCTGATGCCAATGAGGATGCTGCAAAAGCATTAGCAGATTGGCGTAAGACTTATACTAAATCTTTGCCTGGCGGTGGTGAAAGCGTTTTGGATATAGAAAATAGAATGCTGGATCTTGTCAAAGATATTAGAAATCAGTACCCAGATAAAAATGTTTTATTAGTCTCACATGGTGATAATATTAGAGTTTTGGCGGCTAAGTTATCTGGTACTAAACAGGAAAATGTTTTTGATCATGATATGCCAGATAATACCGAAATTACCCAGTTAAAAAATAGAACAGTAGATATTCATAAGGATGTTGTTGATACTATCAGATTTAAATGTGAAAAGTGTACTGGTGAAATGAAACGAGTGCCAGAAGTGTTGGATTGTTGGTTTGAATCTGGTTCGATGCCATATGCTCAACTGCATTATCCGTTTGAAAATAAAGATAAATTCCAAGATACTTTTCCAGCTGATTTTATTGCTGAAGGTGTCGATCAAACCAGAGGTTGGTTTTATACTTTAATGATTTTAGCCACGGCTTTGTTTGATAAGCCAGCCTTTTTAAATGTTATTGCTAATGGTATCGTACTAGCTGAGGATGGCAATAAGATGAGTAAACGACTAAAGAATTATCCAGAACCAGATTTGATAATGGATAAGTATGGAGCTGACGCTTTGCGGTTTTATTTATTATCATCACCAGTGATGACATCCGAAAATTTGAATTTTTCGGAAGTGGGAGTTAAAGAAGCTTTCCAAAAAGTGGTGATGTTAACTAATAATGTTTTAAAGTTTTATCAATTATATGAAGATAAAAACATTAAACCAAATAATCAATCTAAAAATATTTTGGATAAGTGGCTGTTATCGAAGTTAAATGAATTAATAGTAGCTGTCTCCAAAGAGATGGATAATTATCAATTGGCTAAAGCGGTGCGACCAATTCAGGATTTTATTGATGAATTTTCAACTTGGTGGTTAAGACGCAGTCGAGATCGTTTTAAATCTGGTGATACCGAAGATAAGAATCAAGCGATTGCTACTTTTAATTTTGTCTTAATTGAAATATCCAAGGTAATGGCACCGTTTGTCCCGTTTTTAGCTGAGTCTGTTTACCGTGGGGTGGGTGGAGAATTAGAATCAGTTCATTTAGCCAAATGGCCACAAGCTGGAAACATTGATGATAAAATAATTGATCAAATGGAGAGTGTGAGACGAATTGTGGAAATGGGCTTGGCTATGCGAGCAGAAAAAGGAGTAAAGATTAGACAACCGCTAGCTAAATTAAAAGTCATTGGTTATGATTTGCCAGTCGAACTATCTGAACTAATCGCTGATGAAGTAAATGTGAAAACTGTCGAGTTTGAAAAAGGCGCAGAAATAAAAGTAGAATTAGATTTAGAATTAACTGATGAATTAAAATTAGAAGGCTTACTTCGAGAATTAATTAGAACTATTAATAGCTTAAGAAAGACAGATGGCTTAACTATTGGTGATCGGATAAATGTTTTGTGGACTAGTGATAGCGAAATAATGAAACAAGTGTTAACTGGTGAAAAACTTTCAACCGAACTAAAGAATTCTACTTTAACCTCTAAATTAATTAATCAGGATGATCATGGTAAGAGTTTTAATCTAAATGGTGAAGAAGTTAAATTAGCGATACAGAAAATTTAAATTTTATGGCGAACACTTCAAGCTAGGCTTGAAGTGTTTGTTTTTGGCCTAAATTTGACATTTTTGACCTTGTTGGCTATTATTATGAGTTGTACTTTGAAATTAACTTAACCCAAGGGAGAAGCCTTTCTGATGAACAAATTACAAAAACAAGTAAAAGATATTTTTGAAAGTACATTTGGTAGAACACCATTAAAACAGAGATTGAATGATATTTTAGATGAAGCTATAGAACTTCATCGAATGACTGGTGTTGCTAATCTTCAGGAAGAAGTTGGAGATCTACTAGCCTCTGCTATTCAGCTGTGTAACGAATGTGGTTGGGATTATGAAAAAAATGTTAGAGCTACTCTGGTTAAAATTCAAAGGCGTGAAGAGCAGTATAAAACGTTGGGCCGTAAGTTAAAGGTAGCTATACTAGGCGGAGCTTTTGATCCGCCAACAATTGGTCATATCAAGTTGGCTCAGTTTGTTTTAAATACCAGCAAAACTTTTGATGAAGTTTGGCTAATGCCTTGTTATCGTCATATGAATGGTAAGCAGATGATTGATCCAGAACACCGTTTGCGGATGTGCGAAATTGCAGCTAGAGTCGATGGTCGTATTAAGGTGTTTGATTTTGAAATAAAAAATCAATTAGCTGGACAAACTTATCATTTTGTTAAAACACTTTTAGATCAACAGATGGCCAAAGATCAATATGATTTTAGTATTATTATTGGTATGGATAATGCTAATGATTTTCCCACTTGGGTAGGTTATGAAGAACTAGAAAGAATGATGCGCTTTGTGGTAGTGCCAAGAATTGGCGTAAAAAGAAATGAATCTGTTAATTGGTACCTTAGACCACCGCATATTTTTCTGACCGAAGAAAGTGATGTGCCGGATACTGCTTCGACTAATGTTCGAGAGTGGTTAAGACACCAAGATATAATGATGCCAGAACTTGATGAACATATTTTTAATTATATTTTGGCACATCAACTGTATAGGTAATTTTGGTTTTAATAGGCAATTAAATTGCCTATTTTTTATTTGTTTATTTTTTGTTTAACTTGAATTTTTAGCTATATTATTGTATAATTTTCTCGTTTTATACTATTTAAATTATTTATGAAAAGAATTGAATTATTAGCACCAGCCGGCAGTTTAAAGAAATTAAAAATTGCTTTCGCCTATGGCGCCGATGCCGTTTATATTGGTTTACCAGCCTATTCACTTAGAGCGAAAACTGATTTTGATTTAAAAGATATTAAAATTGGTATCGATTATGCTCATCAACTTGGTAAAAAAGTATATATTACGATTAATATATTTGCTCATAACCGGCATTTTAAATTGTTGCCAAATTATTTAAAAAAAATAAAAGAATTTAAACCTGATGCTATTATTTTGGCTGACCCAGGAGTTTTGGCTGTAGTCAAAAGAATTATCCCGGAAATTCCAGTTCATTTATCGACACAAATGAATACTTTAAATTATGAAGCTGTTAAATTTTGGCAAGATCAAGGCGTGGAGCGAGTAATTCTGGGGCGAGAAACATCACTAGTAGATATTGTTGAGATTCATAAAAAAGTACCTAAGGTAGAATTGGAAATATTTGTGCATGGGTCTATGTGTATGAGTTATTCTGGGCGCTGCTATCTGTCAGCTTGGTTTAACAAGCGGAGTGCTAATTTGGGGATGTGTACACAATCCTGTCGTTGGAATTACAATGTTTATTTAGAAGAACCGAAGCGACCAGGCGAAATGATCCCGGTTGAACAAGATGAAAATGGCACCTATATTATGAACTCTAAGGATTTAAATTTAATGAATCATTTAGAATCTTTATCTAAAGCGGGGATAGTGTCTTTTAAAATAGAAGGTCGCACCAAAAGTATTTATTATTTAGCCACAGTCATCAGAGCTTATCGTCAGGCGATGGATTTATTAATTGTTGAAAACAGTGATCCAAAAAATAAAAAATTAAAAGAAATAAAAAGTGAATTAAATAAGATAGATAATCGTGGTTACACCACTGGTTTTTTATTGGGTGATGAGAATAATAGTCGACAGGAATTTAAAACCTCTAAGGCCATGAGTGATTGGGAATTTGTGGGGGAAGTAGTGGGAGTAGAAAAATTAAATAGTAGTCGTCAAACAATAACATTGAAAGCTCATAATTCCTTGGACTCTAATGAAAATATTGAAATTTTGACACCACGAGATGTATATAAAATTAAATTTAAAGAATTTTTTACCGAAAATGGTAAAAGTTTAGATAAAATTCGTGGCGGCACTGCTGAATTATATTATGTGGAAGTTAGTACAAAATATGATATAGTGAATATGAGTTTGATTAGAAAAATAAAGGCTTAAAGAGGGTTTAAATTTACAATAATAATTATGATTGCTTACCTCAGAGGTAATATAAAATATAAAAGCGCTATTCCCAAAAAAGATAATTTTATAATTATTGATGTTTCTGGAGTGGGTTATAAGGTTTATACTTTGGATAGATTGGTGAATAATTTACAAACTGGTCAGGATATAGAATTATTTATTTATACTCAAGTGGCCGAAACGGCTTTGGATCTTTATGGCTTTGCGACTCATGAAGAATTGGGTTTTTTTGAAATTTTAATTTCGATTTCTGGAGTAGGGCCCAAGAGTGCTATAAATATTTTACACAAAGCTAAAGTTGAAGATTTAAAAGAGGCGGCCAACACTGGCAATGCGGATATCTTAAGTAAGGTATCGGGTATTGGCCCCAAGACAGCTCAAAAAATTGTGGCCGGTTTACAGAATAAAATTGGTGGTATTGAAAGTAGCGGTGGTGGTGATTGGAGTGATCAGTTTGGTGAGGCACTAGAGGCTTTGATTGGTTTGGGTTACTCGCCATCACAAGTGAGGGAAGTATTATCACACGTTAAAGCCACTGAAACCGGTGACAAAATAAAAGAAGCCTTAAAAATTTTAGGCCAAAAATAATATGAAACAAAAAATTAAAAAAATAATTCCCAAAAAATTATTAGGTCAATATCATAAATCATTAGCTGTTGGTAGTAAGATTGTTTATGGCAATCCATCAGAAAAAATGATTGTCATTGGCGTGACTGGCACCAATGGTAAATCGACAACTGTAATGATGATTGCTCGTATTTTAGAAGAGGCTGGCTATATAGTAGGAGCCACTTCCACCGCTTGGTTTAAGATTGGCAGTAAAGAGTGGTTGAATGATAAAAAAATGACTATGCTGGGCAGAAACGAATTACAAAAAATGTTACACGATATGGTTAAAGCCGGTTGTCAGTATGCAATAGTGGAAACTTCTTCTGAGGGTATTGCTCAACATCGACACTTGGGTATTAATTATGATATTTCGGTATTTACCAATTTAACACCAGAGCATATCGAATCTCATGGGAGTTTTGAAAATTATAAAAAAGCCAAAGAGCAATTGTTTGCCAAGCTAAAACACGATAGACACAAAAAAATTAATGGTCAGATAATTGATAAAGTGATTGTCGCTAATACCGATGATGAATATATTAAAGATTTTATGAAGTATGAGGCTGATGCCAGATATGGATATGGCGTTAAGGGTAAAAGCCGAGACGGTGAATTAAAAGCTAAGGTAGAAGCTGATAATATTTCTTTTAATGACAATGGTATCACTTTTGAAGTGTATGATTCTAAAGTTAGTTTAAAATTACTAGGTTTGTTTAATGTTTATAATGCACTTGCGGCGATTACTGTTGGCCAGTCTCAGGGTATTGATATTTCTGCTTGTCGTAAGGCACTGGAGAAGATTGAAAGTATTCCGGGACGAATGGAATTTATTAATGAAGGTCAAAATTTTAAGGTGTTAGTGGATTATGCTCCAGAACCAGAAAGTTTAAGACAGCTTTATGACTGTGTCAGGCAGCATAATTTGGTAGATAATGAGCATAAAATTATTCATGTTTTAGGTTCTTGTGGTGGTGGCCGGGATCGAGATCGACGCCCAGTTTTAGGCAGGTTAGCCGCTTCGCACGCTGATTATGTAGTGGTAACCAATGAAGACCCGTATGATGATGATCCACAAGAAATAATTGATGAAGTGGCGGGTGGTGCTAATGATGGCGGCAAAGAAATTAATAGAGATTTATTTAAGATATTAGATCGACGAGAGGCTATTAAAAAAGCTATCAGTTTGGCTAGCGAAAAAGACCTAATTTTACTAACTGGTAAGGGGTGTGAGCAGGCGATTGTAGGGCCAAATAATCAAAAAACATTTTGGGATGAGCGGCAAGTAGCTCGTGAATTACTGAATGGTTAGTTATTATGGTATTAGTTTAATAACATGATTTTGCCTAATAAATATGATAAATAAAAGTTATCTGATTTTTTATCTGTGGATAAGTAGGGGAATAAAGATTTATTTTGTCAACAATATCAACTTTATGATTATTGATATTTGATAAAAATTATTTAAATTTAGCTAAAAATAAGAAAATATTTGACATCTTTTTAAAAATTTGTATAACACTTGACTTTAATACATTTTTTCTGTTAAAATGTCAATAACTGTTTTTAGTGATTTATTTTAAAAAACCCTACTTCAATGACAATCATTGGGTTAATAACCTTCAAAAGATAGTGGGTGTACAATTCCAATACAATCTTAATTAATATAACTCATTTCTTACCTAATGTAATTGGGGATAACAAGAAATGAGCTTTTTTGCGTCTATTCTAGCCAAAATATAACAATCAAATATTATATTATGTCTCAACAAAAAAACACACAAGTAATGGAAAGAACAAGTTTTTCTGACAAGCAGGTTTTACCACTGCCAGATTTAATCGAACTACAAAAGAATTCATTTGCCTGGTTTTGGGATGAAGGCTTAAAGGAACTTTTTGATGAAGTTTCTCCGATTACTGACTTCATTGGTCGTGATTTAGAAGTTTATTTTGGTGATTATACTTTAGATGATCCAAAATTTGATGAGACTACTAGTAAACAAAAAAACATTACTTACGAAGCACCTCTTCGTGTTAATGTTACTTTGTTGAACAAAAAAACTGGTCAATCTGTTGATCAGGAAGTTTATCTTGGGGATTTTCCATTGATGACAGACAGAGGTACTTTTATCATTAATGGTATTGAAAGAGTAATTGTCTCTCAGCTGATTAGATCAGCTGGTGTCTTCTTTAGTAATCAAGCTGGCAATGATGGTAAATTGTATGGTGCTAAGGTTATTCCTAATCGAGGTTCTTGGTTGGAATTTGAAACCGATAACAATGGTGTAATCTGGGTAAAAATTGATCGCAAAAGAAAAGTGTCGGCTACGACTTTGCTTCGAGCTTTTGGTTTTAATAGTGACGAATCAATTTTAGAATTATTTAAAGATGTTGATAACGATCCAGATATTAAATATATTGAAGCCTCACTTAAAAAAGATGCTTCAACTAATGAAGCTGAAGGCTTAATTGAAGTCTATAAAAGAATTAGACCAGGTGATTTAGCCACTCCAGATAATGCCAAACAGTTGATTGATAATATGTTCTTTAATTTTTCTCGTTATGACTTTGGTCGAGTTGGTAGATATAAATTAAATCAAAGATTTGATGTAGATTTGCCAATTACTAAAGAAAATAGAATTTTACTTAAAGACGATATCATTAATATTCTTAAAGAAATTATTAGATTAAATATTACTCAGGATGATGCTGATGATATTGATCATTTGGGCAATAGAAGAATTAGAGCGGCCGGTGAATTAATTCAAAATAAATTTAGAATTGGTTTGGCCAGAATGGAAAGAATTATCAAAGACAGAATGAGCACTTTAGATATGACTGCTTTAACTCCTAGTAAATTAATAAATGCTAGACCGGTTAATAGTGCCGTGAAAGAATTCTTTATGTCATCTCAGCTATCTCAGTTTATGGACCAAGTCAATCCACTGGCTGAATTAGAACACAAGAGAAGGTTAAACGCTATGGGTCCTGGTGGTTTGTCTCGTGAAAGAGCTGGCTTTGAAGTCAGAGACGTTCACCCTACTCATTATGGTAGAATTTGTCCGATTGCTACTCCAGAAGGTCCTAATATTGGTTTAGTCGGTCATATGTCTAGTTATGCTCGAGTTAATGAATTTGGTTTTCTAGAGACCCCATATTATAAAGTCATCAAAGAAAAAGATGGTCGGGCCAGAGTGACTGATGAAATTGTTTATTTGGATGCTTTTGAAGAAAGTCGAGTAACAACAACTACTTCGACCGCTAAGCTTGATGATCAAGGTTATTTTATTAAAGAAAAAGTTGAAGCCAGAGTAAAATTAAAACCAACTATTACTAGTTCTAGTAATATTGAATATATGGATGTAGCTTCTAATCAGATTGTATCTATTGCTACTTCACTTATTCCTTTCTTGGAACATGATGACGCGGTGCGTGCACTTATGGGTACAAACATGCAACGTCAGGCAGTGTCTTGTATTAAACCACAGGCACCACTTGTCGGTACTGGTGTTGAAGCTAGAGCGGCTCAAGATTCGGGTCATATTATTTTAGCCAAAGAAGCTGGTGAGGTTGTTGGTTTAAGTGGTAATAGTATTGAAATTAAAAATAAATCAGGTAAGACTGATACTTATATTTTGAATAAATTTTTGCGATCTAATGCTTCGACTTGTATTAATCAAAGACCAATAGTTTCTATTAATCAAAAAATTAAAAAAGGTGAACCTATCGCTGATGGTCCAGCTACTGATGGTGGTGAACTAGCTTTGGGTCAAAATATCTTGGTGGCTTTTATGCCATGGCAGGGTTATAACTATGAGGATGCGATTATTATTTCTGAAAGAATTGTGCAAAAAGATCGATATTCATCTATTCATATTGAAGACTATACTTGTGAAGTTCGTGAAACAAAACTTGGTCCAGAAGTCGTGACTTCTGATATTCCAAATGTGAGTGAAGAAAAATTAAAAGATTTAGATGAAGAAGGTATTATCAGAATTGGTGCTAATGTTAGATCAGGTGATATTTTGTGCGGTAAGATTACTCCAAAAGGTGAAACTGAATTATCCGCTGAAGAAAAATTGCTCAGAGCTATTTTTGGTGAAAAAGCTAGAGATGTTAGAGATTCATCTTTATATATGGAACATGGTTCTTCTGGTAAAGTTATCGATGTTAAAATCTTTTCTCGAGAAAATGGTGATAAGCTTTCTGCTGGTATGATCAAAATGATTCAAGTAACTGTAGCTTCACTGAGAAAAGTTCAGGTGGGCGATAAGATGGCTGGACGACATGGTAATAAGGGTGTTATTTCCAAAGTAGTGCCAGTTGAAGATTTACCACACTTAGAGGATGGCACACCTGTCGATATTATTTTATCGCCACTAGGTGTAGTTTCTCGTATGAATATTGGTCAGGTTTTGGAAACTCATTTAGGTTTAGCCGCTCATAAGTTGGGTTATAAGGTAGCAACTCATGTATTTGATGGTATTACTGAAGAAAAAATTAGAGAAGAATTAGGCAAGGCTGGTTATAGTTCTGATGGTCGTATTCAGTTGTATGATGGTCGAACCGGTAAAGCTTTTGATAAAACTACAACCGTTGGTTATGTTTATATGTTAAAACTTAACCATTTGGTTGAAAGTAAAATTCACCAAAGATCAATTGGTCCATACTCCTTGATTACCCAACAGCCGCTAGGTGGTAAAGCTCAACATGGTGGACAAAGATTTGGTGAAATGGAAGTTTGGGCTTTGGAAGGTTATGGTGCAGCCAATACTTTACAAGAAATTTTGACTATTAAATCGGATGACGTAGTCGGCAGATCAAAAACCTATGAATCTATTATTAAAGGTGAGCCAATCACTAATTTAAATATTCCAGAAAGTTTCCATGTTCTAGTGCGTGAGCTTAAGGGCTTAGGTCTTAATGTGGAATTAAATGGCGGCAGCGAAACAGTCGAATCGCTTGACACAAAAGATGATAATACTGAAGAAACTGGATCTAAATAAAACGCCTAAGAAAGTAATAAGTAATTTTACTTAATATACATATATGATAAACACCCCGGAACAAAAAACTTCAGAAGATTTTACTTCAATTAAGTTAAGACTAGCTTCCCCTGATAATATTCATGATTGGTCATTTGGTGAGGTGACTAGACCAGAAACTATAAACTACAGAACTCAAAAACCCGAAAAGGATGGTTTGTTTTGCGAAAAGATTTTTGGACCAGTTAAAGACTGGGAATGTTATTGTGGTAAATACAAAAAAATTAGATACAAAGGCATTGTCTGTGATAAGTGTGGTGTAGAAGTTACCCGCGCTGTGGTCAGAAGAGAAAGAATGGGCCATATTGATTTGTGTGTGCCAGTTTCTCACATTTGGTTTTTAAGAGGTGTGCCATCTCGAATTGGTTTGGCTTTGGATATGTCTATCCAGAATTTAGAGAAGGTTATCTACTTTGCTGACTTTATAATTATTACTGTTAATGAAGACTTAAAAGCTGAAACTTTGGCTCAACTTAAAGCTGAATATAAACAGTATCGCAAACAAATTGAAGGTGATTTTGATAATAGAATTAAACAACTGACTGAAAAGGGTGGCGATTTAGCTGAGGGTCAAATTGGCAAGTTATTGACTCAAAAGGAAGAAAAAATGACTGAACTGGAAGATACTTTAAATGTAGCTGAAAGTGAACTTAAAGAATTAAAACCACTCAAGATTATTTCCGAGCATACTTTCCATGATTTATCTTTGAAATATGGACATATTTTTGAAGCCGGTATTGGTGCTGAAGCCATTAGAAGTTTATTGGCAAATATGGATATTAATAAAATGATTACTGGTTTAGATAAAGACCTAGAAAAAGCCACTGGAGCTAAAAGAGATAAATTAATCAGAAGAATTAAATTCTTTAATCATTTGGTTAAAAACAGTATTAGACCAGAGTGGATGGTATTATCAACAGTACCAATTATTCCACCAGATTTAAGACCAATGGTGCCTTTAGATGGTGGTCGTTTTGCGACTTCTGATTTAAATGATTTATATCGCAGAGTAATCAATCGAAACAATCGTTTAAAACAACTTCAAGAATTAAACGCTCCAGAAATTATTACCAGAAATGAAAAGAGAATGCTTCAGGAGGCTGTTGATGCTTTGATTGATAATAACGCTCGACATGGTAAAACCGTGGTGGCCTCAACTGGTCAAAAGAGAATGTTAAAATCTATTGCGGATATGCTTAAAGGTAAGCAAGGACGATTTAGACAAAACTTACTTGGTAAGCGTATTGATTACTCTGGAAGAAGTGTTATTGTGGTTGGTCCAGAATTAAAACTAGATCAATGTGGTATCCCAAAAATAATGGCTTTGGAATTGTTTAAGCCATTTATTATTTCTAAATTAATTAAACGAGGTATTGTTCATAATGTTAGAAGTGCTAATCGCTACATCGAAGCTGGTCACGAAGAGATTTGGGATTTGTTAGAAGAAGTAGTAACGGGTGCTTATGTCTTATTAAATCGGGCCCCAACCCTACATAGACTAGGTATTCAGGCTTTTAAACCAGTTTTAACCGAAGGTAAGGCTATTAGGATTCACCCACTAGTTTGTAGTGCTTTTAATGCTGATTTTGACGGAGATCAAATGGCTGTTCATGTACCTTTAACTGAAGGTGCTAGAAAAGAAGCAGCTGAATTAATGTTGTCTTCTAAGAATTTATTAAAGCCATCAGATGGTCGACCAATTGTCACTCCTAACCAGGACATCGTTTTAGGTTGTTATTATTTAACTACCATGAAAGAAAATGATAAGCCAAAAGTGTACTCTTCTTTTAATGAGGCTTTACTAGCTGAAGAAAAAGGTTTAATTACTTTACATGATCAAATTAAAGTCATGATGCCTAAAAAGGGTTTGAAGATTAAGAAAATGGAACTTCAAGATGCTACAATTGGTAGAATTTTATTTAATGATATTTTGCCTCAGGAAATGGAGTTTATTAATGAAAGAATTACTAAAAAATATTTATCTAAACTATTGGGTCAGGTTTTATATCAATTTGGTCCAGAAGAAACTGTTAAAGTTTTGGATTTGCTAAAAGAACACGGTTTTAAATATTTGACTCATTCTGCTCAGTCAATTGGTATGGATGATTTAAAAGATATTCCTGATCGAGAAAAATTTATTGAAGAAGGTAATGTTAAATTAGATGAAATTGAACAACAATATCAAATGGGTCTTTTAACCGAGGATGAAAGACACGATAAAATTGTTGAATTGTGGTTGAAAGTTAACAATAATATTTTAAGTAAAGTTCAAGATATTTTGCCAGAAGGTAATTCTGTTAGAGCGATGATTGATTCGGGCGCTCGTGGTACTTGGGGACAATTAAATCAAATGATTGGTATGAAAGGACCAGTGGTTAATCCGTCTTATGAAGTTATTGAATTGCCAGTTAAGAGTAACTTTAAAAAAGGTTTTGATGTTTTGGAATTCTTTATTTCTACTCACGGTGCTCGTAAGGGTTTAACTGACACCGCTCTTAGAACCTCATCCGCCGGTTACCTAACTAGAAGACTAGTTGATGTTGCTCAAGACGTAATTGTTTCTGAAGAAGATTGTAATGATAAAGATGGCCTAGAGTTAACTCAAACTGAGAGTGAAACTATGGGAGAAAATTTAGTAGATAGATTAGTTGGTCGTTATCCAGCTGAAGATATTATCAATCCAAAAAATAATAAAGTTTTAGTAAAAGCAGGTGATTTGATTGACGAAGAAATAGCTGAAGATTTAAGAAAAGTTGATTTACAAAGCGTTAAAATTAGAGCAGTATTATCTTGTAAAACTATTAAAGGTATTTGTCAGAAATGTTATGGTTATGATTTAAGTTATAATAAGCTTGTTAAACAAGGTACAGCTGTTGGTATTATTGCTGCCCAAAGTGTGGGTGAGCCTGGTACTCAGTTAACTATGAGAACTTTCCATACCGGTGGTGTAGCGTCTGAAGGTGATATTACTCAAGGTTTGCCTCGAGTAGAAGAAATTTTTGAAACTAGATCACCTAAGGCCAAGGCTATTATTGCTGATGTTAGTGGCAGTGTGAGAATTACTCAAGGTCAACGAGAAATTAAAAATTCTGAAGGCAAAGTTTTAGTAACATCTTCTAGAGAAAGAGTATTACAGCTTAGTTATGATAATGAAATTATTAAGAAAATTTCTTTACCTAAGACTAAAACTGATTTAAAAATTGAAGTGGCTGATGGCGCTCAGATTGTTAAGGGTCAAGTATTGTTTACTAATGGTGAAGATCAAGAAATTAGTATAGTTGATGGTACTGTGAAAATTGAAAAAAATTCTATTACTATTTCTGGTAAAGAATTGGGAGTTCAAGAGTATATCATTCCTGGACATGTGTCACTCTTGGTTCAGGACGGTGACGTGGTTGAGCCAGGCGATCAATTAACAGAGGGTAGTTTAGATCTACACGAAGTATTTCGTTTAAAGGGCCAAGAGTTTACTCAAAGATATATCATGAGAGAAATTCAACATATTTATTCTTCTCAGGGTCAAAAACTAAATGATAAACACGCTGAAGTTATTGTGCGTCAAATGTTCTCCAAGGTTTATGTTCGTGATGCTGGAGACAGTGATTTGCTTCCTGGTGAAGTTGTGGAATATATTGACGTCGCTTATGAAAATCAAAGACTTAAAAAAGAAGGTAAGCAAGAAGTAGAATTTGATCGTTTACTTTTGGGTATTACTAAAGTTTCATTATCAACTCGAAGCTGGTTGGCTGCTGCTTCATTTCAAGAAACTGCCAAAGTGTTGATTAATGCAGCAATTACTGGAAAAACTGATGATTTATCTGGTTTAAAAGAAAATATTATTATTGGTCGATTAATCCCAGCTGGTACTGGATTTATAAAAAAATAATTTAAATTATTTTTATAAAAAACTCCGTTTCAAACGGAGTTTTTTAGTTTTTAATAAATCATTGTTTTGTGTTATAATATAATCATGTAAAGGTAAAAAGGATATTGTTTTTTATTATGATTAAATTTATAAATATATTAGCATGTTTTTTGGTAGTTTTGTTGTTGTTTCCTGGTATTTTGGATGCAGCTATGACCTCAAGTAATTACCACATTTGGCAGGATGCTTTATCATCCGGTGGCGGTGAAGATCAGTCCTCAAGTAATTATGATTTGGCAGATACCATTGGTGGTATTATAGCTAGTCATTCCTCGTCAACCAATAATAATATTGGGGCTGGATTTAGAAATAGTGAGTATTCCATTTTATTTTTGAGTGCTAGTCAATCTTCTGTTGAATTTGGTAATTTAAGCACTAGTGCCACGGCCACTGGTGCTATCACACTCAATGTTTTTACTAATGAATCAGCTGGGGTGAGTGTGACTTATAGCGGTAGTACTTTGACTTGCTCGGCTTGCTCATCAGTTAATACTATTACGGCCATTGGCGCTAGTGCTAGTGGCTCTAGTGCTGGCACTAGTCAGTTCGGTTTTAATGCTATTTATAGTAGTGGTACTAGTCCGGTAGCATCTACGATATCGCCTTATAATTCAGTTGGCCAGTACGCCTTTAGTAGCGGTGATGAAATAGTAAATTCTAGTAATCCAATTAATGAAACAGTTTTTGATATTAATTTTATAGCCAACATAGATGGCACAGAATCATCTGGTATTTATACTACCACTATTGTTTATACAGCCACGGCTAATTTTTAGAATATATGAAAATTTATTATTTTTTTAGTTTATTTATATTATTAATTTTGAATCCATTTAGAGTTGATGCTATAACTGTGTCGCCAGCCATTATTGACTTACAGTTAGATCCAGGTGATTCTATAACACGCGAAATCACTCTATATAATGAGACTACGGATGATTTATTCATTGATGGTGTAATAGAAAAATTTGTACCTAATGGTGAAAATGGTCAGGCAGATATTTTACCATTTGATATCACAGATAGTTCGGTTAATTGGATTAAATTACCAATTAATTCCTTGGTTTTAAAAGTAGGTGAAGGGATTACTGTGCCAGTTATTGTTACTGTGCCAGTTACAGCTGATGTTGGTGGTTATTATTTGGCAGTTATGTGGCAATCATCAACTGCCCCAAAAACAGAAAAAAGTCATCAAACTCTCATTGCTAGTAGGGTTGGAGTTTTGATGTTGCTGGGAGTAAATGGCGAAATAAACAATAATTTAGAAATTAATAATTTTGAATTAAGAGAGTCAAAAGATATATATACTAATACTAGTATTGATTTTTTGCTTAGATTGAGAAACATAGGAAATATTCATTTAAAACCGCAGGGGTCTGTTATTATTAAAAATTTTTTAGGTAAAACTGTTGAAGTGCTACCAATTAATCAGGAACAGCGTGCTATTTTGCCAAATTCCAATAGAATTTTTAATACAGCTTGGCATGCTGACAGTGATCAGTTTAATTTTATATCCAAAATTGTCAGTCAATTAACAGATTTTTCAGTAGGCAGATTTAGCGCCAAGGCGATTGTAGACTATGGTAATGACCAAAGTATTGAATCAAAACCAATATATTTTTGGGTAATACCTTGGCCACTAATCTTATTAGTCATTGTTTCTTTGGTTTTCATAGTGGGTTTTGTAGTTAAAATAAAAAATAAAAATAAATGAATTTTTTTGCTAAAAGAATATTTATAATTTTAATTTTAATATTGTTAGTATTCTCTGCTTTTTCAGTTTTAGCAACCAGTGTTACGGTAAATGCTAATATTCCTAGCGCCAATACCAATACTGGTGGTGGCGGCGGCGGATCGCCAGTGGTGATACCTGGTTGCACTGACCCAGCAGCTAATAATTATAATCCTAGTGCTACAACTAATGATGGTAGTTGCTCTTACGCTGTGTCTGGCTGTACTGATCAAACAGCAATTAATTATAATTCTAGCGCTACGGTAGATGATGGTTCTTGTATATTACCAGTAATTGGTTGCACTGATCCACTAGCTATTAATTATAATCCCAGTGCTACCACCGATAATGGTTCTTGTGTATTACCGGTAACTGGTTGCACTGATTCACTAGCTACCAACTATAATTCACTAGCAAATCAAGATGATGGATCTTGTAATTATGCTGTTATTGGTTGTACTGATCCACTGGCTACCAACTATAATTCACTAGCTACTACTGATGACGGTAGTTGCACTTATAATGTTAATGGTTGCACTAATCCATTAGCTAATAATTATAATTCAACCGCTACTATTGATGATGGTTCATGTGTTATTTCTGGTTGCACTAATACATTAGCTAATAACTATAATTCATCAGCTACTATAGATGATGATAGCTGTATAATTTTGGGCTGTACTGATGAAAAGGCGATAAATTATAATTCTCAGGCCACAGTTGATAGTGGCAATTGTTCTTATGATTCCAATCAAGTTCCTGGTTGTATGGATGCTTCAGCTACTAACTATAATTCGTCAGCTACTATTGATAATGGCAGCTGTACATATTTATTGTCTGGCTGTAATGACAAACAAGCTTTAAATTATAATCCATCGGCTAATATTAATAATGGTAGTTGTGTTTATAGTACACCTATTACGCCAATTGTTGATGGTATTAATTATTATTTTTTTACCAATAATAATGGCTTGGAGTTATTTTTAAGCAAAAATAATATAGACTTATTGATTAATCATAATTTATTAGTAGTAATACCTAATAATTTTTCTAAGGAAGTGGACAAGATAACTGGCACAGTAGCTGGTGAATTAATACCTTTTAAATATGATATTGGCTCAAATCAATACATATTACAATTAAATAGTTTTAATAGTTTAGGTAAAAAAGAACTAAGTTTTTTGGTAACTTATGCTGATAATTCTACTGTTATAAATAATATTACTGTCACTGTTTATCCATTAGGTCGTATTTTTTCTAAGGTGCCAACAGAACAAGATAGAATATTTGGTATTAACACCCTGTTGTATGATGAAAATAATAATCTAATATTAGAGGTTAATAAAATTGGTTCAGATGGTGCTTATGGCTTTATGGTAAAAAATGGTCGCTATAAGCTGGTAGTTTTTGATAATGGAGAAAAGATTTACGAAGGTAAATTGTTTACCGTTAAAAACAATATTATTAATCAGGATATTGGTTTAACTTTTTTTGAAAAAATTATTCAAGTGGTTGAAGATGTCTTGAATAATCCAGTGGTTGAAGAAACTAATAAATATGTAGCCCCAGCTACAGTGGGAGTGGTTTCGGTTAGTACTTTGGTAGCCATTCCTTGGTGGAACATAACGACTTATTTTCAATACATATTTACCGAACCGTTGGCTTGGTTTTTTAGGAGAAAGAAAAAAGGCTGGGGAGTGGTTTACAATTCGATTACAAAAAAACCAATTGATTTGGCAGTTGTTAGACTGTACGATAAGGTAAGTGGCAGGTTATTAAAATCAAAAGTAACAGACAAAGAAGGTAGGTATAGTTTTTTAGTGTCTGAAGGAGATTATAATTTGGAAGTTATTAAGCCAAGTATGATTTTTCCATCAAATATTTTAATGGATACTAAAGAAGATAAACAGTTTGTAAATTTATATCATGGAGAAACTATTAGTATCACCAGAGATCAAAAAGGAATTATTACGGCTAATATTCCAATTGATTCTCAAGATGCTAAATTGTCAGACAAAGATATTCTAAGGGGTAATTTTTGGTACCGAATACAAAAAAATATCAGCGCTATTGGCCCGATATTTTCTATAATATCTTTTGCTATTTTACCAACATTGTTAATAGGATCTTTTGCAGTGATTCATATAACTTTATATTTATTGTTTAAGAGATTGGCAGCTAAAGAAAAAGTTAATAAGTGGGGTATAATTTTAGATGCTAAAACAGGTAAGCCATTAGCCGGTACTGTTGCTAAAATTTATTCTCCGGAATATAATAAAATGTTAGAAGCCCAGGTAACTGATCGACATGGTCGATATGGATTTTTGGCTGGCAATAATATTTATTATATATCAGCCAGTAAGGGTGGCTATGAAGAAACAAAAACGGATAACATAGATTTAACTCATAAAAAATCAGAGGAAATTATTAGCCGTGATATTAAGTTACAACCGTTAGATGATAAGTCTAATATGAATGTATTAGGAAACAATGATTCTGTAAATAAAGAGGAGGATTATGATTTTGACCAGGTCGAAGATAATCACACAACAAGTGATTCTGATTTGTCTCCGTTAAAGGAAATGGCCAATAAATTAAAAGAAGAAGCGGAGGTGGATTCAGGATTAACAGGGGAGGTAGCAACTGATGTTAATTTAATAGACAATAAGGAGATAATTGAAAAAAACAAGGTTAATAGTTCTAGTCCTGATAATGTTAAAAAAGAAGATAAATTTGGTTAATTTAGGGGAATTTTATTAAATTTTAGTTTTTTGATATTTTGTCAATAGAGGACAATTATATATATATTATATACAATAAATTATTATAAAGTATAATTAAATACTTATTTAGTATTATAGATAGATATTAATTATTATTAAGGTATATAAGTACTTATTAATATGTATAAAGTTGTATAAAGATGTATTAAGATTTATAAAGTTATATAAGTATCTATTCATATATATTAAGTATTTATTTATGATAATAAGATAATTTTAGAATGTATATTAGACTGTTGATAACTTATATTTGACAATTGAGCTTATTAATACTTATAATAATTATAAGATTAAGTTAAATAAAGTATTTATTAAAAATTAATAATTATTTATATTTACCTTAATTTAAATAAAAAATAAGAATGCCAGATAGAATTCTTACAATCGAGGAGGTGGCAAAGTTGATGAAGGTTAGCCTAAAAACGGTTTATCGTTGGGTTAATGCTGGTCAACTTCCGGCCGCTAAAATTGGTTATAAAACCTATCGGGTATTTGAAAACGACTTGATTAAATTCCTACGTCATAACATGATTGGTGTTAAACGTTAGTGAAATAATCAAGTTTTTATTTTATATGAATTTTTTAACTATTGAAAAATTTAATTCACGAACTAGTAATAGCATTTGGCGCAGAGTGTTACTAGGTTTGATTGTACTAGTTGTACCAACGATTTTTGTGATGGCTTGGTTGGTTTTAAATAATTCAGAAGAAATTAATTTCACAGTAGCTTTAAGGCAATTATCGATAGACCAAATCAACTACAATGGTAGTGAAATAACATTAGTAACTAGAAATAATTAATAATGATTGTATTTTTAATACAACTTAGTCAATTACTTAAATTGAAAAAAGAAAGTCTCATTTTTAAAATGATATTGGCTTTAATTTTACTTGTCGTGCCGATTGTAACAGCGGCTTGGGTGGTTTTTGATTTTTCATCACTAAATACCACTCAAGCGGCCTCTGGCATTAATCAACAGATTACTTATCAGGGTAAGTTAGCCAATTCTTCTGGTACTTATGTTTCTTCGGCTAGTTATAATTTTAAATTTGAATTATATGATGCTGCTACTGGTGGTAATGTTCTTTGGACAGAATTTTGGACAGCTACATCTAGTGCTGGGGTAGTAACTATTACCAATGGTATATTTAGTGTACCGTTAGGAACTTCAACATCACTTTCTAGTGTCGATTTTAATTCGGATACGTTGTACTTACAAGTATATTTTGATAGTAATAGTGATGGTATATTTGAAGAAATATTTTCTCCTAGAAAAAGAATTACTTCCTCGCCTTATGCTTTTAATTCTGATACAGTAGATGGTTTTCACGCTACTTCTACAGCCACTGCTGGTCAGTTGTTAGCTTTAGATAGTAGTAAGGGCATGAGTTTAAACAGTGTGACTACTACGGATTCATTTTATGGTGGTGGCTACGCCTCTACAACTTTGGGCTTTTATACTCAAGGGCTTGGCCATTTTGGCACTGATTTAACAGTTGATGGCAGTATTATATTGGGTGGGGTATCTAGAAATAGTTGGCCATCAGGAACTAGTCCAGTAACCACAAAAGGTGATATTTATACTTATTCAACAACTGATGCCAGATTAGGAGTGGGCGCTGATGGTTATATATTAAGTGCTGATAGCACCCAAGTTACGGGTTTAAAATGGATAGCCAATACTGGTGGTAGTGGCACTTGGGCTACCACCTCAGAACAATATTTCTGGAACACTACTTCCACTTGGGCTTACTATGATACTAACTGGGCTCGTAATTACAACGCTACCACCACTTTAAATGGCTTTACACCAGCAGATTATTTGTTAACTAGTAATTTTAATTCTAGTTTTGACACTAGAATAATCGCCACTACTACTTGGAGTGGTAATCTAACTGTTGATGGCTATGCTTCTTCAACTTCTGGATTGTATACTCAGGGTAATGCTCATGTAGGCGGTAGTCTTAGTGTTGGCGCATCAACTACTTTAACACCTTTATCTGTTTATTATGGAGGAGCTGGAGTTATATTATCGGTAACAGGAGGCGGAGGTGGTAGTGTTGGCGGTGGTTATATTGGCAACTATTCCAGTGTTATCCCGACTGCTTTTAATGATGCTCTTGGTACGTTTGGTTTTGGTTATAATAATGGTAGTGGTTTATATAATTCTGCATCAATTAAAAGCATTGCAACTCAAGCTTGGACAACATCTTCGGCTCAAGGATCCGCGCTGACATTTAATGTGACACCAAATGATTCAAGTACTTTAACTGAGGCTTTAAGAATTGATCAGGACGGCAATGTTGGTTTAGCGACTACTACACCTGGCGGTACTTGGGGAGAAAAATTTACAGTTATTGGAGGAGTTTATTTTGATGGTGGCGCAACTACTACAGGCTCATTGTATGTTGGTGGCTATGCTTCATCTACAACTGGTTTATTTACTCAAGGTGACTTACATGTTGGTGGTGCTTCAACATTTGATGGATTATTATCAGGAGTAGGTTGGAATACATCAAATCAAAATTTTTGGAATGCCACTTCCACTTGGGCAGGCTTCTTTAGTCAATTTAATATTTATGCTAATGCTTCGAGTACAATTGGTAATAAATCATTTTCAGGTTTAGAAGGCAGTCCATCGGATGTTATTACTGCTGGGACAGGGCTAAGTTGGGCTGGCAACACTCTTAATGCTACTGGTGGTGGTGGTACTTGGGCTACTACCTCAGAAGATTATTTCTGGAACAATACTTCCACTTGGGCTTACTATGATGTTAATTGGGCTAGAAATTATAACGCCACTACTACTTTAAATGGCTTTACACCAGCTGATTACCTAGCGGTTTCTGATTTTAATTCTACTTTTGATACTAGATTAATCGCCACTACTACTTGGAGTGGTAATTTGAGTGTTAGTGGTAACATTGGTGTTAACACTAATAATTTATTGGATGTTTTAACGGTTAATCCAAGTGGTTCAACTGGTGGTATTGTGGTCACTGAAAGTGATAGTGATACTAATATGGCCATTCGTTTATTGGCCACGGCTACTGCTGGCTCCCTTAATTTAAGAGAAAATAGCACAGATAAAATTCAATTTACCGCTCAAAATGCCGGGTATAATTTTATAAATAATAATGGAAACTTTGGTATCGGTGACGTTACTCCAGCTTCTTTGTTAACAGTTGGTAGTGGAGATTTATTTCAGGTTGATTCATCTGGAAATATGTTTACCACTGGTTATGCTTCATCAACAACTGGTTTATTTACTCAAGGTGACTTACATGTTGGTGGCGCTTCAAGTTTCGACGGTTTATTGTCTGGATCTGGCTGGGCTTCATCTTGGGATAGCCTGTTGATTGCGACTACTACTTGGAGTGGTAGCTTAAGCGTTGATGGTAACGCTACAACTACCGGCAACTTAAGCGTTGGTAGTGGCGGCGGGGGGGATAGTTATCTTGAATTAGCAGTCTCTGGCACATCTATTTGGACTTTTGGTGTTGATGTAACAGATGGTAATAACTTTGTGTTCTCAGCTGGTGGTGTTTTGGGCACTAGTAACGCTTTCCAATTAGGCACAAATGGTAATGCGACAACTACCGGTAGATTCGTTATTGGTTCTACTAGTCCAGTTAGTGATTATGGCGCCTTGTATGTTAATTCTGGCGGTAGTGGTGGCGCAGCTTATTTTGTAGGTGGTGCTACGACCACAGATTCATTGTATGTCGGTGGTTATGCTTCGACGACTGGTGGTTTGTATAGTCAGGGTAGTTTACGAATTGGTGGTCAGATGAGTATTGATACTACTGCTAATGACGCTTATGCTTTAACAATCCCAAATACAGGCACACTATCTGCTGGTCAGCAGACTGGTTACGGTGTGGCTAAAGGTTGGGACACTTACTCTGATAGTAGAATCAAAACTGAGCAAAGAGATATTAATTATGGTTTAGAAGATCTTTTGAAACTAACACCTAAAAGATACACTCAACATAGCTCATCATTTGTAGATGGCAAATTAGTATTGGGTAGTGGTTCAGAAAATATTGGTTTGATCGCTCAAGAAGTGTTTGGTATTGTGCCAGAAGCTGTTGGTAAATCTAGTGATGAAAGTAAATATCTTTGGACTATTAATTACTCGTCTTTAATACCAGTAATAATTAAAGCCGTTCAGGAGTTGTCATTTAAAATTGATGAAATAATCAATAGCCAGGCTCAAATAATTGCTGATATTCAGGCCCCAGTTAGTCAAATACCTGATGTTCAGCCACTGAATTATGGTGCTTATGAAGATATAGCTGTTGTTGATAACGATTTATTTAAAGTCAACAAAGACATTGTAGTTGAAGGTAATAGCTACTTTAATAATACTATCACTGTTGCTAATGATGCTAAATTCGGTGGCAACATTAGTGTTGGTCAGGACGCTACTTTCTATGGTGTTATAACAGTAAAAGGTGAAGCTAATTTTGAAGTTAAAGTTTCTTTCCAGAGTGATGTTGATGTTAATGGTAAAGTTTATGTCAATAAAGACCAGGCTGGCGGTGTCTTGTTTGTAGCCAATGCTACTAGCACTGAAGTTGTTTTTGATAAGCCATATTTATCAATTCCAAGAATTGTTATTACGCCACAAGCTAATTTAGAAAATAGAGATTATTGGATTTCTAATAAAACTGTTGATGGTTTTAGAATAAATGTTAGTCCAGCTATTTTAAGTGATATGGAATTTGATTGGTTTGCTGTAGCAGTTAAGGGCCAAGGTGATAGTCAAATTATTCCAGAAGTAGCCGGTGTTAGTGTTATTGCTGGTTGTACTGATAGCGGGGCTGCTAATTATAATCCATTAGCTAACGAAGATGATAGTTCTTGTCTTTATCCGTCTGAGGATTCTGTTATAGTGATTCCTCCAGTTTCAGAGCCAACTCCAACTCCAACTCCTGATCCAGTTCCAGAAGTAATTCCAGCTCCAACTCC
>PEZY01000005.1:0-211434 GCA_002773855.1 Candidatus Buchananbacteria bacterium CG10_big_fil_rev_8_21_14_0_10_33_19 | reverse complement strand
CAACTCCAACTCCTGATCCAGTTCCAGAAGTAACTCCAACTCCAACTCCAACTCCAACTCCAACTCCTGATCCAGTTCCAGAAGCTTAGTCTGTTGGGGTATTTAAAAAAGCAATGAATATAATTTCATTGCTTTTTAGTTGCTAAATATCCATTTTAAATATTCTTTCAGCAGGAGTGTTTAATTTGTATTTATTTTTTTGTTTTTTTATTGATTCAATTACATCAACTAAATAAAAATACCAATCGGTGGCTTCTGCCAGAGGAATATTTTCTCTTTTGGCCATAGTGGTTATGTTATCGTAGGGATTTCTAATAACATGTATAAATTTAATCTTTAAATTGGCATTAATTTTAAAGAATTTATTTATAACCCATGGTCTTTCTTTGATCCAATATAAAGTGCCACAGCCAAGTTTATCACCGATGACTGTTAGTTTAGAAAAATTACCATGCCATTGATTATTTACAAAATAATTATAGCCAGTATGGGTTCTATTTATTTTATTAAAATTTCTAGAGTTTCTGATTATAGAATAATAAATTTGATATTTTTTAAATCCACGTTCTAAATATTTTAAAGTGTTTAGTTCATGGGATATTATCATATTAGGATGAGCATCTAGTATAGAGCCAATTAGGCTATGTCCACTTCTGGGGTAGCCAACAAACATACAATAAGTTTTTAGATTTTTGAATTGTTTTTTATATATAAGGCCACCAACAAAAGAAATTATATAATTTGAATTATGATTATTTATTATTTTCCATAAGGTATCTTTGGTGTAGACTAAAAATCTCCATAAAATATTATGACTATTTCTTTTACTTTCAATTGCTTTAGTTAGCTTCATTTTTTAATTAGTTTTTTGTAAAATTTTTTTAATCTTATCAATAAATATTTTTGTATCGAAGTTATTGGCTCTATTTTGACAATCATTTTTATACTTTTCAGGCTTAGTATTAATTAATTTTATAGCTTGAATTATTTTTTCTGAGTCTATATCATCAATCAATAAGCCAGTTACTTGGTGAATAATTGTTTCTTTGTAGCCACCTTCGTTAGGGGCAATAACTGCTTTACCAGAGGCCATGGCTTCTACAGCGGTCATTCCAAAGTCCTCATCCTTAGAAGTAGTAATAAAGCCCTTACAATTGGCGTATAAATCAATTAATTGCTTTTGATCTATCCAGTTTAAAATAGTGACGTTGTCTGGTTTAATGTTGTTAATATAATTTGCGTATTTTTTAAAATGGACGGATTTTTCATAGCTACCTACAATTATTAATTTTTCATTTGGTAGGTTTTTAAAAGCCTCTAGTTGCATCTCGACTCTTTTATGAGTAATCAATCTATTGACGCTTAGCCAGAAATCACCATTTTGATTATAATAAAATTTTTTAGTATCAATTGGCGGATTAATCACTACAGCATCTTTGTTTAAATATTTTTTTATTCGTCGTTGAGTATTAATTGAATTACAGACGATTTTATCTATATTTTTGACATATTTTTTGTTAAGGTATCTATTATATTTTACCCATAAATCGAATATCCACCAAATAATTCTTGGTACATTATTTTTTTTGGTGTATTCATATAAATCCCAAATCTCACGAATAGGCGAGTGGACATACCATAGATTTGGTCTATTTTTTACGCCTGCTGAAATCGCCCAATCACCACTAATAATATAGTTTTTATATTTAGTATTTAGATTTAGGCGACTAAACTTCCAAAGAGAAAGTTGTTGTTTAAGTGGGGCATTAATTGGTACTCGGCCAATGGATTTTATTGGTATATTTTTAAAACCCAGTTTATTTATTTTTTCTTTGCAGATGTTGGTAGAATAAAAATCAGCATTTAATTCTTTAGCTAAGGTTAAACTGACAATTTCTGCTCCACCAATATTGTCCATAAAATTGTGAAATATAGCAATTTCAGGTTTTTTTTGGGCTATTAAAAATATATTATCACGAATATTAAAAGGAATAACTATATTTTTTAAGAAATCATTTTTAGATGTATATTGATAAAGTTGGTGCCATATTTTTAAACCTTGCCAACGATAGAGTGTTTTTAAAATTTGAGGTAAATAAGATCGTCGACCAATCTTTTTAGTGGTCAGTATTTCAAAGCCGTTTTTTTCTAGAAGTTTAGTAAGACTTTTTTTAGAAAAATAAAACAAGTGTTCAGGGGGGATTATCAGGTGCCAAAACCTGCCAGTGATTTTAGCCCAGACACTACTTTTGTCTACGGTAGTCAAAGCTATGAGACCGTTACTATTTAAAAGTTGATTGATTTTTTTAATGTAGTTGGTGGGACTATCAACATGTTCTATAACATCCCACATCGTAATAACATCAAATTTTTCTGTTATGTTGGTTGTAATAAAGTCACCAGCCAAAACTGACTCGCCATTCTTGAGAGCTTGACTCTCAGCGTATTCTGATATATCAATGCCAAGAGTTTGCCAGTGATATTTCTTGGCTATTTTTAAAAAGTGCCCACTAGCTGCTCCGATATCAAATAGTTTATGACCATTTGATAATTTATTTATAATTATTAAATATTTGGTAAATATATTGCTCATTAACTTTTGGCGTTTTTCATAATCTATATAACCTAGATTATTATCTGGATCAGTATTTTCAAAATAATTTTCTTGGTAGGTTTCTTTTAGATTATTTGGCATCGGCCAAACAAATAGTAAATCACAATTTTGGCAACTATAAATTTTATAACCATCTTTTTGATGATAATATTTTATTTTTTGAGATTGGCAAATTGGACAATACATTTATTTATAATCGGAGAAAATAAGATTTTTTGGTAATAAATGAAAACGATTTTTAATTAAAACTACGCTAAAGCCTAGGACATCACTTTCTTTTTGGACTACAACATAGTCAGCTATGGAAATATCATCTGGCCATTTCACACTGTAGTTTAGATTATTATCGTGAATAGCTAAGTAAAAACTAATGGTTTGTGTATTTACAATATTATTTTCGTGCAGTGGCACTACTAAACCTGGTTTCAGGGCCATAATACTCTCTATACTAGATTCAAGATTATTGCCGATAGCGTTGAAGTTTGAATTAATGATGCTATTAATAGATAAATAAGTGAGTGCTGACAAAAGCAAGGTCGCAATAATTATTTGTAAATTTTTGCTAGTAAATGAATTATATAAATAATTAATGCCAACTGCTGACAATATTATCATAAAAGGAATTAAGGGCATAGTATAGCGTGGATCTTTATTGGCAATAGCGGTAAAAATTAAATAAATGTACAGGATAAAAAATATTGTTAAATAGAATGATTTTTTTTTATTTTTTATTGTACTTAAATAAATAGTGCCTATGATAGAAGTTAGAAATATAGACAGAGAGCCTAGTTGTTTTGGTATGAGTAATAAATAATAATACCAACCGTTAAAAGTGGTCCAATTGGGGTCACCATAATTAGCGTAAATTAATTTTTCACCAAATAAGTTGAAATATTTTTCTGGTAAAATTCGACCAAACCATTGAAAGATATTTTTAAATACCGCCAGTCCCTCAGATGATGTTATGAGGCCAAATTTAGGCAGGACAAAAAAAGCTAAAACACCAAAACCGAAATAAGATAAAAAAACAATCACCCCAGTAATTATAAAAACGATAAATTGTTTTTTAAATAAATATTTATAATTTTTGTTATAAATAGTTAGTAATATTAAAAATGGAAAAACAATAAAACCAGTCGGCTTCATCAATCCGGCTAGACCAAGAAATAATCCAGACATTAACCATGGTTTAATTTTAGATGAATCTAAACCTAACAAATAAAAATAGAGACCAGCCATAATTAAACAGGTCATCGGCACGTCAACTATAGCCACACCACCTCTGGTAATAAAATAGGGATTAATGGCCATCAAATAGGCTGAGAGTAAACCAATATTTTTATCAAAAAGTTTTTTACCCAATATATAAATAACTGGAATTGAAATTAGGCTAAATAGCATACTTGGCAGCCTAGCAGTTAGTTCGCTAAAGCCAAATATTAAATAAGATATAGTGGTTAAAATGGTATAGCCCCAAGGAAAAAAGAATAGACTACCAGTACTAGCCCAGTAGTGATCGGTAAAATTTCTAAAATAATTATAATCAAAGCCATTGATAATTGTTTTAGCTATTAGAATGCCAGATAATGAATGTGAGCCTTCATCCCAAGTAAAATCACCAAAGTGAAGCCAAAAATTTAATCTTATAATTAAGGCAAAAAATAAAATGACAAATAAAATTATAGTTTCTTTTTTTATTTTTTTATATTTAAACATTTTTTAAATCTAACTAGTAATTTTTTTAATGGTTACAACATATTGCCCACCAAATGGCAGTTTAATAAATTTTTTTTCTAGGAAATTAATAAAATTATAATTAAATCTTGGTGGAAAAAACATTATATAATCTAAATTAATAAATTTTATTTTGTAATTTTTTTTAAGATAATTTAAAATTTCTGGTGGTGATAGTAAGATAGCATTTTGGTCTATTTTGGTTGTTTTAACAATTAAATTAGTAAGAGGGTTTAGAGGGTTATGTTCAAAAATTATTAAATAACCGTCTTTTTTTAGTAACGTTGTTAGGTAATTTATAGTAGCCTGTCTAGCAGATTTATTTATATGGTGTAAAACACTGCTAACTATAATAATATCAAAGTGGTTTGGCGGCAGATCGTTATCGGATATTAAGTGGAGTTTACTGTTTGAATGTCCAGTCAATATTTTCTGGGCTTCGTTTAGCATTGCCTTGGAGGTGTCAGCTCCGCTTAAATTAATATTTAGTTTTAGATCGTTTATTCTTTTTAAAAATAAACCAGTACCACAACCAAAATCTAGAATTTCTAAACGTTTATATTCTTTAGCACCAGTTTGCTTTATTAGGTTTAATAACCAATTTATTTTTATTTTAAAAAAATCATCTGGCTTGTTACCGAATATTTTTTTTAGGGGGTTGTCTAGGCCGTAATTATAGTTTTTAGCATAATTATTAAATTCTTGATCTGAATTATTTTTTTGATTAAATTCCTTTTTTAATCTCATTAGTCCTGATAGATAATTAAGGGATGTGGGAATTATTTTTACCTTGCTGTTTCCATCTTCTATCCATTCAATTGGTAGCTCTTTAATTTTGTAGCTAGCTTTTTGACATCTAAAAAGAAGTTCAGAATCAAAAAACCATTCTTGATCTAAAACTTTTGGTAAAATATTATTTATAACTTTTCTGTTAATGGCTTTAAAACCACATTGGGCATCATCAAATGAAACTTTTAAAAAATATTTAAGACATAACACATAACATCTAGAAATAAGTTCTCTTTTGAATGATCTTTTTATTTTTGAATCCTTTAACATTCTAGATCCAGTAGCTAGGTCGTAATTACCACCAGCCACAGTTGTTATTAATTTGTCTAGAGATTCTAAATTAGTAGAAAGATCTATATCCATATAACTGACTATGTCAGCATCGCTTCTTTCCCAAGCTTCTCTTAAAGCTCTGCCTCGGCCTTTGGTGTTTATTCTAATATAGTCAACTTCTGGATATTTGGTTTTTAATAACAGTGAAATACTTTTTGTATTATCAGTTGAAGCATTGTCAATGATTACTATTTTGTAATTAAAATTAAAATTATTATCTTTGAGATAATTGATTAGTTTAATGGCATTGGCTTCAAGACAATTATCTTCATTATAGACCGGCAAATCTATTTCGACTTTTATTTTATGGTCGTTAGTCATCATTATTTTTCTTTAATGCTTAAAATGCTTAGTATAAAAGAAGAAAAGGCAGTTTGGATGCCAAATATGATTAGAGTTAAAGCAATGATAGAATTTTTGATTTCAGACAGTTCACCAAAACCATTTTGTAGCCACTTAATAAATATTATTAAGTAAATAATGGTACCGGCTAGACCAGCAAGAAAACCTACAACAATGCCTTTTTCAATGGTAATGAATTTATATAGTTTATCCATTGTTTGGCTGTGCTCGCCTAGATGGGTAATAGCATAGGTTTTTGAGAAGAGAGAAAATATAATTAATTGATAGCCAATAATCATTAGTAATGCGGATAAAAATAGTGGATGGTATTGGATGGTGATGTTTAGAATTTTAAAAGTATTAAAGTATATAGTTACCATTGTCAGTAGACCAATTAAAAATATAATTAAGCCAGGCACAAAGAATAAAAACATTGGACTGTAAATTAACATAAATCTTAAATGTCGCCAACCGTCAGTAAATGTTTTCAGTTTTGATTCGCCACTTCTTTGGTGGTAGTCAATAGGGAGTTGTTTTATTTTTAAGTTATTTCGTATAGCTTTGATTACCATTTCCGAAGCAAATTCCATACCAGAAGTTTGTAGATTTAATTTGTTTAGAGAGTTGCTTTTGATTGCTCTCATACCACAATGAACATCAATAATATTTGTTTTGAAAAAAAGTCTAAATAATGATGATAGTATAGGATTGCCGATGTAACGATGACTCCAAGGCATGACTCCTTTTTTTATATTCCTGGCAAAGCGATTGCCAATAATAAAATCATAGCCATCATCAAGGTATTTTATAAATCTAGGGATTTCGGTAAAATCATAAGTATTGTCTGGGTCAGCCATAAAGATATAGTCCCCAGTAGCCACTTTAAAACCTTCTAAGTAGGCCAAGCCGTAACCTTCGAGCCCATGTTTGATTAATACGACTTGATGGTCTCTGGCAATGTTTGGCGAATTATCAGTAGATGAATCAGAAACAATGATTTCACCAGATAAGTTATAATCAGCTAAAATTTTTTTTATATTGATTAAGCATAAGTCTAATGATTCTTCTTCATTACGACAGGGTAGCACTACACTAATTTTTTTGTTATTTGCTAACATCTTTTACTTCGTAGATATAATTATCTGGTTGAGTGTAAATTAAGTTGAAATTACAATCAATAGTAACAGGAGACATAATGTATTTGGCGTTGTTTCGATTTAAAATTTCTTTTTTGGTTTTACAATCTTCGCTTAAAAAGAAATTTTCTACTTCTTGTCGATTACCATAAAATACTACCGCTCCAACTGGTTCGTGCTTTTTGGTTATTGGGTACATAGCCGTTGATACAAAAGGCGCAGCCATAACAGTAGCCGGCGGAAAATCAGCTATGAATTTTAGGGCGTCGTAATGTTTTTGTTCGATAACATGATAGAGAGCCACCTGAGATGGTAAATTATAATAATTAGTAAATGAGAGTAATAGAATTATTATAAAAAGTATAAAGGTAATGATATTCGATAGAAAATATTCAAATATCGATTTAAATTCTTCTTTGATTTTGAAACTAATAGTGACAGTAGCAAAGTTGTCTAGCAGGTTGGTTTCTTTCTTGTTTAAAATAATTTTTCTTAAATTTATTCTAAATAATCTAATTAAAGAATATAATCCAACCGCACTGAGCATTGGCAGACTAATGGCAAAATAATATAAATTTCTTTGGTAGGGGCTTAAGTAAGAAATGCCAGTTAATTTATAAATAACTATTAATGAAAAGGTTGTAGCTGGCCAAAGCAAATAGAGGGTGTACTTTCTATGGTTATGAGATAGTAAAGAGACTAATATTCCAATCGCTGCCAAAAAGTAGCCAGTCCAGTGATAAACTTCGGTTAATGAATTGTGAATTTCTAAAACTCCCCAGCCATATCTAAACTGAAGAGTGTCAAATAATCTGGCAATTAAGCCAGGCCAGGGGATATCCAGAGTGTATTTATAGAATAATATGCCGATTATCGGTATAAGTAAGAATGATATTAATATTTTGTACTGTTTAAACGCTTGTTTATAGTTAATTATTAAATATAAAATAAAAGTTGGCATAGCAAATAAAACTGATATCGAATGAATAGGTACTAAAAATACCATAATTAATAATGAAATTAGTAATTGTTTGGCATTTTGTTTTTCTATACCTTCGGTGAAAAAATAAGTGTAGAGAAATATAAATGGAATAGCAAAAGTAAGGGGTGTAAAAAACCATAAACCAGTTAAATTAACATTTGATCTGATTGATACAAAAAAGATCATAGATAGCCAGGCCAAATAGAAGTTTTTGTTGGTTTTTTTGTAAACTACATAAAATAAAACCAAAGATGATAAAACCGTCCAAGTTGCTGGAAAAAATTGATAAGCCCAAGTCAGGTCAAATAACCAAGATAATAAAAACAAAAAGAAATGAAAACCCATCTCGGTGCCACCAAATCTGATAGCCGAAGTGCTTCTGAGGACTTCAAAATATTCACCGTAGTGGTTTAATCTTATGGCCTCAGAGATATGGTGCCATTCGTCAACATGTAACGGCCAGTGATACGAAAAATGAGGTTGATAAACCAATAAAAATGTAAATATTAGAGTAATTAGTATTAATATCTGGTGTCTTTTTTTCATGTTCGACTTAAGGATATATTTAGGATATCATATGCTAGTATTTTAGATAATTATTGTCTCTTTGTCCACCTCATAAGCCCTTTATAAAAAGTCATTTTTATATTACAATTACTAGGTGAATAATTGATAAAGTTTAGTTATGGCTTATCGTCGTAGAAAAAAATCGGTTTTTAAATTGCTTGGGAAAAAACAACCTAAAAGACATAATGATTTTGATGATAGATCCATTGAAGGTGGTTTTGGTATGGATTGGAGTATATCCAATGAAACTAAAAAAGGTATTATAATTATTTTTTTGTTTGTTATGGCCGCCTTGAGCTTTTTGGGCCTATTTAATTTATCTGGTAATTTTGGAAAAATTATCGTGAAATTAATTTCGTGGTTGCTAGGTTCTCTAAAATGGTTCTTTCCTGTTTTGGCTATTGCTTTTGGCTATTTTATGTTAAGAGCCGACACTTATAAAATAAAAGTAGTCAACTATATTGGCACTATTTTTCTGGTTTTAGGTCTGGCTGGCTTGTGGCATTTACAGTTTGATATAGAAAATTCAACTTTCGCAGCTAGTAATGGTTTAGGTGGTGGTTATGTTGGCGTTATTCTGTCGTTGCCACTGCTAAGTTTTATGGGTTTTTGGGGCGCTCTAATTGTTTGCTTTGCGGTTTTTTTGGTAGGGTTATTATTAACTTTTGAAACTTCTTTGTATGGCTTAATGTGGCCAGTGAAATTATTTAAATTTGTTTATAGTAAAATTTCAGAAATGATAAACAATGGTCAGGAGGTTGGTGACGACTATGAAGAGGAAGAGGAAATTAATGAAGATATAGAAGATGAGCTGCCAGAAGAAGAATTGGAAGAGAGTAATGAAGAAGATGACGATAGTGAAGTTGCTCCTCAATTTGAAAAAAAGGATGTTAGTATCACCGATGAAGATGATGATACAGATAAAATAGTACCCAAAAAATTTGGTAAGAAAATTGAATTGCCGATAGAATTGTTAGTTGCCAAATCAGGTAAGCCAACTAGCGGTGATATTAAGGCTAATCAGTTAATTATCAAAAAAACTTTATCTAATTTTGGTATTGAAGTGGAAATGAGCGATGTGAATATTGGTCCTACTGTTACTCAGTATACATTTCGTCCAGCCGATGGCGTTAAGTTGTCTAGAATTACTAATCTAAATAGTGATTTGGCCTTAACATTGGCTGCTCATCCAATTAGAATTGAAGCGCCAATCCCAGGCAAATCACTGGTAGGTATCGAAATACCCAACCAGACAGCGGCTAAGGTGACTATGAATGAAATATTGGCTGGGTCACAGTTCAAAAATCGTGAGAGTAATTTAATGATGGTTTTAGGTAAAGATGTTAGCGGTAAACCTTATTTTGCTCAATTAGATAAAATGCCGCATCTTTTGATTGCTGGTTCAACTGGTAGTGGTAAATCAGTTTGTGTTAATTCTATTATTACTAGTTTACTTTATCAAAACAGTCCTGATGAGCTTAAGTTTATTTTAGTTGATCCTAAACGAGTAGAATTACCATTGTATAATGGTATTCCTTATTTGTTAACGCCAGTAATTACTGATGTTAAAAAAACCATTAATGCGCTTAAATGGACCACTACAGAAATGGAAAGGCGATTTGAAGTTTTGTCTAAAGCTGGTAAAAGAAATATTGCTGCTTATAATAAAAATGCTACTGACAAATTGCCATATATAGTTTTTGTCATCGATGAATTAGCTGATTTAATGTCTACTTCAGCCAATGATGTAGAGGCTGGTATTGTGAGATTAGCGCAAATGGCCAGAGCTGTGGGTATCCATTTGATTTTGGCAACACAAAGACCATCAGTAGAGGTGATCACTGGTTTAATTAAAGCTAATATTCCTGGGCGTATTGCCTTTTCAGTGGCTTCGTTAATTGATTCTAGAACTATTTTAGACACCTCAGGCGCCGAAAAATTAGTTGGTCGTGGCGATATGCTTTATATTGGTCAAGATGTTAGTAAACCTAAGAGAATTCAAGGTGTTTATATCTCTGATCGAGAAACTCATAATATTATAAATTATATTAAGCAACAGGGAACTGCCGATTATATTGAAGAAATAGTGGAAAGACAATCTGGTGGCAGTAGTAGTGGCGGTGGTTTTTATGATGATAGCGGCGATGCCCTAATGGGAGATGCTAAGGATGTTATTCGTGAATCAGGCAAGGCCTCGGCTTCACTGTTACAGCGCAGATTAAAAATTGGTTATGCTAGAGCAGCTAGAATATTAGATTTAATGGAGGATCAAGGTATTGTTGGACCAGCTGATGGTGCTAAGCCAAGAGAAGTATTTTTAGAAAAATTAGGTGGCGTTGATACTCTGAAATTTGCTTCCAGAGAACATAACTTAACTGGAGAATTAAGGCCAACTAGTGACCATCAAGTTGAAGAAATTGAAGAATATGATGATGAAAATGATGAAGAATTTGATGACGACGAAATAGAAGAAGAAATTATCGAAACATTAGCTGTAGAAACAACTGACAATATTAATGATAATACATTGGATCAAGTAGGTGATGATAGTAGCGATAAAACTGATAATGATGAAGATTTCGTGGATCTTGATGATTCTGAAAAAAATGAAGAAGAATCTGAAGCAGAGGAAGATAATGATAATGAAGCAGAAGACGAGATGGGAAATGAAGACGATAGTTTAAAAGAAAATCATAATCACAAAAAGAAAAAAACTTTTTCTGAAGATGAGTGGACTTAGATTTAAATATATATTTAAATATATATATAACTATATATTTAACTACAGTAATTATTTGATATGTAAAAAACACTCCAATGGAGTGTTTTTTTGGTGTTTAAAATAATTAAATATTTTGACATATGTCTTTGAGCTTCGGTCTGAGTCTGGATCTGTAAATTTGCTTATTGTAAGAGTACTTTTCACCACGATAAATTTCTTTCTGTTGGTCTTTTGATAGTTTGATAACATTTTGACAATGTGGAGTACAACAGCCATCATATTTTTTTTGACAATCAGTACATTGAATAAATAATAAATGGCAATGGTTGTTGGCACAGTTAGTGTGAGTATCGCAGGGTTTATCGCATTGGTGACATTTAGCTATAATATCATTGCTAATTTTTTCACTTAGTCTTTCATCAAAAACAAAATTTTTACCTAAAAATTTATTTTCTAAATTTTCGGCTTGGCATTGTCTGGCGTAATCAATTATACCACCGTATAGTTGGTTAACGTCTGTAAAACCCTCAGATTTTAGAAAGGCTGAAGCTTTTTCACATCGGACGCCACCAGTGCAGTATAGTAATACCTTGGTGTTTTTTTGATTTTTTAACTCCTCTTTAACCACCTGTAATTCTTCTTTAAAAGTGTCAACATCTGGAGTGATGGCCCCCTTAAAATGACCAATTTCTGACTCATAGTAGTTTCTCATGTCTACTACAATTGTGTCTTTTTCGGCCATATACTGGTTCCACTCTTTGGCAGTTAGATGATTACCGACATTGGTGGTGTCAAAAGCCTTGTCGTCTAGACCATCAGCAACGATTTTGTGTTTTATTTTTATATCTAGTTTATAAAATGACTTGCCGTTATCTTCGACAGCAATTTTAAGAGGCATGTCTTTCAAAGATTCATTGTTATCTAAATAAGTTTTAAAGTCACTCAATTTTTTATTGGGTATGGAAAATTGAGCATTAATACCCTCCAAGGCTAAATAAATACGGCCTAGTACGCCAAATTTAGACCAGTCGATATACAATTTATCTCTAAAATCTTGAGGGTTGTCTATGGGTGTATATCTGTAAAACGAGATAGTAGTCCTAGGAGTGGGGTCATTTTTAATTCTTTCTTTTAGAACTGCTTTATTCTCTAAATTATATAAAATCATAGTTAGTGGACTGTTATTTGAGTAGTTCTTATTATACTACCCTAAAAATGGCTTATTTTCAAGGTCTAGGTGGTATGAAATAGTTGGATTAAGTGTTTAATTGTTTATGATTTTGATGTTTGGTATAATAGTAGGAGCTATAAAAATAGGGAAATATAGCTATTTTTAGTTATTGCCTGTTACTTATTTGTGGTTGCTATATAATTTATTTATGTTTTATGGTTAGAAAAATCTTATCTGTAAAATTAGGAGAAGTTTTATCAGAATCTAGAGATAGTCGTTATATTAATTTGGATGAAGCCGCCAAAGATGTCGGTATTCCGTTTAAGTATTTAGACGCCTTAGAACATAATAATTTTAAAGACTTGCCTGATGAAAAATATCTTAAAGATGCTTTAAAAAAATATGCCGATTATTTAAAATTAGATTTTTCATATGTTTGGCGATTATTTAAAGAGAATCAAAATATTTCGTATAGTAATAAATTTAAAAAAGTAGAACACCGGTATTTGACTTCTTGGCCAAATTTAATTAGAAGAGTGGTGATTTTTGCTTTCATTTTAAGTATATTATTTTTTTTAATACTTAAAGTTGAGCAAATATTTTCACCACCAGAACTTAATATAATATATCCCCAGGATGGTTTGATAGTTGAAGACAGACAAGTTACTTTAACTGGTCAATCAGAGTCCGAAGTAGAATTGATAGTTAATAATAAAGAAATATTTGTTGATAGTGCTGGTGGTTTTGAAACTATTATCGATTTGCAAAAAGGTTTAAATTTGATTAAAATAAGTGCGAAGAAAAGGTACAGTAGAACAATAGAAAAAGAGATCAGACTTTTGTTAAAGGATTAATATAATAATTAATGACTAAGTTAATATAATTATGTCTAAAAAAGCCAAAGTGGATGGAGGGGAAGTGAATGAAAAAATTAAGGCAGTTGGTGTAGCAATTGATCAGATCAGAGAAAGATTTGGTGATGGTTCAATTATGAAATTTGGTGACGCTAGAACAATGCAGGTGGCCTCGGTGTCAACTGGTTGCTTGTCGCTAGATATTGCTCTAGGTATTGGTGGTGTGCCTCGTGGTAGGATTATTGAGGTTTTTGGACCAGAAGCTTCTGGTAAGACAACTTTGGCTCAACATGTGGTGTCTGAAGTGCAAAAAGCCGGTGGAGTCGCCGCTTTTGTGGATGCTGAACATGCCCTTGATCCAGATTATGCTAAAAAAATTGGGGTAAATGTTGATGATTTATTTATTTCTCAACCAGATACTGGTGAACAGGCTTTAGAAATAGTTGAGACTCTGGTTAGATCTAATGCCGTTGATGTTATTGTAGTAGACAGCGTAGCTGCTTTAGTGCCTAAGGCCGAAATTGAAGGTGATATGGGCGCTTCACATATGGGCTTGCAAGCTAGGTTGATGAGCCAAGCTCTTAGAAAATTAACGGCCGCAATTTCTAAGAGTAACACAGTTTTAATTTTTATTAATCAAACTCGATTAAAGATTGGCGTTTTCTTTGGTAACCCAGAGACCACTACTGGTGGTACAGCTTTGAAATTTTATTCTTCGGTGAGAGTTGAAGTTAGACGCAGTGCTCAAATTAAACAAGGTGATAGAAATATTGGTAATCGAGTAAAGGTAAAGATTGTTAAAAATAAAGTAGCGCCACCATTTCAAACTTGTGAGTTTGATATTATGTATAACGAAGGCATTTCTATTTCTGGCGATGTTTTAGATATGGGTGTTTTATATGGTATAATTTCCAAGAGTGGTAACTCCTATTCTTTTGGCGAGGAAAAACTAGGGGTTGGTCGTGAAAATGCCAAGAAATATTTACGGGATAATCCTAAGATAATCACAGCTGTTAAAAAATCAGTCTGGGAAGAAGTTGGCAAAAAGAGAATAGAAGAACAGCAACAATAATCAATCAAAAATAATAACGCAATTTAATAATTGCGTTATTTTTTTTGTTGACTAATTCTTTCCATCATATTAAGAATTTCAATCTCTGGAACAGCTTCGGTAGGAGCTAATTTTCTGTCTTGTCTAATTTTTATTTCAGCTTGTTGCCTTAGTTGGTGGTTGGCTGATTTTTTAAATAAAAATTCAAAAGCTTGCTTTACTTCTGATTGAAATTTTGTAGCTAGATTGCCGGTAGTGGGGTTGTCTTCTAACTTATATTTATTTCTAATTATTTTTTCAGCTTCTTTTAAGACTATTATTTCAACTAGATTATGGTCTGGTAAGTGAATACCACTGGCTTGTTTGTTGATCCTTAGTCTTTGATAGTCTAAATAAAGTAGTTGACATTCAAATGATTCAAGGCAGTTAATTCTGATATTAAAACCTAAAATAGCTAGTTGATTGTTAATCGCCGAAGTTTCTGTGGCTAATTTTTCGGGGTCAATATTTTTAATGCCATGAGCCTCAGCTAGGACGACCATAGTATAGGAGATACCTAGCTTTTCAAATTGAGCTTGTCTGCGATCATTGATTTCTTTTTGTTTAGCTTGATTAGCTAAAGATTCAGAATTGCTGTATCCAATATGTTGATTGTGCTTAGAGTGAATGCCTGATGGCTCATTAGTTTTTGATTTTGACTTGGTAAACAATTTTTTGATATTGAACATGATTGGCTCCTTGATGATGGATGTTTTAAGGTACTAACTTGATAAGTTACTGTACAAAATATATTTTAATTTGTCAATTAGGTATTTAGCTATAATTATAAAATAAAAAAACCACTTATAATGAAGTGGTTTTTTTATTTTAAATTAAATTTTTAAGGTATTGACCAGTATAACTTCTTTTAACTTTTTTAATATCAAGTGGTGTGCCAGCGGCGACTATTTCACCACCACCACTACCACCTTCTGGACCCATATCGATAACCCAATCAGCTGATTTTATTACATCTAAATTATGTTCAATAATTAAAACAGAATTACCTTTGTCGGCTAATTGGTTTAGAACTTGCAATAATCTTTTAACATCATCAAAATGTAAGCCAGTAGTCGGCTCATCTAGAATATATAGGGTTTTGCCGGTTGGTCTTCTGGATAATTCGGTGGCTAATTTGACTCTTTGAGCTTCACCACCAGAAAGAGTGGTAGCGCTTTGACCTAATTTTAAATAACCCAAGCCAACTTCTTCTAAGATTGATAACTTGTCAATTATTTGTTGGTGGATAGAGAAAAATTTTCTAGCTTCAGACACTGACATATCTAAAATATCAGCAATATTTTTGCCGTCGTAGTGAATTTCTAAGGCATCAGAATTATAGCGTTTACCATGACATTCTTCACACTCTACATAGACATCAGGCAGAAATTGCATTTCAATTTTTACCATACCATCACCAGAACAAGTTTCACATCTGCCACCACCTTTAACATTAAAACTAAAATGGCCTTGTTTAAAACCTCGGATTTTACTTTCTGGTAAATTGGCGTATAAGTCTCTGATATAAGTGAAGACACCAGTATAAGTAGCTGGATTAGATCTAGGCGTTCGCCCAATTGGTGACTGATCAATATTAATAATTTTATCTAAATTATCTAAACCTTTAATTTCTTTGTGTTTACCTGGTAAATCTTTGGTGCGATAGAATTTATTGGATAAAGCTTTGGCTAATATTTCGGTCATTAGTGTGGATTTACCACTACCAGAAACTCCAGAAATACAAACTAATTTACCTAATGGAATTTTAACATCAATATTTTTTAAATTAAATTCAGCAGCACCAATTATTTCAATAAATTTACCATTGCCAATTCTAAATTTTGTTGGTGGTTTTATTTCTTTGGCGCCGGATAAATATTGGCCAGTAATAGATTTTTTGTCTTTTTTGATTTGGTCAAAGGTACCATAAGCCACTATTTCACCGCCTAAACTACCAGCTCCTGGTCCTACGTCGATTAAATAATCGGCAGCTGCCATCATTTGTTCGTCGTGTTCGACAATTATTACTGAATTACCTTTGTCTCTGAGTTTTTGTAGGGTATCGATTAGTTTGGCATTATCGCGGGAGTGTAAACCGATTGATGGTTCGTCTAAAATATAAGTTACAGATTCTAAGCCAGAACCGATTTGAGTAGCTAATCTAATTCTTTGAGCTTCGCCACCAGCCAAAGTATTAGCACTACGACTAAGAGTTAAATAATTAAGTCCAACATTTTGCAGGAAACTAATTTTTTTGGTAATTTCTTTGATAACTTGTTTGGATATTTTGCCTTCTCGAGAATTAGACTTCCATTTTTTACTAAGTTCTTCAAAGAAATTAGCTAATTGATTAATATCTAAATCACTAACATCAGCAATAGATTTGTCAGCAATGGTTACAGCTAAAGCTTCTGGTTTTAGACGATGACCAAAACAGGCTGGGCAAGTAGAGGTTCTCATATAATCTTCTAAAGTTTTTTGTAAATACTCTGATTTAGTTTCTTTGTATTTATTTTCAATGAATTTAATTAAACCTTCAAATTCTATTTTTTTGCCATCGATATCATATATTTTATTGCCGGTACCATAATAGATTACATCAATAGCTTTAGCTGATAAATCTTGGACTGCCATGTTTAAATTAAATTTATTTTCTTTAGCTACTTGCTCTAAGAGTTTGAAATTAGAGCTTTGAGAGGCAAAATTTCGAGACCAAGGCTTAATTGCTCCCTCAGCTAGGGTTAGTCGCTTGTTAGGAATTATTAAATCTTTATCTGGTACTAGTCTAATGCCTAAGCCACGACAATCAGAACAAGCACCAAATGGCGAGTTAAAAGAAAAAGTTCGAGGTTCTATTTCGGCAATATTTTCACCACAGTTGTGACAGACATAGTAAAGATTAAATTGTAGGTTTTTATCTGCTTCTGGGAGGTAGATATTTAGAAATCCGTTACCAAAATCCAAGGCTAGGGCCACGGCTTTTTCTAGTCGCTGCCAATCTAAATCGCTTTTAATTTTTTTGTTTATTTCGCTTGAAATAATCATGCTATCAATTAAAATTTCAATAGTATGAGTAGAATTTTTATCAAGTTTTAAATCTTTGGCTTCCTTTATATTATAAAAACTGCCATCAATCCTAAGGAGCTCGTAGTTGGCTCGATTGATAGCTTCGATTTGTTTGGTGTGAGCCCCTTTTTGATTTAAAACAGTTGGTGCTAATAATTGAATTTTAGTATTGACTGGTAGTTCAGCTATTTTGTCTAATATTTGAGCTGAAGTTTGTTTGCTGATTTCTTGACCACATTTATAACAATGGACAATACCGACTTTAGCGTAAAGCAGTCTTAAGTAGTCGTAAATTTCGGTAATCGTCCCGACAGTGGAGCGAGGATTAACAGAGGACGATTTTTGGTCAATGGCAATAGTGGGAGAAAGACCGTCAATATTATCAACATCAGGTTTATCCATTAAGTCTAAAAATTGTTTGGCATATGAGGATAAACTTTCAGCGTAGCGTCTTTGGCCTTCAGCATAAATAGTGTCAAAAGCTAGAGATGATTTACCAGATCCTGACAAGCCAGTAATAACCACTAATTTATTTTTAGGGATATCAACATCAATATTTTTCAGGTTATTTACCCTTGCACCGGATATTGATATTTTATCTTTCATAATAAATATAGCTTTAAATTTAATCAACGCTTATTATATCTGATTATGGTAGTATTGTCAAAGTCAATCATGCGTCAATTCTATGGGTAATGTTATTGATTAAGTTTCTAAGCAGAGGACAATATTTTATAGTTATAATTTATATTTGGGGTAATAAAAACCCCCAGCGTTGTGACGCTGGGGGGGGGGGTAATCTAATCTAAGCTGTGATTACTTCAAGTATTTGTTTTTTATTTTTGTCAATCTGTACTACCAATTTGCATTTTGGCAACGACTGGATAACCGCTTCAAACAGTTTTGGTTTACCGATAACCGTTGCGGGAATGTCTCGGCTACTCATAGTGCCGTTGTATAGACTGGTGACAAACTCCGGCAAGTACCAAGGGATCTTGGTCTTATTCTCGACAAAGAAAATATTGCCGCTTTTGGTCCAGTCTTGATCGGGGGTAATTTTCCGACCGCGAAACTTGGCTTCCAAGAGGCGCAATTCTTTGGCTACCATACCCAAATGGATCCACCTTTTAATAATAGATCCGTTTTCCAACTTTTCTTTAATATGGCCTCCATGGATTTGACAGTGACCATCTTTGTTCCATTGGATTACTATATGATAACCAGCTTGGCGACCAGCAGAGCCGGTTTTAAAAGAGTCACACCAAACTTCCAGCACTTTAACATCACCAATGTCTGGGACATTGATAGTGGCAAATTTGCCTTTGTCTATGGCAATTTTGACGGCCTTATTGGCCCAAGCGCGGTGACGCTTGACGGTGATAGTGGCCTCGGTTAAGAGTTCTTCGAACCATTCCAATTGAAGTGGTGCAAAGCAAGCTACTCCCTGGACCATATGCTCCGGAGTGAAAACATCCTTAATGGGCACTCCAGCCTTGCAACATTCGAAAACGCCACAGAAAGCTAGAGTGAGCCAATCCAATACCAATTGCGGCTTGTCCTGATAATTGTAGGACAACGCCGTCATTAGTTCGCGTAAATTGAAGGGATGACTAGATATCGCCAGACCATCAACATCATTATCGCGTACTAGTTGAAAGATTTCCCGAATCCAGGGTCGGCCAGACAAGAAATTATAAGTTTCTCGGATTAAATCCAAAGAACAGATCTCGCATAGCGACCTGTTCCGTTCTTTGCCGTGTTGATCGTATTCACCCTCGCCAACATTAAAGTAGATAATCTCCGGATTTGCATCAGGGTTATCTACTCCGGTGGCAGTGGAAATAAATTCCCATACCAATTTGCCAGTCGTAATGCCCAAATGGCGACAAACCTTCAGACAGTAGACTAGTAAGGCGGCGAAAAAGCCACATTCCAAATTGGGAAAACGGGTAATAATTTTCTTTATTTTTCTGCTACTCATGGCAGATCCTCCTGTGCACCTCTTGTTTTAAACAAGTAGGGCGTTGGAACTTGTAACCACTTCAACAACAACAGATTGTTAAAGAACTGAACTGTTAACTATATCATGTTTTAATATTTTTGTCAATAATAAAACCCCCAATTAAAATTTGGAGGTTTTTGGCTGGTTTTCTGTTATTTACTGTAGTTCAATAGAATTAATTACCACGTCATTGATTGGTCGATCTAATTCGGTAGTTGGAGTGTTTTCAATTAATCTTACAATATCCAGACCACTAATAACTTCACCAAAGTTGGTATGTTTACCATCTAGCCAAGGAGTAGAGGCAGTAGTAACAATAAAAAATTGACTGCCATTAGTATTAGCACCGGCATTAGCCATAGCTAGAGAACCTTCAACTAGTTTGTGATTGTTAATTTCATCATCAAACTTATAGCCCGGGCCACCAGTACCCCAACGATCTTTCATAGAATCATCTATAGTTAAGGGGTCGCCACCTTGAATCATAAAGTCTTTCATAATTCGGTGAAATTTAGTGCCATTATAAAATCCTTCACTGACCAGTTTAATAAAATTGGCTACGGTTTTAGGGGCGTCTTCGGTGTAAAACTTAACAGTAATATCACCTAAATTAGTTTTGATAGTAGCGCCGGTGGCAGAAATATTAGTGTCTTGTGTCATGTTATTGTTTTGATTATTATTTTGATTAGTCATAGTTTTGTCTAAGACAGCAACATCGTTCTCAATGACAGATGTATTATTATCAGTTATTAGTTTTTTAGACAAGTAATTGTTTATACCTAGTCCAATAACTACACCAGTAATAATTAACAATGCTAAGACAATTATTTTTTGTAGCATATTTATTTTTGACTATTTATTAATTTCAATGATTGATCTATGATCAGTTCCCAGTTGTCAGTAGATACTTCACCACTTAATTTATTGCCATTGATAAAAAATGTTGGTGTGCCTGGAACTTGTAGAGCATAGCCATCTTGAAAATCTTCATTAATTATATCCTGATATTTTTCTGATGATAGACAATTACTGAATTGATTTTTGTTTAAGCCAGATTGCTGAGCAATGGTAATAAGATCATCTTTGGTGAAATCACTTTTGGCGTTTAAAAATAGCCGGTCGTGCAGTGGCCAAAATTTATTTTGTTCGTTGGCACACAAAGAGGCCTGAGAAACTAGTGGAGAGCCATCATTGATTATAGGGTATTGTCTGTAAATGTAAAGAATTTGATCTTGGTATTTATTGGCAATTGCTCTAATGATTGGAAATTCCGCTTGGCAGACTGAGCATTGAAAATCGGAAAACTCAACTATAACCAATTTAGCATCTGGATTGCCAAAGCTGGGACGATCCCTTTTTTCGGCTAATAGCCTAGTGGGGTTGTTAATTGGTAAGTTGTTTATTATGTTATTGGGAGAGTTGCTGTTGCTGGGTTTGCTTAATTTGGCAATCAAAACAAACAAGGCTATAATAGTAATAGTAATAATTAGTAATATTATTATCCATTTTGGCGGAATGTAATATTTTAGATTATTTTGTGGGTTGTTGATTACTGTTTGCATAAGGTAAATTAATTATAACATATCTCATCCAAATATTTCAGTAATTGACTTTATAACTAAAGTGTGATATTATATTAGATATAAGAGATAATTATATACTTGGCGTTTGGGGAGGAAAACGCTATTTAATTATTTAAATTAAGCTATTAATTATGATAATAGATATTATTCAGATAGTGTCTGCAATTGCTTTGATCGTTGTAATCGTCCTTCAAAATAGAGGTTCTGGATTAGGCGCGGCTTTTGGTGGCGAAGGTAATGTTTATCGCGCTAGAAGAAGCATTGAAAAAGTTTTATTTCAACTTACTATTATACTAGCTGTAATATTTTTTGTTACCGCTTTTGTAAACATTTTATATTAAAATACCGACAATAAGTTACAGTGGAACAATTATCTTCATTGAAAAAAAAAGTTACTAGTTATTTTTCTCATCAGAAAAAAAGCTTAAGAAAATTTCAAAAACAGCACCATTGGGATAAGCATTTGGTGAGTGTTTTAAATAAATCCAAATTCCCAACCATTAGACAGTTGCGTTATTTGCCAAAAGTTTTAACCAAACAAGAGCGGCAAAAAATAAGCATCTTATCTCTTATTATACTTTTTGCTTCGATTGTTTTTTTGGTCAATGGTTATTTATTGGCTACAGTGTCTGTGCCTAAAGCTGGTGGTGATTATGTTGAAGGTTTAATAGGTTCACCTAGGTTTATTAATCCTATATTGGCTCAGACTGATGTTGATAAAGATTTAGCTAGTTTAATATTTCCTGGTTTGTTGAAATATGATCAAAATAGACAATTAGTGACAGATTTAGCTGAAAGCTATGAAATATCTGAAGATCAATTAACCTACACTTTTCATTTGCGAGGTGATGTTAGCTGGCATGATGGTGAAAAATTTGCTGCTAATGATGTTATTTTTACCATTGCTTCAATTCAAGATCCAGAGTTTAATAGTCCATTAGCTAGAAGTTTTATCGGTATTATTGCCGAAAAGATTGATGACAATACTGTAAAGTTTGTTTTGAAAGAGCCTTTTGCACCATTTTTAAGCTTATTAACTGTAGGTATTCTGCCAGAACATTTGTGGTATGTTATACCACCAGCTAACGCTACCTTAACTGAACTTAACAGAGCACCTATTGGTGCTGGTGCTTGGAAATTTGATAAGTTTAGCAAAGATAGGGTTGGTGTTATAAAATCTTATAGTTTGATTAAAAATAATAGTTACTATGGTAATAAACCTTATTTAAATAATATTATTTTTAAGTTTTATGCTGATTTTAATTCGGCAGTTGATGCACTTAAAAGCAAGGATGTTCAAGGTATCGCTTATTTGCCAAAAGAATTTAGAACTGATTTAAAAAAATATAAAAATCTAAATTATAATAATTTAGATCAACCCCAGTATACGGCTTTATTTTTTAATCAAAATAATAATGAATTTCTAAAAGCAGATTATATTAGACAAGTTATTGCTTTGGCCATTGATAAAAGAACTATAGTTAAGGATATTTTTAATAGTGAGGGTCGAATTGCCGATGTGCCTAGTTTACCTGGTATAGTAGTTAATTCAGATATTAAAAAGTATGACTATGATCCAGAAGCAGCGGCTGAATTGTTGGAAAAAAATGGTTGGGAATTAACTTCTACAACTACCGCAGATGGCATAACTAAGCAAGTGAGACAAAAGAAAAATTGGTATTTGCAATTAAAATTAACCACCGTTGATCAGCCAGTAAATGTTCAAACTGCGGAACTGATTAAATCATCATTAGATCAAATTGGTTTTGATGTTCAGCTAGACATTGTCGATAAGTCAAAGATATTACAAGATGTTATTAGAAACCGTAACTATGAATCTTTATTATTTTCTGAAAATTTAGGCACGGATCCGGATCCATTTCCATTTTGGCATTCATCTCAAAATGAATATCCAGGCTTAAATCTAGCAATTTTTACCAATAAGGCTGTTGATAAATTATTAGAAGATGCCAGAAGAATTAATAATTGGGATGAAAGAAAAGATAAGTATTTAGAATTTCAAAAAATTATTGCCGAAGAATTACCAGCAGTTTCATTGTTTAATGCCACCTATACTTACCCTCAAGACAAAAGTGTTAAGGGCTTTAACTTGTATAGCATAGCTGTGCCAGCTGACCGTTTTTCTAATCTCCATGAATGGTTTGTAAAAACAAAACGTATTTGGAAATAATCAAAAATACTTGATTAAGTCGAAGTGGCGTAATTGGTAGGTCTAACTACCGGTAGCCAGACCTACCTTTGGGACGTAGTGAGTTTTTTACTCGTGAGAGTTCGAGTCTCTCCCTCGACATAAATAATAGGATTAGTCCTATTGAGCTCGAAATGTCGATCATTATAATGATTGATAAAATTAATTAAAATTCCCGTATAAGGGGTCGGTTGTTAAGCCGATATTAAAAAATAAATAAAATGAGTAACGAAGAGAAAAGTCGTTCTAATATTGGAGCTGATAGCAAAAATATTAGACGTAATAATAACCGAGGTTATCATAAACCGGGGGCTAATAAAATTAATAACGCCTCTAATATAGCTAGTCAACACAAAATTACTAAGGACATTCCTAAAGTACCGCTTGATCAATATGAAGATAAATTATTAGGTGGTATTAGCTTAGGTGTCAATAAAAATAATCAACCAAAGCCAGGGTTTCAGATTAGACCTAGATCTGCTGGTCCTAAAAAACCACTATCAGTAAATCAGAACATCGCTCCTAGACAGTTTCAATCTACTTCAACTAAATCTAAAATTCAAACTCCAGTTATATCAAGATCTAATGAAGATGTTTTGAAGATTATACCTATTGGTGGTTGCGAGGAAGTGGGAAGAAATATGACTGTTTTTGAATATCGTGGTGATATCATTATTTTGGATATGGGCATTCAGTTTCCAGAAGAGGACATGCCTGGTATTGATTATATTATTCCTAACCCAGATTATTTAAAGGGCCGAGAAAAGGACATTAAAGGTGTTATTTTATCTCATGGCCATTTGGATCATATTGGGGCAACACCAATTTTATTAGAAAAATTAGGCTATCCGCCAGTAGTTGGTATGAATATGACATTGGCTATGGTTAAACATAGACTAGAGGATTATAAGAAGGATAGTTTTAAAAATTTAAAAACTATTGTTATAAACAAAATAACTGATCAAATAAAATTAGGTTCATTTGCAGTTAGTTTTTTCCAAATCGAGCACTCTATTATGGATGCTGTGGGTGTAGTTTTGAAAACTCCAAATGGTACAGTTATTCATCCTGGAGATTGGACTATGGAAAGAGATAAAAATAATATTCCATTAGTAGACTATAGTCATTTAGCTAGTTTGCCTAGTCCAAGAATTTTGATGTTAGAAAGTTTAGGGTCTATTAATTTTAAGCCTAGTACTAACAGTGAAGAGATGAAAAAAAATCTGCATCAGATTATTGCAGAGGCTAATGGCCGATTAATTATTGGTACTTTTTCTTCTCAAATAGAAAGAATAGGTTGGATTATTGCTATGGTTGAAGAGTTGGGCAAGAAAGTGGCTTTAGATGGTTATAGTATGAAGATGAATGTCGAAATCGCTCAAAAATTAGGTTACATTAAGTCGGCTAAAGGAGTTATTATTAAAACTGAACAAATAGCTGACTATCCTGATAATAAGGTAGTGGTTTTATGTACTGGAGCCCAAGGTGAAAGTAATGCTGTTTTATCACGTATCATTGATGGTAGCCATCGAAGTATTAAATTAAGAAAAAACGACACTGTTGTTTTATCGTCTTCCATTATCCCTGGTAATGAAAGAACCATTCAAAGATTAAAAGATAATTTATATCGTCAATGTGACAATGTTATTCATGGTAATTTAATGGATATTCATATATCCGGACACGGCAATCGTGATGATATTCTTCATTTTTTGAAAACTGTTAAACCGGATTATTATATTCCAGTTTATGCTAATCATTATATGTTAAAAGAAGCAGAAAAATTAGCTATTAATGATGGCTTTAGAAGGGACAGAATATTTGTACCCAACAATGGAACCATAATGGAATTTGATAAAAAAGGTGGTCGTATTTCTAATAAAAAGGCGATTACTGATTATGTGTTCGTTGACGGCTTAGGTGTTTCTGATAGTCATAATATTATTTTACGTGATCGTCAGATGATGGCCGAAGATGGTATGTTAGTAATTATCGCTACTATTAGTCGTAAAACTGGCGAACTAGTTCATAATCCAGATTTAATTTCTCGAGGTTTTGTTTATATGAAAGAGAATAAAAAATTAATTGAAATGACCAGACAAAAAGCTAAGAAACTTTTAAAAGATCATAATCCTAAGACCTCACCTGATGAACAAATTATCAGGGAAAAACTTAGAAATGAAATTGGTAAATTTTTATTTCAAAAAACAGAAAAGCGACCAATGATTTTACCAGTCATTATTGAAGTTTAATTTATTAAAAAAATAATATGAATAAAAGGTATTCTGGGTGGCAAAATTATTTAATGTTTAATTTTAGCTCAGTGATACGTTGGATGATTATTTCTGATTTAATAATAGTCGGTAGCTATGGTTTACTAGGACCAATCTTTGCTGTCTTTATAACTGACTATATAGATGGGGCTAATATTCAGGTGGCTGGTATTGCTATGACTATATTTCTGGTTACTAAAAGCATAGCTCAAATTCCTTTGGCTACATTGATTGATAAGATTAAAGGCGAGAGAGATGATTTTTGGGTGGTGTTTATCGGTTCAATTATTATGTCACTTGTACCATTGGCTTATGTGTTTATTAAAACAGTGCCTCAGTTATATTTAGTTCAAGCTATTTATGGAGCGGTGACAGCAGCTACTTTCCCAGCTTATATGGCAATTTTCCATCGTCATTTAGACAATGGTAAAGAGGGTACGGAATTAGGTGTTTATTATACATTGACTGATATTGGTTCAGCTATGACTGGAGCTATTGGCGGTAGCTTGGCTTACTATTTAGGCTTTAAATGGGTTTTTATATTAGTTGTCATCTTTAATCTGTTGGGTAGCTTGTTTTTAATATTTATTAAACGAGATATGAAAAGTGGTGATTGGAAGGACTTTTGGTTGATCAGAAAATAAAATAACAAAACAAAAAACAGCAATTAATTGCTGTTTTTTGTTTTGTTATTTTAATAACGAATAATTGTTTTGGTTCTTGCTTTATTTGCTTTAAAATACTCTTTAGAAAATTTAGCCGCCTTGTCTGGGTCGAAAAATTTACAACTAAAAATATCAATAAAAGCCCGATCTCCGATCATGTGATCAAAGTGAATTGTTAGAGACGACGTCTCAAGAAATTGCATTACCGAATAACCTTCCAAATGACCCTCGGCAAATCTTTCGATATGCATTGGTCCATGAGTTTGCATGTTAATCGATGTAATCATTTCTTTGACGAAATGTTTTATCGCTTTTGGCGATTGAATAAGTTCATGGTCGCATCCAGACAAGTCAATACTTGCTGTCAGTCCCCACGCCTTTTGCTTTTTGTAAAGCAAGCGTAAGGCAGAAATTTTCATTCCTTTTAATCTTTTATTAATTAGTAAAGTTTTTTAAAGAACTTTTAGAATCCAGTATAGCGATAATTAATAATGATGTCAAGGGTTTTTGGCCAGTGGTTGTTGATAAACTAAATATAATAAATTAGTAAACAAAAAAGGCAGATATATCTGCCCCAAGTTATTTGATGATACCAAGGTTCTTGGCTTCTAAAATCTCCAGTGATGTTGGTCGACGGTTGAATTCACCGTTGCATTTATCACACCAATAGATTACAACTAAGTCATTTTGAATTAATTTGAAAAGAACATTTTTAAATAATTGTGGAGCGTGAGGACAGCTGTTATATTTCATTTTACCACTCCTTGATGGTTTTTATGATGATAATTATTATACCTAGAAGGAAAAAGTACTGTAAGAATATGCCCATATGCTCTGTCATATTTAGCCACCCTTTCTTGATTATGAGATTAGGATTACTTTTTTAAGTTTAAAACTAAGCTTGTTGTTTGTCAATTTTTTTGGTAAACTACTTACAAATTAATACTGACACTAGAGTATAAATCAAATTTAACGTGGTAAATATGAAAAAACAAATAGTGGTTTCTGGTATGCAACCTAGTGGTCAACTCCATATTGGAAATTATTTGGGAGCCCTAAAAAATTGGGTTGATATTCAAAACAGTGGGAAATATGATTGTTTCTTTTTTGTGGCGGATTATCATTCAATAACCGAGAATTATAATCCAGAAGACAAGCGTCAACAAATTTTCAATTTAGTAGTTGATTATTTGGCGGCTGGCTTGGATCCTGAAAAAGTGACTATCTTTATTCAGTCTCAAGTGCCTCAGTGTACAGAATTAGCTTGGATATTTAATACTGTCACACCAGTGGCCGAGCTAGAGCGGATGACTCAGTTTAAAGATAAATCTGGACGACAATTAAAGAATATTAATATGGGTTTATTTGATTACCCAATTCTACAAGCCGCTGATATATTATTGTATCGAGGTGAATTAATTCCGGTCGGTGAAGATCAGATTCAACATGTGGAATTAACCAGAGATGTGGCTAGATGGTTTAATAATAAATATAAGACTAATTTTTTTCCAGAAGCTAAACCACTATTAACCCCTACAGCTAGAGTCATGAGCTTGGCTGATCCAGACAAAAAAATGTCTAAATCTTTGGGCGAGAAACACTGGTTAGGTATTGATGAATCAGCAGAAGTGATATTAGATAAAATTAAAAAAGCGGTAACTACTGACAAGGGCATTGAAAATTTACGAGGTATTTATCAGGCTTTTGAAACAAATATGCCTGGTGAATTTAACCCAGAGCGAATGGGTGAGACAAAGGCTATAATTGCTGCAGGAGTATATGATTATTTTACAGATTTTAGACAACAGAAAGAAAAATTATTGAAGAATAGTAAATATGTTGATAAAGTCTTAAAAGATGGTCAGAAGAAAGCGGAAAAAATTGCGGCTAAAAGCATTGGAGAAATTAAAGAAATTATTGGTTTACAATAAAAAATATATTAAAAAACACAGAAGTTATTCTGTGTTTTTTGGCTTTATTTTTTAATTAAATTGGACACTTCTTGGGTAATTTTTTGGAGATTTTCTTTGGTTTTTGCTTCGATGTTTAATCTGACTATAGGCTCGGTTTTGGAAGGACGCATATTAACAAACCAATCATCGCCATAAATAGACAAGCCGTCTAAATCATCAGTTTTATATTTAGCATATTTTTTGGCTAATAATTTCTCGGCTTTTTCAAAAATTATATTTTCATAATTTATTTCTCCAGAAATAAAATATTTATTTTTGAATTCAGTAATAGCTTCTTTGAGTGATAGCTTATTTTCTTTTAAGTACTCCAAAATTAATAGTGAAGGCATGATAGCATCACCAAAAATAAAATTAGTTTTTTTATCAATTAATTTAAAATTAAAAAAATAATGACCAGAGTTTTCACAGCCAAAAAGTGCTTTTTTGGTTTGCATGAGTTTTACTAAATTTGAATAGCCAGAGCGACAAATAATTGGTGTGCCGCCAGCATTTTTAATAACCTCACTTAAGCCTAATCTAAGGCGAGCATCCATAACTATGCCGATTTTTTTGTATTTACTAAGTATTATCTTAGCTAATAAACAATTAATGTAATAAGGACTAATAAATTTTCCAGTGTCGTCTATAAATATAGATCGGTCGCCATCACCATCATAGATAATGCCTAAATTAGCTTTGGTTTTTTTGACTTCTAGACTAGCTAGTTTTTGATTTTTGGCTAGCATCGGATTAGGACCATGATCAGCAAACTTGTCATTGGGTTTGAAGTTCATTTTTATTATTTTAGAATGTAGCCGGACAAAAAAATAATCAGCTAATCTGGCACCAGAGCCACCACTAGCATCAAGGACTATTTTAAAACCTCGGATTTTATCTAAGTCAATAATTTTTGAGGCAAATTTATAATAAGCCGAAGTTATGTCAATATTAGTATGGGCGGGCATAGTAAAAGTATTGTTTACAGGAGTGGGTATTTTTTGGGCTAGCTGCCTAATTTTTTTAACACCGGTATTTAAGCCAAGTAGTGAACCTTTTTTGTCACAAAGTTTTAAGCCAGTGTAGCCAATTGGATTGTGGGAGGCGGTAAAAGCCACGCCACCGTCGAGTTTCATTTCTTTGACAGCAAAAAAAACAGTGGGCGTGCTGTTAATGCCTAAATAATATATTTTACAACCAGCGTCTTTGATGCCACACAAAAAAGCCGGCATGATAGTGGCCGATTCTTGGCGTCGATCACTAGCCGCCGCAATTTTTTTGGCTTTTAGTGAAGTCGCAAAAGCTTTGCCGATTAAATAGGCAGTTTGTAGGTCTATTTCACTAGGATATTTTCCTCTAATATCGTATTCTCGAAAAATTGTTTGATTTATTTTTGACATAGTCCTATTAGTTGAAAACTTAAAAGTTGTAAAATAATGTTTTTTTACTAACTTTAAAACTATAGTCTATTATAGCATTAATAAATAACAATATTAAATATTAATTATTTCTTGGTAGCAATGGCGACTAAGTTTTTACCATTGAATCGAGAAGTTTTTTGACCACTAGCCTCATAAAATATTTCTTGTATTTGAAAACCAGATAGTTCTAGTAATTTTTTTAATTCTGCTTTGGAAAAAGAATGAACGTATCTGGATTCATTGACGTTGTTTTTTTTCCAAGGAATAAAGGCGTCGTTAAAAGATAGAATTTTATATTGTCTGAATTTTAATTTATAATTAAATAAGTGATGACGATAATCTTTTTGCCATAAGTTCCAGGAGGTGATGATTAGATCGCCGCCTATAGCTAGAGATTTATAAATATTTTTGAGAATTTTTAATTGTAACTCAGTAGTAGGTATATGATGAATAACAGCAATCATTAAGCCCAAATCAAATTTCTTGGTTGTTAAGATATTATCGGTAATATCTTGGACTTGAAAAGTTAGGTTTTTTCTGTTATAATAATTATTCTGAGCAATCTTAATAAGCTCACTGGAATTATCGATTCCTAGATAATATTGATTGTCAGCAATTAATTCTGATAGTCGACCACTGCCGCAGCCAATATCTATAATGTTTTTAGCTGAGTCAGTGTATGATTTTATTAAATCGGTAATTGGCCAGGGTTTTTTTCTGGTTTGATAAAAGTCTTCTGCTATTTTATTGTAGAGACTAGGAGTGGCTTCTAAGATTTTTTTTATAGTTTTTTTATTCATATGCTTATGACCAAGATACAGTTACAAAAAATAATTAAAGCTTTGATAGTGGCTAAGCCGGTTTCGACTAAGGAATTTATGTTTGTGGTGAGAACAGAGGCTGGTAAAATGGGTTTTCCACCACCCGAAAAATCAAAGCTACTTTCAGCTTATCATAGTTTAATTAAAATTAAAAAAATTAAACCGAGTTTGGAATTGGAAAAATTATTGACCAAAAGAGCAGTGAGGACAATGTCTGGGGTAGCGGTGATTACTGTTTTGACTAAAGCTTATCCTTGCCCGGGTAAATGTGTTTTTTGTCCAACCGAAGTTAGAATGCCTAAAAGTTATTTATCTAATGAGCCAGCAGTGATGCGAGCTATTTTAAATGATTTTGATCCTTATCGACAAATTACTATGAGACTTAAAGCCCTTAAGTCCAATGGTCATAATACCGATAAGATAGAATTAATTATTATTGGTGGAACTTGGTCGTCTCACACCCATCATTATAAGAACTGGTATATTAAAAGATGCTTTGAAGCTTTAAATGGTAAGAAGTCTTCTAGTTTACTTGAGGCTCAAAAAGTTAATGAATCAGCTCAACATCGTTGTATTGGTTTAACTTTAGAGACTCGACCTGATTATATTAGTCAAAAAGAAATTTTAGAAATGAGAAAATTTGGCTGTACGAGAGTTGAGATTGGTTTACAGCATATTGATAATAAAATTTTAGCTTACAACAAAAGGGGACATACTATTGAACGCAGTATTAGAGCCATTAGACTCTTAAAGGAAGCTGGCTTTAAAATTAATATGCATTTTATGCCCGACTTGCCTGGTTCTACGCCAGCCAAGGATTTGGCTATGTTTAAAAAGGTGTATACCCATCCAGATTTTATGCCAGATATGGTAAAAGTTTATCCCTGTGTGGTTAATGAGCATGCTGAGCTATATGGCTGGTGGAAGAGCGGTAAATATAAACCTTATACCGAGAAACAACTCCATAAATTATTAGTTAATATTAAAAAAATTACACCAGAGTATGTGCGAATTACTCGATTAATTAGAGATATTCCAGAAGAAAGTATTTTGGCTGGTAATAGTATTACTAATTTACGACAGTTATTGGATAATCAATCTAAAAAAGAAGGTTGGACTTGTCGTTGTATTAGGTGTCGAGAAGTCGGTCGTCATCACACCATACCACAAACTATAGATGATTTAGTATTAAAGGTTAGACCGTATAAAGCCAATGAAGGGATGGAATATTTTTTGAGTTATGAGTCTAAGGATGAGAAGGTTTTGTATGCTTTTTTACGACTAAGAATTGATAGCAAGGCTCAGACTAATTTTGTTCCAGAGCTGGTGGGAGCTGGCTTAATCCGTGAGCTTCATACTTATGGTAAATTAACCGAAATTGGCCACAAGGGTAATGTGCAGCATGGAGGATTGGGCACAGCATTACTACTGAAAGCCGAAGAAATATGTCAAAAAAATGGTCTGAATAAAATGGCGATTATTGCGGGAGTGGGTGTGAGAAGGTATTATGAAAAGTTTGGTTATAAATTGGAGGGAACTTATATGACAAAAACATTAAATTGAATTAATGTCACTGTTTGATATAATATAAACAAATGAATAAAAAATCCATCCAAAAATTAATTAATCAAGAAACCAAGCGTCAACAAGACGGCTTGGTTATGATTGCTAGTGAAAATTATGCCAGTTTAGATGTACTTGAGGCTATGGGCACACCATTATCTAATAAATACAGCGAAGGATATCCTGGGAAGCGGTATTACACTGGCAATGAATTTATTGATCAAATTGAAATCACAGCTCAAAATTTAGCTCTTGAAATGTTTGGCTTATCTGATCAGAAATGGCAGGTTAATGTGCAACCTCATTCGGGTTCATCAGCTAACATGGCTGTTTATTTGGGATTACTAAAACCCGGTGATAAGATTTTGGCTTTAGATTTGGGAGCGGGCGGACATTTAAGTCATGGTTCACCAGTTAATTTTTCTGGCAAGCTTTTTAATTTTGCTCATTATAGTGTTGATCCTAAAACCAATAAATTTGATTATGCTGAAATTGAGCGCATAGCTTTGCGGGAAAAACCCAAGATGATTGTCTCGGGAGCGACGGCTTACACTCAGAAAATAAATTTTAAAAAGATTTCACAAATTGCTAAGAAAGTTGGTGCTTATCACTTGGCCGATATTTCTCATATTGCCGGACTAGTAATTGGCGGCGTTCATCCATCACCATTTCCTGAGGCCGATGTGGTGACCACTACCACTCATAAAACTTTGCGCGGACCTAGAAGTGCCATAATAATTTGTAAATCTAGTCTAAGTAAGGACATAGATAAAGCGGTTTTTCCAGGACTTCAGGGTGGACCACTGGAAAATGTTATTGCGGCTAAAGCCATCGCTTTTGCTGAGGCCACTACCGATAAATTTAAAAAAGATCAAAAGCAAACCGTGGTAAATGCTGAAATATTGGCAAAAGTGTTGATGGATAATGGTATTAAATTGATAGCTGATAGTACAGAAAATCATTTGGTATTAGTAGATTGTCGGCCACTAAATATTTCTGGTAAAGTGGGAGCCGAAGCCTTGGCCGAGGCTAGTATTTACACTAATGCTAATATGATTCCCTATGATCCAGCCACACCGTTTCATCCGTCGGGAATTAGAATTGGGACACCGGCTTTAACGACTCGTGGAATGGGCGAAAAAGAAATTATGATTATCGGTCATTGGATTGCCGCTATTTTAAAAGATCCAAATAATATAAAATTAAAACAGGAAATTAAAACATTGGTAAATAAATTAACTAAGAAATTTCCTATCTATAGTGTTAAATAAAATTATGTCAGCTGTAATATTAAATGGTCAAGAATTGGCCGATAAAATAAAATCAGATTTAGCTAAAAAGATATTTACTTTAAATAAAAAGCCCGGTTTGGCTGTGGTACTAGTGGGTGACAATGAGGCTTCAGTGTCTTATATTAAGCGTAAAGAAAAAGCTTGTTTGGAAGTGGGTATTAATTTTCATAAATATCTATGTCCGGATAATATTAGTGAAAAAGAATTAGCCGAGCTAATTGAATTTTTAAATAAAGATATTGATGTTGATGGCATCCTACTACAGTTGCCACTACCAAAAGGTTTTGAAACTCAAGCCATAATTGATTTAATATCTAAGGACAAGGATGTTGATGGCTTTTTTTCTAGTGGTGCTAGTGAACAGGTGACGCCACCAACTATTGCCGCCATTATGGAGTTGCTTAAATATACTAATGAAGATTTGACTAGTAAAAAAACTTTAGTGATAGCTAATAGTGATATTTATACCGCCAAGTTGGATAAGTATTTATCTGTTTTTGGTATAGCTAGTGTTAGTCGTGATTCTAAAATTCCAGATAATTGTGCTGATTACGATATTGTGATTATTGCTTTGGGACAGCCGAATTCACTGCAGAAAGAAATGATTAAAAAAGAGGCAATTATAATTGACGTTGGTATAAATAAATTAAATGGTCAGATTGTGGGAGATGCTGATGATAGCGTAAAAGAGGTGGCGGCTTTCGTGTCACCGGTGCCAGGTGGAGTGGGGCCACTGACGGTGGCTTGTTTACTGAAAAATGTTTTAGAGATAAATTTGAAACTAAATTAATTTGAATAAAAAAACAATAGAAATAATTCTGTTGTTTTTTTTGTTTGTGGTTTTTAAAATGTATAGAGATATCTCTGGAGATATCTCTATACATTTGTTATTGTGAATCTGACTGTTGTAGATTTTAATATCTCTGTCATTGCGAGCCTGCCTGTTGTAGGCATGGGCACGAAGCAATCTCTTGACCTATATCGTCATTGCGAGGGACGAAGCAATCTAATTTTCTTTGATAATTATTCTTCTCGTCACTTTTTGATAACAAAAAGTAACACAAAAACTACGAGCCATGATTATATTCTAAATCACATTGGTACTTTTTTAGAAAAAGTACCGCAAAAATCGCGACAGTAATTTTTCTTTGTTACTTTTGTACCGCCAAAAGTAACCAAAAGCTCCGAGCGATGAAAATTTGGCACTCCAAGTAAAATTCTAACAAAGTTTTTAAACTCGGCTAAAGCCTCAAACAATAAAAACTTTGTAACTCATTTTACTTTCCGTTTAATCCAAATTTTCATATGCTCGAATTTATTTATATATTTATTATAAAAATTCAAACATTAAAAAATATTAAATAAAAAAACAGCACAGTAGTGCTGAGTAAAAGTAAGTATAAATAATTTGAGGGCGGATCAACGTTGTGATCCGCCCTCGGGTGTGGGTGGGTGTGTGCCTTAGATGGCGGCGGTCTCGGTGACCGCGGTGTCTTCGGCTATGGCTTCCTCAAAAGAGAAGTCGGCCAGGTCGAAGGCGTCCGCCAGGGTCGCCATCGATTGCTCTACCGATACCGAGGTGGCGAAGTGCATTTGCCGACCGGTTTTGGCCGCTGAGTCCCTCTTGCTGTAGAGGCAAACAGTCGCTTCACCAACAAACTTGTAGAGCATTGTCTTGGCCACTTTGGCCATGCCTTCCAAGTTCTGTGGGTCGCTCTGTCCGAAGGCGAAAGCCACGGCCGTATTCTGGTTGCCGAAGGTCTGTGCTCTGCTATCGGGCATAACTCCATCCATCTTGTTCAGAAACTTTTGAACCCGATAGATGAAGGTCCTGGCCTCCTGCCGTCTTTCGGTGGGCAACAGGATTTCGACCATCGAGAACCGGTTACTGAACCCGATGCCCAGGATCATGCGAACTGCCCAGTAGGTGAAACCACCTTCTTCGACAATCTTGATGTCCTGGTCTTTGACCGGGATGCACTGGGGGACGGCTTTGTTGAGCCAGATCCCGCCATCTTTTTCGGGGATGTCGGACAGATTGATCTCGATTTTGGCGGCCACTTCGGCCACTAGCCGCTCGATATTCAATCCCGGCACTGTAATGACGGCTTTGGAGCCATCACCCTTCACCCTCACTCTGGCGGTGAAATCGTCGAGGCCATCGATGGCGTCTAGCGCCTCAAGGCCGGGTTTGACACACTCGCCGGTGAGGACGAGCTGGGCCGGGACATTCTGCATTTCCGTCGTAAATCTGGATTCAATACGCTTTTTCATTTTAGAAATCTCCAATTTTGACCGTGGGGTAATTCCCTTGGTCTTGCTAAAAAGTACGACCCACACCAATAAAGTATAGGTCTCGCGTTGTGCGATAGTTAAACTATAGCACACCTATCAAATTTTGTCAAGTGGTAGGGGTGGATATTTATTATTTTTTGGCTTATTTTGGATATTTTTTTGATATTTTTTATTTGTCTATTTTACTATAAATATAGTGTGGTAAGTAAATAAGTTGGTTATTTTATCCACAATACGTTATTAGTATTTTTGAAAGTAAAATCTCTTTTCGTCACTTTTTTACTTCCTTTTTCTGTTACTTTTGTATTGCCAAAAGTAACCAAAAGCTCCGAGCGATGAAAATTTGGCACTTCAAGTAAAATTCTAACAAAGTTTTTAAACTCGGCTATCACCTCAAACAGTAAAAACTTTGTAACTCATTTTACTTTCCGTTTAATCCAAATTTTCATATGCTCGAATTTATTTATAAAATATATTAATAAATAGGGCCAGTATAACGACTGAGTCTTCATAAAATGCCTTTTAAACTTTATGTTGGCTTATTTATATAAGCCAAGTTTTCGCATGTCTGAATTAATTTCGACCAATATAAATAGATGAAATTAATGAGTTTGGAAACCAATAAAGTTTAAAGGGTATTTTATAGACGAAGGAGTTCACTGGCGATTCTTGTCCTACTTCTTCTAAAGAAGTAGGAGAGAAGGTTATTATTAAAGATAATTAGTAATAAAAATTAATAAGAGAAATATTCTTTTTAAGAAATAGGATAAAAGAAATATATCAAATAAAAAAAACAACGCTAGTAACGTTGTTAGTAAATAATAAAATCAACCTAAACTACACTAATATATTCAGTAAAAAATATAGCAATTGGCTTAATAAAATTTTCCCAAACACCAATAACCGCTATTGCCGAAAGTATGGCAATGGTATAAAGTATTATTTTTAATTTGGCATCATCATCCATATATTTAACTTAAGTAGCAAATCTAAAATGGCAAACATCACCATCAGCCATGACATAATCCTTACCCTCTAATCTAATTAAACCTTTTTCTTTGGCTTTGACTTCACCACCACACTCAATAAAATCTTGCCAATTAATTACTTCGGCTCTAATAAAGCCTTTTTCAAAATCGGTATGAATAACACCAGCGGCTTGTGGCGCCTTGGAACCTTTTTTAATGGTCCAGGCTCGGGCTTCTTGGGGGCCAGAAGTAAAAAAAGTAATCAAGTTTAATGTCTCATAAGCTTTTCTGATTAATTTATCTAAGCCCGAAGAGTCTAGTTTTAATTCGGTTAAATATTCTTGAGCTTCGTCATATGACAATTCTGATAGGTCAGCTTCGATTTTAGCAGAAATGGCAATGTAATCAGTTTCTTGAAAAACATTGTCTTCATCTACATTTAAAACATAAATCATTGGCTTCATAGTCAAGAGATTTAAATCTTTAACCAAGGCCTTTTCCTCTTCATCAGTAATTATATTTATAGCCAATTGTTCATTTTCCAAACCTTGTTTTAGTTTTAATAAAATTGGTTGCAACTCTTTGGCTTCTTTGTCATTGCTTCTGGCTAATTTTTCATTTTTGTTTAGTCGATTTTCGACACTAGATAAATCGGCAAAAATTAATTCTAAATTAATTGTGCCTTTGTCAGATTCTGGGTCAACTTTACCATGAACGTGGGCCACATCTTTATCAGTGAAATGTCTAAGAACTTGAACAATAGCATCAGTGTTTCTGATATTAGCTAGAAATTTATTACCTAAGCCCTCACCTTTGTGAGCGCCAGCCACTAGCCCAGCAATATCGACAAATTCAATGGCGGTGGGTAGTATTTTTTGAGAGCCAGAAACTTTAGCTAATTGATCTAGACGTTCGTCTGGTACAGCAACCACCCCAACGTTGGGATCAATGGTACAAAATGGGTAATTAGAAGCGTCAACTTGTTTTTTAGTTAAAGCTTTAAAAAGAGTGGATTTACCAACATTCGGTAATCCGACAATGCCAACTGAGAGAGCCATTTGTTAAAAATTAAGATTAATATAACCTAGACATTATAACAGAAAGCTAAGATTTTTTCAATGGTGGTTGATTAAAATTCCAGATTAGCCTAAAATTGATGGAGATGTTTATCTAAATTATAGATAAATAAATATATAAGTTATGGATGAAAAATACCAAAAATTTTTAGAGACGGAGTTTACGGTTTTTGACGTAGAAACTTCTGGCTTAAAGCCTGAGAAAGACGATGTTTTGGAAATTGCCGCTCTGAAGTTAAAAGGTCAAGAGGTGATTAATCGGTTTGAAATGTTGGCTCAGCCGACTAAACCGATTCCGCCAGAAGCCGAAAAAGTTCATGGTTTAAATGAAATATATCTATTAGTTAACGGCCAAGGAATTGATGTGGTGATTAAAAATTTTTTAGAATTTATTGGTGATTCTATTGTGGTTGGGCATAATATTCGTGGTTTTGATTGGCTTTTTATTGTTTATTATTGTCAAAGAATGGGCTTAAAACAACCAGAAAACAAGATAATTGATACTTTAGAATTGTCTAGAAAGTTATTATCTTTGCCCAGTAATACTTTAACCAACGTAGCTAGTTACTTTGGTTTTGAACATAAAGACGCTCATCGGGCTATGTCAGATGTGGAGATGAATACTAAAATTTTTCTAAAATTAATGGATTTGCTGTTGAAGCAAGAAAATTAGATTTTTGCTGATTATTGACAAAAATAGTTATTTATGCTAAGATACTAAGTCGTACAAAACGGCTTGTACCTTACACAACTAGTAGTGCGTGGTAGCGCTAATAGCAAGAGGCTGCGGTTGTAAAAATCGCAAAACAGGAGATGTAGTATGTTGAAGGAATTAGAAAAAATTGACAATGGATTTTATTTTAATGGCGATGATGTGACTGCTTATTTTTATAGTGGTACTCATCAGATTATTTTGACTGGTGATTGCGTTGATTTGGCTCTTGATGTTTTGGAAAATATTGAAAATATTAATACTTTGTTTTTTGATGATGGCATTAGATGTTATATTGTAGCTCCCAAGTTATCTGAAATGGAATTTTTTGAACAAGTTGTTAAAGTTGTGGAAGGTAAGGTTGGCAATGTGCCACAAGAAGACGGTACTTACTGTATCCGTCGTAAAATACCGCCCACTCAACTATTGCCAGAACTGGAAGAGGCTTCGATCAAAAGATTAGGTGGCCTGGACTATTATCAGGCCACTGTTATATTGGGCCGTGGTTATGCCAGTGTCTATTCGATGGTCGATATTTTAATGTCAGCAGAAGGTCGTTATACTATCATGTATCGCGTTCAGCGTTTTAATAATGATGTTTCGGGGGCTGTTGAAGATGGCGAGGCTCAAGTGTTTTCTGGGGCTGGCGCTCAGTTTCAGGCTGTTTGTTTCGCCTATAGTATTACGGCTGATGAAATTAAAACCAAAGAAGCCGCTCAGCGAGCCAAGCATTTTTTGTATGCGGTGGTTGGTGAATTGATGGAGAGGTTTTGGCAACCATCGGTTCAGCCCAGCTACTTTCGGACTTGGCAGGAGTCCAATCAAACAGCTTCAGTTATAGTTTAGTTGAAGCTTTAATTTTCGCGGGATGAAATATTCCCGCTTTTATTTTTGCCAAATTTGGATTTGACGCCAAACTTTTTGATTACTTCTGGCATAAATAAGAGTGCCACGGTCTAGTCGCCTAAAACCTAGGTTGGCCACTTTGTTTTCAATCCGTAATCTAAATTCACGATCACTTAAGTGCCAAAAGGGGATAACAATCACTACTAAACTGTTTGTCTTAAGAATAATTTTAAATTGTTCAAAAGCTTTAAGATAAATATTTTCTAAGCCGGCCATGATTTTAAAAATATGACTTTCTTTTTCATCATCACGGATAGTGGGACCTAAATATGGCTCGGTAATAATGGCGTTCACTGATTCGGGTTTTATTTTATTGCTTAGACTATCGGCATTAATATTATAAATTTGAAATTTAGCATCGGTAATATTGTATTCGTTGTTTAGCCAGTCAATATTATCTTTGGTGTCTTCACAAGCCTTAGCTGACAGGTCACTGCCAATAACATTTTTATAGCCCAGTGACAAGGCTTCGGTTAAAATTGTGCCAGAACCACAAAAAGGGTCTAAAATAGTATCTGAAGTAGTGGTGCCTGATAGATTAATCATAATCTTGGCTAGTTTGGGTGGTAACATACCAGAATGAGCGTCACTTTTGGGACGACCATAGTCCCTTTTGCCGTATTCTTCAAAATCTTGAATAGCACAGGTCATGGCTAACATATTAGGGAGAATTAAAAATTCTAAGACTTTATTTTTGGCGACAATTACCGATGATAAGACTTTTTCTTGACTGGTCACTAAACGGCTGGAAATACCCTGGTCTTTTAAGTCTTTTTTGATCTCCATACCTAGTTTAGTAGGTTTGGTGTCATAAAAACTAAGACCATAGTTTATTTTGGATTCAGATTTTTTGGCGACTATTTCCTTGATTATTAGGTCTTTATCGATATTTTGACTAATAACTCGGCCGATTTTAATAGTGCCACCTAATTTTTTGATGGCATTAGTACAGTCAAAATCAGTTATTTTGCCACTTAAGTAGAGGTTGGTTTTGTTGGTGATTTCAATTTCTGGGTATAAAGCCTTGATTTCGGCGACTGATAGCTCAGTATTGTTACCAAGGATGAATATATATTCTGCTTTCATAGGCTCTTGCTTTTTTTATATTTATATGTTAATATCAGCTTACAACAAATTCAATCCAAAAGGAAGCCTTTTCCATTTTACATTTGCTTTACAGCGAATAATCTTCTTGGGAGTCGAACAAGAAGAAGGGGCGCCAAATTATGAGTTCAGTTCAAATAAACTCTAAGGCGTGCCTTAGGGTTGTTTTTTTACAAATAAATACATAATCAATGAAAAATTACGAATTACTTTATATTGTTTCTAATCAGTACACTGAAGATGAACTAAAAACAATTAAAGACAAGGTAAATACACTATTACAAAAATATGGTGGTGTTTTAGGTTTTACTGAATTTTTAGGTAAAAAGAAATTGGCTTATCCAATTGATAAAGTTAATCATGGTTATTATGTAGTTGCTGAATTTGAGTTGGAAGACCCAACTTTAATTGCCACTATTAGTAATGATTTTAGATTGGATAAAGAAATTTTGAGATCTCAAATTATTACTAAACCAAAAATTACGCCAGAAGAAATTGAGAGACAAAAAAGACAAAGAGCGAGAGCAGCTGAGGAATCTAAGCCAAAAGTAGAAGAAAAAAGAGCTTCTAAACCAAGAGAATCTAAGAAAGCTGATATGAAAAATTTAGATGATAAGCTTGATGAAATTTTAAGTGATGATGCTATAATTTAATTAGCAAATATCAAGAGGGAATTTTATAAATTAATTAACCAATCTTATGAATCTTAACAAAGCAATAATCATTGGTAATGTGACTCAAGATCCGGAAGTTAAAAATACACCAAATGGTCAACAAGTTTCTTCTTTTAGCGTAGCGACTAATAGAATGTGGACTGACAATCAAGGTCAAAAACAAACCCAAGCGGAATTTCATAATGTCGTAGCTTGGGGACGACTAGCAGAAATCGTTGGTCAGTATTTAACTAAGGGTGGTCTAGTGATGATTGAAGGAAGAATTCAAACAAGAAATTGGACAGATCAGCAAGGTGCTAAGCACTGGAAAACAGAAATTATTGCTGAAAATATTCAGCTAGGACCAAGAAATGGACAATCTTCTGCACCTAGAGCTTCAACTAATAATAATTATGGTTCAGCTCCATCAGATGAATCAGATCAATCAGTAGCAGAAGCTGATGATGACATCAAAGTTGAAGACATCCCATTTTAAAGATTTTAAATGATTAAGAAAATGACTAATAATAAAAAAAATGACTTAATGCAAAAAGAACGATATTGTTATTTTTGTGTTAATAACGTCGATCACGTTGATTATAAAAATCAACAATTGCTAAGAAGATTTATTTCTTCTTACTCCAAGATCGTGCCACGAAAGCGAAGTGGTGTTTGTTCCAAACACCAAAGACAACTAGCTCAAGCAATTAAACGAGCTAGAATTATGGCTATCCTGCCTTTTGTGACCAAATAAATTCAAATTGAAAGTTAAAAAGTAGAAAGTCATAAATTAATTTATGATTGGCTTTCTATTTTTAACCTTTAAACTCTTAAATTTTTTAAAATATTTTATGGCTATTATTCCAAATTTAAATGGCATTAAAAAAGGGGCTAATATTATTTATGAAGGCAGTCCTTATACAGTAGTTGAGGCAAATTTTGTTAGAATGCAACAGCGTAAGCCAGTGATGCAAACTAAAATGAAAAATTTGTTAAACGGTAAAGTAGCCGAAGTTAATTTTCATCCGGGTGATAAAGTAGAAGAAGCTGATTTACAGAGAAAAAAAGCGGAATATCTTTATAATGATGGCGATAATTTTTATTTTATGGCTAGTGATGATTTTGAACAGTTTAGTTTGGATAAAGAAATTGTCGGTTATCTGTCTAATTATATGAAAGATGGTGATAGAGTAGATGTCTTATATTTTGCTGGCAGTCCAGTGTCATTATCTTTGCCAACCAAAGTAGAATTAAAAGTAGTGTCAGCACCAGAAGGGGTAAAAGGGAATTCGGCTCAAGGTCGGGTTACTAAAACTGCTGAACTGGAAACTGGAGTCAGTATTCAGGTGCCATTATTTGTTAAGGAAGGCGATATTATTCGCGTCAATACGGAAACCGAAGAATATTGTGAAAGAGTTAGTTAAATTAGTTGTTAAAAATACCGCTTAAAGAGCGGTATTTTTTGTTTGTGTTAATATTTATAACAAGTTGAAAAAAATGATGATTTATGGTAATTTTAGATTATTATATTAATTTAAAATCTTTATTATGGACAAGATTTATGACTATAAAATAATTGAATCTAAATGGCAAAAATATTGGGCAGAACATAAATTATTTGAAGCTGACAATAATAGTGAAAAGCCAAAATATTATTGCTTGGTAGAATTTCCTTATCCATCAGGTGAAGGTTTGCATGTTGGCCATCCGAGGAGTTATACGGCTTTGGATATTGTGGCTCGGAAAAGAAGAATGGAAGGCTATAATGTTTTATATCCAATTGGTTTTGATGCTTTTGGTTTGCCGGCAGAAAACTTTGCGATCAAAACGGGTATTCATCCAGCTATTAAGACCGAAGAAAATATTGCTAATTTCAGAAGACAATTAAAGTCTTTGGGTTTTTCTTTTGATTGGAGTAGAGAAATATCTACTACTGATCCTAAGTATTATAAATGGACTCAGTGGATTTTTTTGCAACTTTTTAAACATGGCTTAGCTTACAAAACTGAAATGGCGATTAATTTTTGTCTTGATTGTAAAGTTGGTTTAGCTAATGAAGAAGTAGTTAACGGTAAATGTGAACGGTGTGGTGGGGAAGTGGTGAAAAAAACCAAAAAACAATGGATGTTAAAAATTACTAAATACGCAGATAGATTAGAAAAAGATTTAGACGATCTTGATTATATTGAACGAGTTAAAACCCAACAAAAAAATTGGATTGGTAAAAGTGAAGGCGCCGAAGTTGATTTTGCTGTTAAAGATAGTAATGAAAAAATAAAAGTCTATACTACTAGACCCGATACTTTATTTGGAGCTACGTATATGGTCTTGGCCCCAGAACATGAATTAATCCAAAAATTAAAAAATGAAATTTCTAATTTTTCTGAAGTCGAAAAATATATTAATGATTCGGCTAAAAAATCGGACTTAGAAAGAACAGAATTACAAAAAGAAAAAACCGGTGTCGAGCTAAAAGGTGTTAAAGCGATTAATCCAGTGAATAATCAAGAAATTCCGATTTGGATTTCTGATTATGTTTTAATTTCTTATGGTACCGGGGCGATTATGGCGGTGCCGGCTCATGACGAACGCGATTATGAATTTGCTAAAAAGTTTAATTTAGAAATTATTGAAGTGATAACTGGTGGTGATATTGCCAAAGAGGCTTATGCTGATATTAATAATGGCCAAATGATTAATTCTGATTTTTTAAATGGTTTAAAACCCCAAGAGGCGATTATTAAAATGATTAGTTGGTTAGAGGAAAAAGGTGTTGGTAAAGGGGCGATTAATTATAAATTACGTGACTGGGTCTTTTCGCGTCAAAGGTATTGGGGTGAGCCAATTCCCATAATAGAATGTGAAAAATGTGGTTTTGTGCCAGTAGCGGAAAAAGATTTACCACTTAAATTGCCCGAGGTCAAAGAATTTCAAACAAGTGATGATGGTCAGTCACCACTTGCCAAATTAACTGACTGGGTCAACACTAAATGTCCTAATTGTGGCGGCCAGGCCAAACGCGAAACTGATACTATGCCACAATGGGCTGGTAGTTCTTGGTATTTTTTAAGATACATTGATCCAAAAAATAATGAGGCTTTGGCCGATGATCAAAAATTAAAACAGTGGTTGCCAGTGGATTGGTATAATGGTGGGATGGAACACACCACCCTTCATTTATTGTATTCTCGGTTTTGGCATAAATTTTTATTTGATATTGGTGTAGTGCCAACCTCCGAGCCTTATAAAAAGCGCACTTCTCACGGCATGATTTTGGGTGAAGGTGGTGAGAAGATGTCGAAGTCCCGTGGTAATGTGGTTAATCCCGATGATGTTGTTAGTGAATATGGAGCTGATACTCTAAGGCTTTATGAAATGTTTATGGGGCCGTTTGATCAGGCTATTCCTTGGGATACCAAGGGTGTAGTGGGAGTGAAAAGATTTTTGGATCGGGTGTGGAATATTTACAATGCTGATTTGGGAAAGATAGAAGATAAGGTAGATGCTGATTTAGATGTTTTAGTTAATAAAACGATTAAGAAAGTTTCTGAAGATATTGAGGCGATGCGATTTAATACAGCGGTTTCCGCCTTAATGATTTTGAGTAATAAAATTATTGATCAAAAATCAGTTAGTCAGGAAATTATGGAAAAATTCTTAATTTTACTTTCACCATTTGCCCCTCATTTGGTCGAAGAATTATGGCAACAATTAGGACATCAAACCAGTGTCATAAAAGAGACTTGGCCTAAGGCCGATGAATCTAAGTTTAAAAATGAAATAGTGGAGATTGCCGTTCAAGTTAATGGTAAAGTACGAGCTAAAATAAAATTAGCTAAAGATGCCACTGAGGTTGAAGCCGTAGCTTTGGCCGAAGCCGATGAAAATATTAAAAAGTATTTAATTAATCAAACTATCAAAAAAACTATCTTTGTACCAGGTCGATTATTAAGTTTCGTGGTTTAAAATATAAAAATATAATTAATTTTTTAATGCTTAGTGTTTGCTTTTAATGATTGTAAATATATTTATTTTTTTAGCTTCGCATACTAAAAAGTAATTTATGGATTATGATAAAAATAATGAAAATATAATTTATGTTTTTTTGCATATTCCTAAAACAGGAGGCATAACTTTACGTTATCATATAGAGAAAAATTTTAAGAAAAATGAATTTTTACTACTGTATAGATCAGCTGATGCTGGATTGGTAAATAAAGAAGCGGTTAATAAACATATTTTAGCTATGCCAGATAATCAGAGGCATAAATTAAAAATAATTTATGGTCACGAAGTTTATTATGGTATTCATGAATTATTTCCCAATAGGACAGTGCGATATATCACATTTTTTCGTTCACCATTTCAGTTGTTTTCTTCGTTTTATAATTTTAGTAAGTATAAAATAGACCATAATAATGAGTGGTTTAAAATTGAAGGCAGGCCACAACTGTTAAAAGATAATGATAATTATGATCTTGATAAATTAATTTGTACACGTGATAACTTAGATTTGGCTTACCAATTTTTAGTGGCTAGGTTTTTGACTGATGATTTTAGGACTAATTATGATTATCCAGAAAATATAGTTAGTTTAGAAAAGATAAAAAATATCTTGAATAAATTTTATTTTATTGGTTTGGCTGAGGAGTCAGAAGATTTTTTATTTATTTATAAAAAATTGGGCATTAATAAATTTTTTGTAAATAGGAATAAAACTAAAAAGAGTTATTTTAATAGTAATGATTTACAAATTAAGCAACAAATAAAATCTAAAATGCAGTTTGATGCTCGGTTGTATGAATATGCGTTTGAAATAAATAAATACTTTAAAAAAAATAGTAAAGATTTTTATAAATTGACAGAGGATAGTGCAAGCCTAAACTTTATAAAAGTTTTATACTTTATACCAGATTTATTATCCAATATTGTCTATAATATTTTGCGTAAATTTGGCTTGATTAATCTAGTAGAATATTACGTCTATGGACAAAAAAATAATATGAAGTAAGTGATGATAAAATTTTTACAAAAAAAATTGGCCTTAATCTTTGATAGGTATAGTAGAATTGGACCACTAAGGCAGATAGGTTTGAATTTGTATAAATTATCACTACTTATTTTTATTTTTCTTATTAAGAAAGAGAAAAATGTTAAGGCTATTTATTTAATAACCGATCTAAATAGCAGTGAATTTATAGTTGGTCGTAGTGATATTGATATTCTTATTATTATCAATAGTATGTCTATTGAACGTGAATTGGAGTTTATTGATTTTTATTTTAAGCGCTGGGAAAAATGGTTTAATTTTATTTTTCCGTTCCTAGGTGGGGCAGTTGATCATTATCCTTATATGTTCGAAGATAATTTTAAATTATTTCAGAAAACTAGGCGTCGCTATATCGAAAGAAGAGGTAAGCATATTAAAAATTGGAATTTGATTTATGGCACGGATTGTCGAATTGATTTTGGTGATGATGAGACAGAATTAGACGGTTATTATTTGCGTTTTTGTTATGAAGAGTTTTTAGTGGCTATTTATTTAGGAGTGTTCAGGGGTGAATATGATGTCAGAATGATGTATAGATATGGACTTAGTATTATGAGAATGTTTTTTTTCTTTGTAAATCAAAATGAAGCCAAAGATAAAAATGAATATAAAGATTTTTTATTTTCTAATGGTATAGATAGGGATTTTTTAAATAATTTTTTTGACTTACCAGAAAAAAAATTCGTAGCCGATGATGATTTGGCTATCACAGCCATTTTTTATTTGATTAAAATTATCGAAAAAATAAGTGAGGCTGATAGTGCAGTTAGCGGAGATTATGTAGAATTTAAAATCATTGATAATAACTTAAAAGTTAAAAATATTCCAGAAGTAGATATGTTTGTTAAATCTTTAGCCGTTAGTGGCTTGCAGTCTGTTTATTTGAGTCAGATATTGAACCTAGATTCGCATTTTCTATATTTAATTATTAGTGATGATTTAGACTTTCCATTGTTTAAGCGATTGGCCAGTGACATTTTTGATAATTTAAGTAAACTAAAAACTCTTGATAAAAAAATAGATATTAAATTAAGACCTTCGATGTATGCTAATGCTCCAGATATTTTTCCGCTTTTTATGACTCGGAAAATGATGAATTATTCTAAGTTTCTTGACTATGGATTTTTTCTTGAGGCAGTCGCTTTTAAAATAAAAGCTAAAAAACTTTTTGGTTCAGATTTGGAGATAAATATCTCTAAATATAGACTGCGGGAGACAGGTTATTTTTTAAATCATGATATGTATAATTTAAGAATTGATTATACTTATGAGGATAATGTGGAGAGGATAAAAAGTTGTTATATGATGAGACATCAATTGTTAAATGAGAAAAATGAACTTTATTTAGATGATGTTATTGTTGGATATCAAAAACATTTTGGTCCTGTGGGCTTTGATTTTGACAATAAACAAAAAAGATATTTATTTACTCGTCGATATATTAAAGATGTTTTATTAAAAGATTTAGATAATTAGTAAATTGATTGAATATAATTAAAGCCACGATTGTAGTCGTGGCTTATAAATACTGTTTGATAGTTTAAGTTTTTGCTTTTGCTTCCTCATATAAATACCAATCCGAGTCTAGCCAAGTCAGATAGACATTGGAGATATCTTTGATTTTATTATTGGAATCATATAAAGCAAAAAAGGCATTATTGACTATTTCTTCTCGTTTAAAGAAATTAAACCCATTGGCTGTTAGCCAATTTTGTAATTGGATATCAGTGATAAATGTTCTAATTTCTTTGCTATTTAATTGACCACAGGTGTTTTCTATAGCCAGCATAGTGTCTTGATCTAAATACTCATTCAAAATTAAAATATCAACAATTAGACAAAGATCAGCCTCTTGTCTAGTGACAAAATAACCAATTGTTTCACTATTTCGCTTTATTAAAAATAGCTTATTAGGTAGTGGTGAGTCTACAACCATCCATTTGATATATTGCCAATTTCTGACAACCCCAGTGGTGATTTCTGCTTTCTTTTTGTGCCAGAGATTATCAACCTCTGTTTCAGCTAAAGTCACTTCAACTACTTCAGTATTTTTCTGGATAGTTTGTTTGTCAGTAGTTGGTTTATAAAATATTTTTATGCTCAAATTATTGGCACCGGGCAGTAATTTAGGATAAGTGTCCCAAAATTCTTCTCCAGGAAAACCCCAGATTAGATTTTTATTTTTGGGAATCATATTTAGACATTGAGCGATAAAGCCCTGATGCCGAAAGTCTTTCTCAACACATAGGTCACCGATATTATAAGCAAAAAGATATTGGTCATAATATTTTATTGGTCTTATTACTACACCCATCATACCAATAATTTTTTCCTGATCATCTTTAGCTATAATAATAAAAAACCCATCAGGACTTGAATGATATTTCCAATTCCAAAAATTTTTATCCATTGGAATATGATCTGGATTTTCTTCGATAAATATTTCATTGAAAGCTGTCAAAAAAACAGTTGGATCATTGCCCAGGAATTTCTTTATTGTTAGAGTTTTTGATGAATCTGGATTGGTCATGTGTTTTTCCTTATGGTCTGGAGATTTAGTCTTAAAATGTACATTATTACTGATAATAATAGGCTAGATAGGCTATTTTGTCAATTAATTGGTGAAACTATAAAATAAATAATCCATTTATATTTATCTCTATGTCTGTTATAATTAAACCAACTATGCAAGTAAAAATTTGTGACAATTCATATAGGACTAAGTGGGATGATTTTATTATAAATAACTCCGCTGATTTTGGGTTGCTTCAATCGTGGGAGTGGGGCATATTTCAGGAGGTTTTGGGGCGACACATATTTAGGGTGGTTTTAGAAGATAATAGTAAAATCATGGCTCTAGCTTTGGTAATCAAACAACCCCTAAAGTTTGGTAAAAGTTATTTTTATCTACCGCGAGGGCCGATTGTAGTTAATAATGAATTAATGGCTGATCAGCAAATTGAGACGTTAGAATTTTTGTTTAATGAAATTAAGCAAATTGCTCAACAAGAAAAAGCTATTTTTTTACGTATGGATCCGGCTTGGCGCGATAATGATGATTTAAAAAATATTTTAAAAGATTCCGGTTTTATTTTTAGTGGTCAAGTTCAGCCCAAATCAACTTTAATATTAGATTTAACTAAATCGGAAGGCGATATTTTAAAAAATATGAAGTCCAAGACTCGTTATAATATTAAAGTGGCTGAAAAAAATGGCGTCCAAATTGATCATGGCAAAAAATATTTTAATGATTTTTGGCGGTTAATGGAAAAAACTTCAGATCGTAATGAAATAACATCATACTCAAAGAATTATTATAAAAAATTGTTAGAGGTTTTAGGTGAATCAAAAAAAGCTGAATTAGTAGTGGCTAAATTTGAAAATAAGGTGATTACAGCTAATATTGTTATAAAAATTGGTGATTGGCAGGTCTATTTGTACGGATCTTCTGATTATGAGTATAGAAGTAAAATGGCGCCATATCTTTTGCAATGGCAAACTATTATTACTGCTAAAGAAGCTGGCTGTAAATATTATGATTTTTGGGGGGTCGATGCTGAAAAATGGCCAGGAGTCACTAGATTTAAAATTGGTTTTGATGAGACCAGAGAATTAACTAATTATATCGGCGCTTGGGATGAAGTTTATAGTAGTTTGTGGTATAATATATATAATTTCTTCAAGACAAAGAAGAGTTAAACATAATTTTCACTCATGCTAAAAATTTTTAAAAGTTTATACTTAAATACTCGTCTTTCTTCTGGGGTAACTGCCCTTTATTTTAATATCATTATTGATGAAATTGGCGGTGGTCTAGTCGGCCTGTTTATGCCGATTTTTTTGTGGGAAAAATTTGGTCGATTGGATTTGGTATTGTTTTATTTTTTTGTGGTTTATGGTATTTATTCGGTAGCAGTTATTTTTGGAGCGATGTTGATGTCCAAACTTGGTCAAAAAACTTCAATGATAATCTCGGTACCATTTAAAGTTTTATTCTATCTTTGTTTATATTATTTATCCTTAGGTTACCCAGTTTTAATTTTTAGTGTCTTAATGATTGTGGTAATTGAGATTCAGATGATGATGTTTTGGGTGCCATATCATACCGATTTTGCTCAGTTTACTAATAAAAAGGATCGAGGACGGGTGATTGGCTTTTTATCATCAATTTCCAGTTTAGTGTCTATTTTTGTGCCGATCATTTCTGGTTGGATAATCTATAATTATGATTTTGATGTCTTATTTCTGATCGTAATGATTTTAGTAGCTGTATCAGTTGTGCCGTTGTTTATTGTTCGCCCAACTTATGAAAAATTTTCTTTCAGTTTCTTAGAAACTTGGCGTCAATTTTTTTCCAAAAAACACCGTGGCATACTTTGGTCATTTTTTTCGACTGGCATAGAGAATATGATCGGTGGTATTATTTGGCCAATATTTATTTTTCAGTTACTAAGTGGAGATTTTTTAAAAGTTGGTGTTATTTCTTCGGTAATTATCCTATCAACAATTACCATTAAATTAATTATGGGTTCATATACTGATAAATTAGATAAATATAAATTACTCAAATGGGGATCTGGTTTGTATGCTTTGGGTTGGATATTTAAAACCTTTGTAGCTACTGGGTTTCAGATATTTGTGGTATCAACCTATCATAATTTTGCGGCTATAATCATGCAAACGCCATTTAGCGCTATTACTTATGAAAAAGCTTCAGATGCTGGTCATTATGTGGACGAATTAACAGTTTTAAGAGAGATGTCTCTTAATACTGGTCGAGCAGTTGGTGCAGCTGTTTTAATTGTAGTTGTTAATTTTGTCGGTCTACAGTGGACATTTGTTTTGGCAGCATTTGCTTCTTTATTTATTAATTTAATCAATGAAAAACGGCTTTAAAAATGTATTAACCTCTTTTTTTGCTCGTCGACTGACCATGCAGGTTAAAGAGCTTTATTCTTCAACTTTGATTTTGAATTTTGCTATTTCTATGGTCACGATATTTGAGCCAGTTTTTATTTATCTACTTTTTATTGATAAATATGGTTTGAGTAAAACTTTGCAACTGGTAATGTTTTTTTATTTAGGTGTCTATGTTTTGTATTTTTTATTATTACCACTGGGGGCCAAGTTTTCTAGGCGATTTGGCTTTGAACATTCCATTGCTGTTAGCACGGTTTTTACAGCTTTGTTTTATTTCAGTTTGTTTATCTCGTCTTATAATATTTATTTTATTTTTTTGGCGATAATTTTTTATGCCCTGTGGAAAATGTTTTATTGGCCAGCTTATCATAGTGATTTTGCCCTATTTTCTGTGGATGGCGAACATGGTCGGCAAATTAGTAATTTAATAGTTCTGGAATCAATGGTTTATATAGTTGGACCGCTTATTGGTGGGTTTATTTTAAAGTTTTCTAATTTTAATATTTTGTTTATTGTAGCTTCTATTTTGATGATTTTATCCAATATTCCTATGTTAATTACCAAAGAGAAATTTGAACCAGCTGATTTTTCTTATTTTGGAGCCTTTACTCGACTATTTAAGCGTGAAAATTTAAAAAAATTATTAGCTTTGGTTGGTTTTGGCGAAGAATTAATCGCTTTAACTATTTGGCCAATATTTATTTATGTAGCACTAAAAGATTTTTTGGGTTTGGGTGTGATAACATCGGTTTCTATTTTTGTCACGACGATTATATTTTTGTATATTGGTAAAATGGCCGATAAAAATGATGGCCGTTGGCTGTTGAAATTTGGAGTTATTTTATATTTTTTTAGTTGGTTGCTGAGATTGGTAACTAGAAGTGTTTTGGGAGTGTTTTTGGTAGATGCTTATTCTAGAGTTTCTAAGCAAGCCATTTCCATCCCTGTTACTGCTATGACCTACAAGAGGGCTCATAACACATCCGTTATGAAAACTATTTTGTTTTTTGAGATGTCTTTAGTCTTGGGTAAAATTATTACTATTATTGCGACTATAATATTGTTACAATTTTTTACGCCAGGTTGGAACAGTGTGTTTATATTGTCCGCTCTAATGACCTTATTATATTTATTTTTTTAACAATATGAATTTAAACGAAATAAAAGATGTTTGTCAGTTATATAATATTGTCCCCACCAAAAGTAAGGGACAAAATTTTTTATTTGATGAAAATATTATAGAGAGTATTGTAAAATCAGCTAATTTAAATAAAAAAGATACTGTTTTAGAGATTGGACCAGGCTTGGGAGTATTGACTGATTATTTAATAAAAGAGGCTGATCAGGTAGTAGCGGTGGAACTAGATAAAAAAATCATTAGTTTTTTGCATAAAAAATATCAATCGGTTGATAATTTGAGGATTATCGAAGGTGATATTTTAAAATTAGATGTTGATTCGCTTGGCTTACAGGGCGCTTATAAGATAGTAGCTAACCTGCCATATAATATCACCTCTAATTTTATTAGAACTTTTTTAGAAGCAGATAATCCACCAGTTGATATGACAATAATGATTCAAAAAGAAGTAGCTCAAAGGATAATTGCTCAAGTGGGTGATATGAGTTTATTGTCACTAGCAGTACAATTCTATGCTGAGCCTAAAATTTTATTTCCAGTTAGCCATAATTCATTTTGGCCAGCGCCGAAAGTTGATTCAGCGGTAATTAATTTAAAATTAAAACCAAAACCAGCCTTTGATAATCCAAAATTATTTTTTAAGGTGGCTAAAATTGGCTTCTCAGCCAAAAGAAAACAATTACATAATAATCTAGCCAACGGACTTCACATAGCTAGTGGATTGGTCAAATCAATATTGAGTGATATTGGTTTGAATGAAAAAATCAGAGCTCAAGATTTGAGTATTAATGACTGGATTAAGTTAATCAAAAAATTGGACTTATAAAATATTTTTTGCTCCATTAAATATTTTGTTCAAAGTAGCTTTTTGTGTTATAATTAATTTGTACTTAACTGTTTATCCACACTTGATGGAAGGTGAAAATCAGTTTAATAGAGAACAATCAACAGAGTATTTACAATCAGAAAATGAATACGAATTTCTAGATGTAAATAACAATACTTCTGCTGATACCAGATCAACCAAAGAAAAAGTCACTGTGGCTTTTGTTTTAATTACTGCTTTTTTTGCCATTATTTTAGGTGTTACTCAATTTTCTACCTCTGCTAAAAAGCCTTTAAACGATTTAATGGCATTGACTGCCAATGGTGATAGTATATCTAACGAAGTTTCCACTGTTTTAGCCCAGCAACAAAAAGACACAGATGGTGATGGCTTGTCTGATTATGACGAACTTAATGTTTATAGCACTAGTCCGTATTTAGCTGATAGTGACAGTGATGGTATTTCTGATAAGGAAGAAATTGACGGTGGCCATGATCCTAATTGTCCTGGTAGTGATACTTGTTTTAGGGTTGAGACTGGTTTGTCTCAGGATTTAAGTCAGGCTGATCAAACTACACTTTTAAATGCCCAATCTGATCCGACAGTCTTAAGAGAATTACTACTAAAAAATGGTTTTCCTAAAACGCAATTAGATAGTATTACCGATGAGCAGTTGCTGTCTACTTATCAGCAGGCGATAGCTGGTCAAAATCCAACTACTGATAGTGGTACTGGTGCAGTTGGCACTGGTAATTTGGGATCATTGTCTTTGTCTGAACTGCAAAATTTAACTGGCGCTCAGATTAGACAATTAATGATCGACCAAGGGGCGCCAGCTGATACATTGGCACAAGTGAGTGATGAGCAATTAAGAAGTATGTTTTTAACTAAATTAAACTCCCCCGGCAATTAATTTATATGAAAGAATTTAGATTTAAAATTTTATTTCTAATAGTACCAATATTTTTATTTTTTGGTCATATTAATTATAGTAACGCTACTGGGCCTGCTGCTACAGCCTTGTTGCTTAACGCTGCAGCTGAAGCTAGTGCTGGCTCTGGGGCGGCGATATCTGCGGCTGAGGCTTGTACTAATGCTGCTACAGCAGCATTAGCTAGTAACTCCTGTGAGTTTGTCAATGGCACTGGTACGTGTGCGCCAGCTATAGTGGCACAGATACAAAGCACAATTACTCTTTACAATTGTCAAAATATATTAATAACAAAAACTGGCTCAATACAAATAGCCGCTGATGATTTAAGAGACATAGAAAAGCAAACTTGGAAAGACACTTTGGCTGGAGCCTGGAAATCAATGTTGAGTGTGTTTTCCAAGCAATTAGCTTACGATACTGCATCTTGGATTGCTTCTGGCGGTAAGGGGCAAAAGCCATTGTTTATCACCGAAGGTATTGGTGCTTATCTAAAGAATACCGCTGACAATGCGGCGGGAACTTTTATTGATGAAATTGATAAGGAATTTGGGGTTAATTTATGTCGACCAAATTTTAACGTGGAATTAATGATTAAAACTAGTTTGCGGGGTTATCAACCGGCTAAGCCAAGTTGTAATTTTACGGGCATGGTCAATAATTGGCGATCAGCGATTAACGATGCTAGTTTTTCGGTGGAGTATAGTAATTATTTAAAAGCCAGTGAAAACGATATTGGTATTTATTTAAAGACTAGCTCGTCTTTGATGGATAAGGTTAAAAAGGAAACTGGCGTTTCAGCTTTGGAGGCTTCTATTAATAATGGTTATAAGGATCTAAAGAGTTTAACTGGCTGGATTTTGACACCAGGTACAATGATTAGAGATCAACAACGTGAAGCATTGTCTCGGGCTGGTAAGCAGGACACAGTTTTTACTGGTACAGTTTGGGATTTTGTGGAAACATTTTTAAATAGTTTGGTTGGTCAATTGTTGCAAAATTTAAAAGATGGTTACTTTACTAGTGGTAATAGTAACGGTAATAATTTTAATCTGCCAGATTTATCTAGATTTGCGTCTTTACTTAATCCAGAATCCTCACCATATGTTGAAGGTTCAATTGGGGCTGAAGCCAGGTTTTTAAATTTAATTGAAAGTGAAATAACTGTTGGTGGTCCTTATAATATTTTAAATAAATTAACAGCTTGTACTGAGGCCAACAAAATTAATCCCGGCCCAACTGATTGTGTGATTGATCCTATTTTGTCTAAATTAATTAGAGAGAAGACTTTAATTAAAGATTTGCCAGAATCAATATTAAACAGACAATTTGTGCCAGCACTATCAACTGTTAATCCTCAAGAATCTTTTTCTTTGAGAAACATTGTTATTTTAAGAAAATATAGAATTGTGCCAGTGGGTTGGGAAATTGCCGCTCGGTACATTAGCAATGCTCATGATGAGCATAAATCTTACACCTTGGGTGATTTGGTTAAATCTTTTAATAATGACGGTTCAGTCTTTGAGAATTTAATTGATCCTCAATGGGTGTTAAAAGCACCAGAATTATTTTGTCGTCGTGAAGGTTACGGCGCTCATAATGATCGGGCCAGCTCTCAAGATGGATCTGTTAAGAGGACACAATATTGTGCTGATGAGCAACAATGTGTTAGCGAGGATGAAAATGGTAATTGTACGGCCTATGGTTATTGTACTGAAGAGCGAAAGGTTTGGAATTTAAATGCGCCAAAATGTGAACCTCGTTTTAATACTTGCCAAACTTTTCAATCACAAAATGGCAGTACCGGATCTTATTTATCTAATACTTTAGATTATCGAGATTGTGATGCTCAGTCGGCTGGTTGTCGGTGGTATAGTACTTTCTATAATACTGTTGATGGCACTTGGTTGAATACTGATAGTGAACAAATTTTAAAAACTTGTACCAATCCTAGTGGTTGTGTGGTGTCTGGTTTAGTAGTTGATCAATGGGATCAAACAGCTACTTCAATAAATAAAGGTGTGGTGATGGCGCAAGTTTGTACTTTGGCTAATGGTTGTGATTTTTCTAGTGAGTCTTGCACTATTCCTGATGGTGGAGTGGAATGTTCGCTAGATAAATGTTTGGGTTCGGTTAATATCTTAACTCCATTTAATAGTGGCTTTGAATTAACTGGTGGTGCCAGTTACGATGCTCGTTTTTGGGTAGAGAGTTACCAGAACGACAATAATAGACAGTTTAGATCTAATACTAGCAAGAGAACTGGCTCCTATTCCTTGGAATCTTTGAGTTTTAATAATCCTAATCCACTACAAACTACTTTAGAGTTTGATTCGGGGGTTGAAGCTAATAAAAAATATCAATTATCTTTCTATCTAAGGGGCTCTGTTAGTGTAGGTAGTTTTGATATTAAAGTGTTATCTTCGACTTTGGAATTGGGTAACAAATCGATAGGTAATCCTAATGAAAATTGGCAGAAATATGATCTGGAATTTAATACTCAAAATATTCAAGCCGGTGATAAGATAGAAATTAGAATAATTACTAACACGGGGACAGTGGGCACGGTTTTCTTTGACGATTTTGATTTAAGAGAGGCTCCTGAGTCGTGTTCTACTGGTGATGTCGCTCTTAATTTAGGCTCTAAAGATCAGGCAAATTCAGAAATATATTTTGATCGTGATGTTCAAACTTGTGATGCTAGTGCTGGTGGTTGCAGTCAGTTTATTAGAGTTAAAGCTGGTTTGGGTAGTAACTTAATTAATGATGGTAGTTTCGAAAATTATTTTGGTGATTTAAGTCATTGGTCAGCTGAAGGTGGTAATCATACTTCTTGTGAAATATTCGCGGTTAATTCCGGTATTGATGGCTCCAAGGCTATTGGTTTACGAGCTGATTTTACTGCGCCTAATAATTTTTGTGCCTATATTGGAGCCAACTCTAACTCTTTATCACCGCTAACATTAATTAATGGTCAAAAATATGTTTTATCGGCTAGAGTGTATACCCAAGAAATTGGTCGTTATTACATTAGACTAAGAGGTCAGACGATAAATACTACTCCAGAATATTTTAAAGAAGCAGATTTGTATAAATGGACTACAATTAGTACTAGTTTTGTGTGGAATAAAGCTGACGAGATAGTGATACCAAAATTAACTATCGAACAAGGTGGTGGTACAGGTAAGAAAGAAGTTTATTTTGACGCCGTTAAATTAGAAGAAGTTTTGCCAGAAGTGGTTTTGCCTTCGGCTTACACTTCTTATGATCCTAGTCAGCGGCCAGATTATCAATTAGCTTATCTGAAGAAAGCGCCAGCTTATTATAATTGTTATGATTCTGATTTAGTAACCCCTGGTATTCAATGGCCAACTGGTTTAACTAGCTTGCAACAAGTTATTATAAATCGTAATCCGGCTTGCTCTAGCTATTCTAGTGTTTGTATTAAAGATGAAATGAATTGCGAACTGTATACGCCAACTAATGGAGACCCAGCGGTGCCAGGCACTATTACCTCGGCCGATGTTTGTCCAGCTGAATGTGTGGGCTATCAAGTATATAAACAAGAGCCAACTAGTTTTGTTTCGTCAAAATATAAACAGTTTATAAATAATGATCCCATTCAAGCTTGTTCAGCCGCGGCTGTTGGTTGTGATGAATTTACTAATTTAGATGAAATTGATAGAGGTGGTGAGGCTTTAGAATATTATACTCAGCTACGAACTTGTCAAAAACCAGATGCTTATGACGATGAAGCTACTTATTATACTTGGGAGGGTAGTGATACGACTGGTTATCAGCTTAGGGTTTTTGAACTTAAAGAATCCAATAATTCAAGTGCTCCGTGTACTAATATTAGTTATCCAAATAATTTAGCTGGTGAAAATGTTTGTAGTGATCCAGCACCAAGTAGTGATCCTGACGTAAATTATGCTGCTTGTCTGGCCTCCGATTTAAATTCTAATCCGGATTGTCGAGAATTTTATGACATTGATGGCACAATTCATTATCGTTTATTGTCTCGGGTGATTTATGTTGATAATAGTTGCCATCCATATCGTCGAACTCAAACTCAAAATGACGACAGTGAAGCAGCCCAAGATTGTCGAAATAACCAAGGTTATTGGAATTCGTTTAATGAGTGTATTTATATGGCGATTCCCAATCAAGGTGGCACTTGTTCGGCTAACTTAAAAGGTTGTCGAGAATACACTGGTAATCAAGGTAATAGTTTTAAAAATATATTTTTATCTGATTTTGAATCTGGTATTTCTAGTTGGCAGGGCGGTACTGTGGTGGGCGAAGCTACTCATCCGGGTGGTAATTCTATTAGTAATGCAATAAATGACTCAAAACAATTTACTAAAACTGTTCTAGTTCAAAGAGGTAAGAATTATTCGATTAGTTTTTGGGCTAAGGCTGACGAGAATATCAGTTTAAGCTCGGTTAGATTTTCTGAAGCACCAGCTGAAAGTTCATTTATGATTGGACATCCAGACGTTATCACAACAGCTGATATCCCAGTACCGTTAACTATTAATTGGAATCGCTATGAACTAGGCCCAGTCACTATTGATTGGGGTAATAATACTGGTAACTTTGAACAAAATATTGAAATTAATATACCTAGCGGTAAAACCGTGTACATAGATAATATTCTTTTAAAAGAATTGCCTCAAAGTGTTTACGCTATTGAAAATTCTTGGTTTACACCGTTTACTTGTGATAACAATCTTAACGATCCATATGGTACTGGCGATGCTCTCAACCCAATCAGAAGTAATCCCGGCAAGATGATTGGTTGTCAGGAATATCGAGACCGCAGTGGTCAAAATTGGTTTTTGAAATCTTTTGAAAATTTGTGTCGATCTGATGCTGTGGGTTGCGAACAATTGATTGATACTTATAACTCTAATTCTTATTTTGGCGACACTTTTAATGATGGAGATAAATCAGAAGTTACAGTACCAAATGATAATTATGTTTATATGGTGAATGACCCTAAATTCGCTTGTGGTTCAGATAGTAAGGGTTGTTCGGCTTTAGGATTACCAACTATTAATAATCAGGATGAAGTGATTGGCTATAATACTGTTTATCTAAAAAATCAACCAGACAGATATGCTACTGATTTATGTCAGGCTAATGCTTTGTGGTGTGAAGAATTTGTAGGCAGTAGAAGCGTCTCTTATTTTAAAAATCCACGAGATAAATTATGTGAATACCGGACAGACGCTGGTCAGATTCAGGCTAAGTGGTATAAGAAGGGTACTAATCAGCCTTGTGATGTAACTTATTTACAAACCATTGGCACCGGCTCTTCTGATCAAAAGTTACAACCAGTGGGTTGGTTTAATAGTTATGGTTTGCCTAGTCAAAATGAATGGCCAAATGAAAACCCAGGCCCAGCTATTACTTATCAAAATTGGGTAGGGTCTTGTCCAACTGATCAAAATAGTTGTACCGAATACATAGATCCATCAACCGAGGTTTATAAAAATGAAATTTTGAATGCCGATACATCACAGGATGTAGATGAAGATACTGTGCCAGATCATTGGAATGATGGTGGCACTAATTGGTACCAAACAATCAGTTTGTCAGCCCATACTCTATATTCACTAGCTGTTGATGAATCTTTGACTAATAAATCTTATATTACTATTGATCCTAGTTGTAATGGTATTATTGTTTCACCGGATTTAAGTTTGAATGTTGGTGGCGCTAGTGTAGTAGCATCACCAAAATCAGCCACTGGTCGATTTTATATTGTGGATAATTCTGGCTTGCCATGTAGTGTTAATGTTAATTTACCAACCAAAGACGTTGTTGATGCTAAATTGAGTTTGGTTCAAGCTGGTGTATATTATGCCTTGTCTAATAAAGTGGATTATACTAGTTGTAATGGTTTAGTTGATTATAATTCCGGCTGTGTTTTGTTTAATGATCGCGGGTCTATTAATCCATCTTCAGATAATGTTAAAGTAAGAAACGCTGATTATTTGTCTTTTGATGCCGACGCTAGTTACCGCAAACAATTAGCAGATAATGATCAAAAACCGATTCCTCCTGAATTTGTAACAGCACCAGATACCGGTGATTCTAATGTGATTTTAAAAGTTCAACCAGACCGAGCTTGTTATAATTGGCTTTACTGTACTACTTATGAAAAGGATGATCCAGATAATGTTGATCCAATTTATGGTAATAATGACAGATGTTTAAATTTGGGTTTGTGTGCTTCAGTTGATGAAAACGGGGTTTGTACCAACTTTATTTTAAAATCAAATTTAGTAACCAATGAAGAATATACATTAAAAGATGTTAATAAAACTGGTTATACATCAGTAGGCTATAAATTCCTCGATAATCAAAAAGTTACTGGTTATTATCCTTATTATGAAATGTTCCAACATGGTGATTCCGCTGATGTTACTAATGGTAGTTTTGAATCAGTAGTTGGCAGTTCGGCCGAGCCAATTGGTTGGTCACCAGTGTCACCGGGATTAGATACAGCTACTTACAAATCAGAAACCAGTGGTTGGCAGGATTATGAATTCGTTGTAGCCAAAGATGTTATCGGTAGTCCAGATGGGTCTAGATATTTGATAGTCAATTCATTCTATGAAGCTCTATCAGAAGAAATTGATGTCTTTAGTGATAGTACATATATTTTATCTGGTTGGATTAATTCCGCTGGTTTAAATTATTCTGATAAATCCAAAATTATTAAATCTCAAATCCAGTACCGTCAGCATAATAAAAATGGTGGTTGGGGTAACTGGGAAATTAAAAGTGAATTATCGCTAGATTCTGGTTTACCTTGGACCAAGAAAATTTATGAATTTACGTCTTTGCCTAATACCGATAAGATCCAAATTAAATTAAAGAATTATATTAATTTATCGAATTTATCAAACCCAGCTTCGGCTTGTGCTAACGCTAATAACAAAAGTAGTTGTAATGTTTGTGATGATAATAATAAATTAACTCCATGTGAATTGGGTGGCGTGGCTTTATTTGATGATATATCTCTTAAGCCGGTTTTAGAAGTAAGTGATAGCACAGTGCCAACAGAAAAATACGTTTCTAGAACTTGTCGTATTTATCCAGCCGAGGATTCTTTGTCTTGCCGGTATTTAGAAGGTAATAATTTATTTTATGGTAACTACGGTTATTGCTTATTAGTGGATCCAGCTAATTCTAAACAATGTTTACAGTGGTGGCCGGTAGACCAATTAGAAGGTGAAGTTTTAAATGAAGTGGGTGGTTATAATGATAGAGTACCATTGGATTATTGTGTTGATAAGAAAAGTTTTAATGTTAGTTTTTCTGAATTTGGCTATGCTTTAACCTTAAGTTCTGATGCCAAAGAGGTGGTGGCTGGATTTGTAGATACAAATACTGGCACACAAATGAATTTTTCCTCGTTTAAAATTAAAGATGATTTTAGACCTTTGTTTAGGTATCCTTATGTGAAGGAGATAAAAACAAGAGTTTCTGGTATTGGTTATACTAAAGACAATACGATATATGCTATGATTCCAGTTAATTTGACATTTAAATATGATACTACAAAAAAAGAATGGGGTAGTTGGGGGGCAATACCTGTTTGTGGAAAATTAATTGATGCCGGAGACTTTGGTGTTGCAGTATGTTTTGCTGTGGAATTAAATTGGGACGATGCCACTAAAAATTATGGTGAAGTGATAGCTGGCCTAACAGCGACATATAATTCGAAATTTTCTAATGGCACATTAGCTTTTGGACCACTAATGGGTCTAAAAATTATTGATGATAGTCAATCTGATAGTATTACAGGTAGTGGAGTTTCTGACCCAATTCCGGATTTACCAGGTGATATTTTAGGTGCGGCTTGGTTTGTCCGCTCTACTGCCGAAGCTGATGTTATTGGTATAACTATGAATGTCAGTGGAAATTTTGATGTTGGTTATTGTGATAATTTAGTGCGAGTGGTTAATACTTCTGGTGAAAATAAAGCCTATGCTAATCGAGTAGCTAAGGGTTCTGGTTATATTAATATTGATAGAAATGCTAAACCAGATGCTCCGCTTAGTGAATGGATTGATGGTGTTGATTTAATAGATGGCAGTTATTATTATTATGATCCGTTTGATTACAATAAATTTTTAGATGCAGCGACACAAAATAAAGAGTATCAGTCTTCAGATTATCAACCGTTTGGTGCTTTGGTATCGCCACCTGGTAGTTCAAACCCTTCTAATTGGAGTAGTCGAGAGGGTATATATAACACCCCATTGCTTTATGAGCCACCAAGATTAGGCGGTTTTCAAGCACCATACCAGGCTCGAATGGGTGAACTGCATACCCAAAAAGGTTTAGAGCAATTATTTGCTCAAAGCTATGGCGAGTGGTGGTGGCGTTGGAATGTTTGTGGTGATACAGCGGCTCAAACCCCCACATCACCTTGTCAAACTCCAGATACTGAAAGAGGTGGTAGTTATATTGAACGAGAAGATCTAACTACTAGTTATTTAACCGTACCTCTAAATATTTGTAATGAAGCCACTAGGGACGCTTCTTCTAATCAGCCTTGTCATATTAATCCTTTAGTTAAAGAGATTAAAATAAATAATGTGAATTCGACCGAGCCAGTAACGCCAGTTATTAATAGAGGTGTGGGCTTGGCCAAACTAGCTTTTTCTACTCAGATTGATCCTGATCAGTTACCAATTACCGCGTACACTATTAAGTGGGGTGATGGTGAACATTCTAAGGTGAGCGGGGTATCGCTAAGAAATAGAACCAATATTGAAAATCCATTTTTACTGTATCATTTGTTTGATTTTTGGAAGGTAAAAAGTGTTACACCAACAACTTGTAATGCCGGAGCTACTAATATTCCTTGTTGTACTAAAGATAGCTGTAAAATAAAAGTAGATATTAAGGTGTATGATAATTGGAATTATTATAATACATCGGAAGACAGTATTAGGCTGGATGTTAACAAAAATTAATTAGACCAAATTTAATAATAAGTGATGATTTTAAAAAATAAAAAACTGATTAGCCTTCTGATTCTAATTACTTTTTTGGTGGTGGGGGTTTTGGGGTTTATTGATAATGTAAGCGCTGTTGAAACTTCTGACGAGGTTTCGTTTAATCGAGAAGCTTTGTCTCAAACTTTAAATGGTGCACCACCAGATGCTACATCGATTGATCAAAATAAATCAGACAGTACCGAAAACTCCATTGTTAACGTCTTAGCTTGGATTGTGTTTTACATCGCTACTTTTTTTAGTTGGTTGGTTAATATAATTGTTCGTGTAATGGTCTATGTGGCTAGTTACAATCATTTTTTGGATACTCAGGTGGTTAAAAACGGTTGGAGTATTGTGCGAGATGTGGCTAATAACTTTTTTATTGTGATTTTACTGGTAATTGCCGTGGGCACTATACTTAGAGTGCCAAATTATAATCGTCAGTTGTTACCAAAATTACTAGTGATGGCGGTTTTGATTAATTTTTCTAAGGTTTTTACTGGTGTGTTGATTGATTTTTCGCAGGTCATTACCTTGTGGTTGGCCGGAGCAATTAAGGGCACTAGTGAGGGTGGTAATATTATTTTGTTAGCCTTAGGCTTACAAAATTTGTATCGCATAGATACAACAGGTTTAGATTTTACTGATCCATTGCCCGGTGGAGGACTAAATGGAGCTGAGGTTTTAAAAACTTTACTTTTTGCTTTGATATTATCAGTAGTAGCAGTGGTGGTAATGGCGATGATTACTATAGTCTTAGTGTATAGAATTGTGATGTTATGGTTCTTGGTGATTTTATCGCCGCTCGCTTTTCTGCTAACTACTTTTCCTAAGGGTCAACAATATGCTGGGATGTGGTGGAGTGAATTAGCTAAATATTTAGTCGTCGGTCCGGTGATGTTATTTTTCCTTTATCTATCGTTTTTTAGTGGCTCTATTAATATTGATAATGCTAGCAGTGCTAGTGGTAATGCTTCTGTGACTACAGAAACCGGAAGTCTTCAATTGCAAGATAATGTCCGATTAGATGAACAATTATTAGGTGATAAATTAGGTTTAACTAATTTACAAAACAGCCCAGTAAAATTCTTTGATTTTTTAATTATTATTGGTTTAATGGTGGGTAGTTTAGTTGCTGGTCAAAAGACTGGCGTTAAGGGTGGAGAGTGGGCTGGCAAGGGTGTATCTAATTTACAAAAATGGGGTAAAAAGGCTACTCTTGGCACAGCTGGACTTGTTGGTGCTGGGGCTTTAAGGGGTGCAACGGCTATTCCAGGGGCTAGACGAATTCCAATCGTAGGTACGATGGCTGGTAAGGCAGTTGACCAAAGAAAGGTTCAATTGGCTACTACCAAAGCTAAAGCGGAACAAGAAAAGATTACGGCACGAAGTGGGGCTTTGGATTTGGGTGGCAAGAGTGAGAGTGAATTAAGAAAATTAGCCTTGGAAGGTGATAAATATGCCAAGATTGCGGCTACTCAGGCGATGATGAAGCAAGGTATGTTTAGAGATGATGATAAGGTTAATCGAGATGAAAATATTAAGATGATTAATAATGCTAAGAAGATGTTGCCACCAGAATTAGCCTCTACTTTTGAAGAAAATACTAAGAAGTATAATCCAGGCTTGGCCCATGATACTGTTTATAAAAATGATAAGGGAGAATTTAGAACAGATGCTTTTGTTTCAGATGTTAAGACTGGCAAGGTCAAGGCTCATGAAATGATTCCAGCGCTGTCTAGTGAGCAGATTGCTGATTTAAATAAGTCATTACTTAAAGATAAAAATATTAATATTGCTGATTTCTTGCTAGAAAATGTTAGTGAGAAGGATTTGGGTGAAATGAATGGTAATTTATCAAAAGAATCTAGAGAAAAAATTTGGAATAAAGACAATATTTCTCATGAGAGTTTTAAAAAGAAAGAGAATCCAGACACTGGCAAAGTAGAAATTACTGATGCTGGCAAGAAGAAGCGTGATAAATTTAATAAGGTTACCAACTTTAATAATATCATGCAGACATTTGACGAGAATAGCCAGGAAGATGTGGAATCAATTAGAACCTTTGTGTCTAATAATGGCAATGATATTGGTAAGAAGATGAAAGAAGTTAGTGAAGAGTTTGTAGATAGTTTTGGTGATTTGATAAAGCCTAGTCAGTTTAAGGATCAAGCTCCAGCTATTCAAGAGAAGTTAAAAAAGAGTTTTGAAGCAGTGATTAATAAGATAGAAGAAACTGATATTTCGCCACAAAATAATGAACAACAACGGGCTAAAATTAAGAACGCTTTGATGTCTGGCGCTAAATTTAAAGAAAGTAGCATAGACGAGACTACTGATCCAAGTGATCCAACCGGAAAGAAATTGTTAAATAACAATAAAAGGCAAATATTAAAGGATATTATGTCAACGTCTACGGTTAAAGATGTGGAGAGTATGAAAAATCTTACTCAAAGTACAATACAGACAAGAATGGCCGCTGAAAATTTGGACACCAATGTTATTAAGGGATTGAGTGCTTCAACAGATGGTAGTTTATTAGTTAAGCCTATAGTTGATGAACTGGAAGGCTTAAAGGCAGGTTTACCAGCTAATAGTGAATTGGCTAAGAAATATGATAAATTAAAAGATATAACTTAAATCATGGCCGAAGAAATTCAAAATATATTTGATGATGTAGTCGAATTAAAAAAGCTCAACCCTTGGTTGGCGCCGTTTGCTTTGACTGATAACGAAGTGAAAGCTATTATAAAATTAATTTCTAAAATAATTATTGGTAGCGCTGACATTAAAAATTTTTATTCAGAGATGAAAAAAGTTATTAGAAAAGATGATTCAATGGTAAAAAAAATTACTATTAGCGCTATTGAAAAAAGGTTATTACCAATCAAGGATAGAATAAGTGGTGTTGAAGAGGCATTGGCTGAGCTTGGCAGATCAGCGGCTAGTGAAATAAAAACTGAGTTGCCAAAAAATGATAGTAATTTAAATACTTCTATTTCATTTTCTCCTGACGATGACGAAGAAATTAAGCAAATAATTTCTAATATTGATTCATCAGCTAAAGTTTATGATTATACTACTTTGGCCGAGTTAATAATATCAGAATCTGGTTATAGTTTGGATGGTGACGAAGTAATGTTTAGTCGTTTAAAAAATATCATTATCGCTAGATTAAAGGATATTAGAGATGAAATAGAAACTATTGAAGCTTTAAAAAAGAGTCGTAAAATTGGTGGCTTAGAAATGGATGACCAGCAGGCTAAAAAAATAGTGGCCTTAGCTAAATCTAAAATTGATCAGGGTTTATTGTCTAAGATTGGTAGCGATTTAAATGGAGTTAAACCAATTTCTTTTCCGACTAAAAAACCATTTACCCGTGGTAAAATTAGCTTGGATGTTAAAAAAACTATTGATAACAAACAACCGATTAGTCTGCCGAAAAAGGTAGAAGAGATGGTGATAGAAAAAACTATCGAAAAACCGATCAAGCAACAACCCATTCATACTGAATTAATAATTGAAGAAGAGGATGGTTTGCCGGTTATTAAATTTCCTCATGGTGATGATTTGATGGTCAAGCCTAAAATGGTTAATTTAGATAATAATAATTTATTTCCAAAAATAAATCATGATTTAAATACTGATTTAAATCATGATAAGTTTACTTCGGTTAAAAAAGTAGAAACACCAAAATCACCAGTAGTTACTGAATTAAAAGCAGTTCAGCCAGAAATTAAGCAAAACATACCAGTACCACAGCCACAGCCAATGCCTCAGTCTAGCTTACCACCAAAAAATATTAGGTTTGGTAAAAAATTAGTTGATGGTGTTTTAGTCGGTGGAGCTCTAGTTGGGCCGATAGAAGAATTAAGTACTATGACTTTGATTAATTTTAGACGACTTGGTGAAACACCACACAAAGCTACGGCTAAAATCAAGCAAAAGATAGAACTATTAGAAAATGATTCTTACGCTAAGAGATTGGAGGGCATAGATGCTTGGCATAAAAGCGAGGTAAATCGGTTTTACAGGTTGTTAGGTCAAGAAAGTATGCGACAAGAAAGGGGTATTGATGATATAATTAATGAAAGAATGCAAGATGGTAAGCCTACGTTATCTATAGAAGAATTTAACTCGGTGATGGAATTAAATAAAGATTTAAGGTATTAAAAATGGAACAAATAACCGTGCCACAATTTTTGGACGTTGAAGATAAGATAATTGGACCAATTACTGTTCGTCAGTTTATTGAAATTTTAATTGGTTCGATAATTATTTTTATCTTTTATAAATCTTTTTATTTTTCGTCATTTGTGGTATCTGGTTTTTTGATGTTTGCTTTAACTATGATCGTGGCTTTTGCTAAAATTAATGGTCAGCCTTTTCATAACTTTTTACTTAATTTTATAGCTACTTTAAAAAATCCCAAATTAAAGATTTGGCGAAAAGTGGTTAATGAAAAAGATCTTAAATTAAGCTTAAAAAAACCAGTAGAAGTAAATATAGTAGTACCCAAAATTAAAAGACAGATTATTAATGCCTCAAATTTATCGGAGCTATCATTAATTGTGGATACTGGCGGCGTTTATCAGGGTGAGGGTATAATTAATTCGATAAATGATTTAAAATAATAAACTAGGTATAAATTATATTATGGCGGATAGAAAAGCAACAAAATCAACACCCAGTACTCAAAGTTATATGACTATTTCAGAGGTTAGAGATGATAGTGTAGTAATGAAAGACGGTACACTTAGAGCTGTGCTTTTAGTGTCGAGTATTAATTTTGCCCTTAAATCAGAAGACGAACAAAATGCCATTATATCTGGCTACGTGTCATTTTTAAATTCTTTAGATACTACATTACAAATTGTGATTCAGTCTAGAAAATTAAATTTAGATAATTATTTGTTAGATATTAAAAAAGCTGAGCAAGAACAGACCAATGATCTGTTAAAATTACAAACAGCTGAATATCGTAAATATATTTCTGAATTAGTAGAATTGGGTGATATTATGACCAAAAGATTCTATGTAGTAGTTTATTATAATCCATCATTTGGCAAGAAAAGAAATTTTTGGCAGAGAAGTAGTGATATAGTGTCACCAACAACGTTAATTAAGTTAAATCAAAGAGAATTTGCTAAGCGCCATAAGGATTTATTTATTGGTGTTGATAAAATAGTTTCTGGCTTGTCTAGTATGGGTCTGAGGGCGTCAATTTTAAATACCCAATCACTTATTGAATTGTTTTATAATACCTACAATCCAGTAATGTCTGAAAATCAAAAAATGTCTGATGTTAATAAATTAGATATTGAACAATATTAATAAATTTTATTTATGTTTGATCCGAATCAGTTAAATCAAGTTGATAAAATAAAACAATTAGAACAGGAAAAAGCCCAAGCTTTAAACGCCCAGCAAAGAAAAGCGATGATGGTTCAGGATATTGGTGATAGTCGTAAAATCTTGGAAGAAGAGCGTGTTTATCGTCAAGGGGTTGTCTCTGTTCGAGATTTAATTTCGCCGGCCTCACTGGAGGTAACTAGTTCGTATATTAAATTGGGTGATTATTTTATTAAAACTATATTTGTGATTGAGTATCCAAGATATATTAATGTTGGTTGGTTTGCGCCGATTATTAATATGGATACTACTGCTGATATTGCTATTTACTTTTATCCGGTTAAGGCTTCAGTTATTTTAAAACAATTAAAGAAGAAGGTTGGTGCTCTACAGGCTGGATTAATTTCTGATGCGGAAAAAGGGGCTCCACGTGATCCACTGCGAGAAACGGCACTACGAGATATGGAAAAATTAAGAGATGATTTAACTCAAGGTGTGGAACATTTTTTCCAAACAGCTATGTACATCACAGTTTACGGTAAGAGCTTAGAAGAATTAGACACTTCTTGTGAGAACATAGAAAATATACTAGGTTCAACATTAGTTTATTCTAGGAGAGTGTTTTATCAGGCAGAACAGGGCTTTAATTCTACATTGCCGATTGCTTCTGATGATTTACAAATTTTGACTAATATGAATACTTCACCAGCGGCTAGTTCTTTTCCGTTTGTGTCTTCTGATTTAACTTCTGATGGTGGTGTGTTGTTTGGTATTAATCGTCATAATAATAGTTTAATTTTGTTTGACAGGTTTTCTTTGCAAAATGCTAATTCTGTAGTTTTTGCAACTTCTGGCGCTGGTAAATCTTACACTATTAAATTAGAAGTGCTGCGAAGCTTGATGTTTGGTACAGAGGTTATTATTATCGACCCAGAAAGAGAATATAAACATCTTTGTGATGCTGTTGGCGGAACCTATATTGACGTGTCACTAAACTCCGAAAGTAAAATTAATCCTTTTGATTTGCCAAGATCAATTGGCGAAGATGCTAAAGCCGATGATATTATTAGAGGCGGTGTAATTACTGTAAAGGGCTTAATTAAATTAATGATTGGTGATATTACTCCAGAAGAAGATTCGATTATTGATCGAGCGCTACTAGAGACTTATGCCAAAAAAGATATTACCGCTTCAGCTGATTTAACTAGAGTTGAGCCACCAGTTATGCAGGATTTTCAGGAAATTTTAGAAGGCATGGAAAATGGTGAAAACATAGTTTTAAGATTAAAAAAATATACTGAAGGTACATTTGCCGGCTTATTGAACAATCCAACTAATGTTCAGATGAACAATAAATTAGTAGCTTTTAGCGTGAGAGATTTAGAGGATGAATTAAAGCCACTAGCAATTTATACGATTGTTAATTATGTTTGGAATGTAGTAAGAAGTGAACTTAAAAAGAGAATATTAGTTGTTGATGAGGCTTGGTGGTTAATGCAAAGAGAAGATAGTGCTAAGTTTATATTCGCTCTAGTTAAAAGATGTCGAAAATATTATTTAGGTGTAACGACTATTACTCAGGATGTTAATGATTTTTTAACTTCGCCTTATGGTCAAGCTATTGTTAATAACTCATCACTTCAATTATTGATGAAACAGTCACCAGCTGCAGTGGATTTAATCCAAAAAACATTTTTATTAACAGAGGGTGAAAAATATTTATTATTAGAGTGTGGTGTAGGTGAGGGTATATTTTTTGCTGGAGCTAAACATGCGGCTATTAAGGTGGTAGCTTCTTATTCAGAAGACCAATTGATTACTTCTGATCCTAGACAGTTATTAGAAATCGAAGAAGCTAAAAAGGAATTTGAGGAATCTTTATCTCAAGAATAATAATTAATTTATTTATTTTAAGTGTCATGGAAAGAAAAAAGAAAATAATTTTAATGGTGGCAGTTATTGTATTGATTATAGTAATTTTATTTTTAATTTTTAGATTATTTAATAAAAAATCGCCTGTTGCTGATTTGCCAGTTGTTAATAACAATCAAAATCAGGCTCCAATGACTGATACCATTAAAACTTTGCCAGCACCAAGTCTAGATAGAGTTAAAAATGAAGAAGACTACCCATTGGGTTTGGAATCGTTGGCCTCTTCTTATGCTGAAAGATTCGGCAGTTATTCTAGCGATGCTAAGTTTAAAAACTTACAAGATTTAAAAATATTATCATCTTCTAAGATGATAGCCTATATAAATGATTTCATTAGTACTTCCAATATTGGACAGGATGGCTATGAAGCTCAAGAAGCTAAGGCTTTAAATAATAAATTAATATTATTAACTGATAATCAAGCAGTTATATTAGTATCCTTACAGTTAAGTAAATATAGCGACGATCAAATAGAACCAACTATTGATTATTCTAAGGTGGAATTAACTCTAATTAAGAGTGGTAATGATTGGCAAGTAGATGAGGCAAAATGGCAATAGAATTAAAAATTTTGTTTTAGATTTGGTATTTCCAATGAAGTGCATTTATTGTTCGCTAGAAGGTGATTGGCTTTGTAATAAATGCCTAGATTTGGTTAAGCGAGATAATTACAATTTATGTCCTATTTGTGAGGTTGAAAATAGTAATGGTGCAGTTTGTGGCTTTTGTCGTAAAAATTCCAATCTTGATGGTTTAATGGTTGTCTTGGAAAATAGTCAGTTAAATCAAAAAATAATACATTTGGTTAAGTACAATTTTATTACTGAGCTTTTAAATTATATTAAACCTAAAATATTTAGTTGTATAAATAATAATCCCAATTGGCGGGATTATTTTGTTTTAGTGCCAGTGCCACTTCATCGTCGAAGATTTTTGGAGAGGGGCTTTAATCAATCAGAGATTATATCTAATATTATAGGAGAAGTTAAGGGTAATATTATTAATAATCAATTGTTGGCCAAGGTAAAATATCATCGTCATCAAGTTGGATTAAATGCTAAACAAAGAAAATTGAATATAGTTGATAGTTTTGCGGTTAATGATAGATGTTTAGTAGATTTTAATAAAACACTGGTAATAGTGGATGATGTTTATACCACTGGTTCGACTATGGAGGAATGTGCTAAGACGTTAAAAGAATATGGCTATCAGAAGGTGTGGGGCCTAGTTTTGATTAAAGGTTGATGGGTTTTGTTTGTTTTGTTGATTTTATGTTATAATAATTAAAAGATGGCTGCCAATTCATATATGTTTGTGGTTATTTATGGTGTTTACAGAATGTTTTTTTTGTGATAAAGTGCCTTAGTCATCATTGATATGGAGAGGTGGCAGAGTGGTCGAATGCGTCAGTCTTGAAAACTGAAGTCCCTTCACGGGGACCGTGGGTTCGAATCCCACCCTCTCCGCAGTGAACGAAGTGAACAAGGATGGGTAGGGATTCGAACGGGTTGGAAGTGAGCTATGAGCTAGGCGGAAGCCGAAGCGAATAAGGCGAACGATCGGATGATGCGACTATAGGAAGCATTAGACGCCAACCCAGGGCAGAATAAATCGTCCCGCATTCGGCGGACGATTTATGTCGATCCCACCCTCTCCGCAGTGAACGAAGTGGTGACAATATAGAGAGGTGGCTGAGTGGTTGAAAGCGACGGATTGCTAATCCGTTATACGTTTTTAAAGCGTATCGAGGGTTCGAATCCCTTCCTCTCTGCAGTTAATGCTTTATTTAAAAAATATTATGAATATTTTTTACTAAAAATTATACCCATGCAAAATATACAAGACAATAAACAACTAAGTGAAGTGATTTTTTCTTGGAAGTGTCATGATTATATTAAGTATAAAAAAAATACTTATTGGTATTTAATTTCTTTTTTGATTTTAGTTGCTATGGTGGGCTGGGCTATTTATACAGTTAATTATTTATTTGCTGTATTCCTAGTCTTGTTTTATTTAATAGTTATAATGTATGAATTTAAGGAATCTGAAGTAATTGATTGTATTATAACTCCAGATGGCATTAAACATGGTAAGAATTTCTTTTTTTATAAAAGTATTGATAATTTTTTTATTATTTATCGTGATTATGGCATTAAAAATTTATATATAGATTTTAAAAATCCTCTCAGAGGTAGGCTAGTAATAGACTTAGAAGGTCTAGATGCTGTTAAAATAAGAGAATTTTTATTACAGTTTTTAGCAGAAGACTTGGATAGAGAAGTAGAACCTATATCTGAAAGATTACGTCGCTGGTTGAGGATTTAATTTTATCTTAATAATATTTATTATTAATTTGTCCTCATAGTTCAACGGATAGAACATGAGCTTGCGGAGCTTAAAATGTAGGTTCGATTCCTGCTGAGGACACAAATTATAACTTATCTATAAATAAAATTTGTCATTTAATATATCGTTGACAAATGATTAGTTTAGAAACAAAAGTTAATCAATTGAATAAGGTTGGGATAGTCACTTATTCAAAATTGAAAAGATTAGGAATTGAGACCGCTCGCGATCTCATTTTTTATTATCCTTTTAGGTATGAAGATTTTTCAGAAATAACCACTATTAATAATTTACAAATTAACAGTTTAGCCACGGTTAATGGTAAAGTAGAAATTATTGATGGCCGAAGGAGTTTTAGGCGAAAAACATTTTTAGTCGAGGCGATTGTAACTGATGCTACTGGCTCGGTTAAAGCCGTTTGGTTTAATCAGCCATGGGTTAGTAAAAATTTAAAACCAGGAGACGAAGTGAGTTTATCTGGCAAGGTGTCTGGTGATTTAGTTAATGTTTACTTTAATTCTCCAGAATATGAAAAAATAGTTAATGCTGGACCTGTTAGTGCTAAAATTGTACCGATTTATCCGTTAACAGCTGGCTTAACTCAAAAACAATTAAGGTCTTTATTAAAAGAGATAATTGTTTTGTCTTCAAAAATTGAAGATTATTTGCCCAGGGCTATAATTAAAAATCAGTCTTTATTAAAACTAGGCAAGGCAGTATCAAAAATTCATTTTCCAGAGAATAAAAATGACATAGATAAAGCCCGAGAAAGATTAGCTTTTGATGAACTTTTTTTGATTCAATTATGGTCAAAATTACTTAGAAAAAAATTAAACCAACATAAGGGCTATCAGATCAAATTTTATGAAAAAGAAACCAAGCAGTTGGTTTCTAAATTATCTTTTAATTTAACTGATGATCAGAGAAAAGCCGCTTGGGAAGGGATAATTGATATGAAAGGTGGTTTGCCAATGAATAGGTTGGTAGAAGGTGACGTGGGTTCTGGTAAAACAATAGTCACAGCTATTGTGGCTTATAATGTGGCTTTAAATAAATTACAAACTGCTTATTTAGCGCCGACAGAAATATTAGCCAAACAACATTTTAAAACTCTCAGTGATTTACTGGGTAAATTAGTCAGAGTTGGCCTGCTAACGAGAACCCAGAGAATTATAAATAATGAAATTATTTCTAAGAAAGAGTTTTTAGAAAAATGTCAAAATGGTGAGATTGATATAGTTATAGGCACCCATGCTTTGATTCAAAAAAATGTTCACTTTAATAAATTAGCTTTAATTATAGTAGATGAACAACATCGGTTTGGAGTTTCTCAGCGAGAGGCTTTAAAACAGAAGAGCTCTAAAATGCCTCATTTTTTATCGCTAACTGCTACACCAATTCCTAGGTCATTAGCTTTAACGGTTTATGGCGATCTGGATTTGTCTATTATTAGACAGGCACCAGCTGGCCGACAAACTATTATTACTAAGGTCGTACCACCGGAAAAAAGATTAAAGACCTATGAATTTATTAGAGAGCAGATTGATCAGGGTAGACAGATTTTTGTGGTTTGTCCTTTAATAGATCCATCTGATAAATTAGGCGCTAAATCTGTGACTGAAGAATTTGAAAAATTAGACAAAGATATTTTTCCTGATTTAGAAATTGGATTACTTCATGGTAAATTAAAAACAGAAGATAAAGACAGGGTTATGAATGATTTTGTTGTTGGTAAAACAAAAATTTTAGTTTCAACTTCTGTAATTGAAGTGGGAGTTGATATAAAAAATGCTACAGTTATGATGATCGAAGGTGCTGATAGATTTGGTTTGGCTCAGCTTCATCAGTTTAGAGGGCGGGTTGGTAGAAATAATTATCAGTCTTATTGCTTTTTATTTAGCGATAGCAATGATCAAAAGACTTTGGATAGATTAGATTTGATGTCTAAATACAGTGATGGTTTTGAATTGGCGAAGATGGACTTAAAATATAGAGGAGCTGGACAGTTATATGGCTATCAACAGTCTGGAATTTCTAGTTTAAAAATAGCTACTTTAGATGATTTGCTTTTGGCCAAAAGAGCTAGTGTAGCCGCTGATTATTTTATAGATCAGTATAATTTGGATGATTTTGTTAGTTTAAAAGAAAAATTAGCTGAACTTAATTTAAGTTCGCATTTAGAATAAATTTATATATTGACAAAAAATTTATATCCTGGTAAATTGCAAATAGTTATTCTTTGAACATTTAATTCAACTACAAGGAGCTAAGTCATGCCTCGTATTGGTCGGAGGAAATGTAGTTGTGGTAAAATAATACCAGAAAAGAGAGTTAAATCAATTTTAGAAGATCAAGCTTTACGCCCTGATAAAGAAGTATTGTGTCTTGTTTGCCAAAAAGAGTTAGAAGAGGCAGAAGAACAATATTATCAGGCAATAAATGTTGATAAAACTGTTAGATTGTGGGATAAAATTTGAATTGATTTGAACAATAAAACGGCAAGTTATTTGCCGTTTTTTTTATTGATGACCAGAGATAATTCTAATGGCTTCAGCGATATTGGAGACTTGAATTATTTCGACATTAGGAATGTTTTTGATATGTTGATTTTTGGCGGTAATAATTCTATTGAAATTTAGTTTAGAGGCTTCTTTTATGCGTCTATCTACTTGAGAGACATTTCTAATTTCTCCTGATAGACCAACTTCGCCTAGAATTAGCATATTAGGATAAATGGCCTTCTCTAGGTAGGCAGAAACAATAGCCAAACAGACTGCTAAATCGGTGGCGGTTTCTTTGATTTTTAAACCACCAGTTACATTTAAATAGATATCGTGATTTGATAAATTAACTTTGGCCATTTTGGATATAACAGCAATAATCATTTGTAGTCTATTCAAATCAAAACCGGTTGATTTTCTTTGAGGGTAGCCAAAACTAGTTTTAGAGGCTAGAGCTTGAATTTCTGTTAAGAAAGCTCGACTACCTTCCATAACAATAGAAATAGCAGTGCCAGAAGCGGGTGAGTTATGATCCTCAATAAAAATATTTGTTGGGTTGGTGATTTCTTTGAGGCCAACTTCGGTCATCTCAAAAACCCCAATTTCGCCAGTAGAGCCAAATCGATTTTTAACGCCTCGAAGTATTTTATAAAAATCTCGGCTATCATTTTCTAAATAAAGAACAGTATCAACTAAGTGCTCTAGAGTTTTGGGTCCGGCGACAAAGCCTTCTTTGGTAACATGACCGATAATAATTATTGGAATGCCAGAAGCCTTAGCCGTTTCCATTAATTGAGTGGTACAGGCAGTTATTTGAGCGGCTGAGCCGATACCAGTAGATGAATCACTAGAATGAATAGTCTGAATAGAATCAATAATGGCTAGGTCTGGTTTTTGATCTAGGATAGTGGCTATGATTTTTTCGATATTGGTTTGTGGAATGAATTTTAAGCCAGTTAAATTTGATTTTAGTCTATCGGCTCTCATTTTTATTTGACTGGCTGATTCTTCACCAGAAATATAAAGAGTATTGCCAATACCTTGGGCAATTTGTAAAGCCAAAGTTGATTTGCCAATACCCGGATCACCACCTAATAAAATTAAAGAGCCGGCTACTAAGCCGCCACCTAACACTCTATCAACTTCATCAATGCCAATTTTAATTCTGGTTTTTTCTTGTAAGTTTATCTCTGTAAAGTTGATCGGTTTTTCGGCTGATATATTAACAGTATCTTTTTTCGGCTCTAAATTAGTAGCTTCTTGACTGACAGTGCCCCAAGAACCGCATTCGTTGCAGCGGCCTTGCCATTTAGAAAATTGAGCTCCACATTTAGAGCATTCATGGATTGTATTTATTTTCGCCATCTTAGTTTGGTATATTATGAAGATTATTCCAGATATCCATTGGCCAGGCGACTATGTTTTGGCTATTAGTGTCTTGTTCCAACATTAAACCAACAAGGTTAGTGGTCTCGACTCGCCAAATATTATTGTCTATTTCCCTAAAGGCCAGATTAGTGCCTGGCATAACATAAACATCAACACCTTCAATGGTTTGAGGTTGACCAATTAGGTTAACTATTTCTTGAACACCTTCTAAAAGATTGTCGTTAATATTATACCAATAACCCATTTCGCTAGATCCTAGTAGTGTAGCTTCGTAGACTGGACCAGATATATTTAACCTATTACAGTTTAAGCCAGCTCCAGTAACGGTAATAGCGTCTAGACAGGTTTTTTTCAAAGCTTCTAAATCAAACTTAGCTCCTTCAGCGGGGTGAGTTGGCGGTTGATTATTTGATGAATGAGTTGGTGAATTGGTAGTAGAAATGGTTGTGAGACTTGGTAGTTTTATTTTAACTAATTCTGGATTAATTAAATATAATAAATTGTAAGATAAAAAAACTAAAACTAAACCAATAATCGCCGACCAAATTCTATCTTTAGCATCACCAATGGCTGCCGCATTACCTCGAGAGGTGAGCCATTTAAAACCACCCCACATAATAATAACCGTGGCTATTATGCCAACTACACCGACCACAAAACTATACCATAATTGTATGTATTCATAAAAACTTGGTATGGTTTTGACTCCACCGATAGGGACATTAAGACAGTTATCACAATTTTTTGTGACTTCAGCTGGTGTGGTGACTGGTAAATCTGCATCAGCGGCTAAGACGTAGTTATTAGACCATATTAATAACAATGATAAACAGGCTAATATAATAGTAATTTTTTTCATTATTGTGAGTAATAATTATAATATGACATAGTGTTGTTAACATAGCCTTGGGTTTCAATTAAACCTCCAGGATTAGTACAACAAGTATAAGCTCTAGTTCCAGGAGTTGGGCAGTCACGACTTTGGCTAAGGGCATTGCCAGATCCGGTGCCATAGCCAGCATTGTAGCCGGCAAAAATATCAGCTCGGCCTAGTCCACTCTGATTAGCACTGACAAAACTGGCGGATATAGCCACGCTTAACTCTGGGTTATTTATTAATTCCGTTCCAGATATTTGACCATCGGAAAATTCTGGTAAATTTCTAAGATTGGAGTCACGAGCGACCACGGCAGTAGCCGTAGATGGGAGTATTTGCATTAAGCCGTAAGCCCCAGCTGGACTAACAGCCCTAGGATTACCACTAGACTCAGCGGCAGAAATAGCTCTTAACATATCTGAGTCGACACCATAACTATCACCATATTGATCAAACCAGCCGTTCATTTCAGTGGGAAAGTTTACCCCAGGATTTCTAGGCGAGACATTACTATAATCTATTACATTATTACTAGAATTTTGACATAAATCACTAGCTGATTGTCTAGTGCCAGGTTGTTGAGTTGTAGTACTTGGCAATGTAGATGATTGAGTAACAAAGCCATGGCTACCAGCAACTGTTTTTAAGTCTGGCAGAGTAATAGTTAGTAGTCTAGGATTAATTAAATATAATAAATTGTAAGATAAAAAAACTAAAACTAAACCAATAATCGCCGACCAAATTCTATCTTTAGCATCAGAAATTGCCGCAGCATTACCTCGAGAGGTGAGCCATTTAAAACCACCCCACATAATAATCACCGTGGCTAGAATACCAACAGCTCCGACCACAAAGCCGTACCAAGCAGAAAGATATTTAAAAAGTATTTGGCTATCAACCGGTATATCGCCTGTGAAATCTCCAAAAGGAACATTGGGCGTAAAGGTAATTGTATTGCTTGTTTCTGAATCGCCTGTGGATTCACCTTCAGCCTCGCCTTGAGCCAGGGCAATATTATTGCCGAAAAAATTCGATACGTTCATTAAAAAAAATGAAAGTAAGAAGATGATAATTAGTTTTTTTTGATTTATTTTCATTATCTGTTTAGTTCGGCATTAATAACTATTTCGAAATCTTCTAGGGTGGCCACACCAAAGATTTCTTGATTGTTGACATAAAAATGTGGAGTGCCAGAAATTGCCAAATCAGCGGCTTCACTAACATCTTGGTCAATTAAATTTTGAAATTGTTTGGTATTTATACAGTTGGATAGTTTATTGGTATCAAGTTTTAAACTTTTACCAATGCTTTTTAAATTATCAATCGAAAAGTTATCTTGGTTTTGCCATAGTAAATTATGGTATTCCCAGAACTTACCTTGATCCCCAGCACATCTAGAAGCTAAATGAGCTAATTCAGCTTGAGGATAGAGGTCTGGTATAGGCAGGTCTTTCCAAACAATTTTTACTTGATCAGAGTATTTATTTAAAATATTTTTTAAAACAGGTTGAATATCACGACTAGCTGGGCAACCGTAACAGGAAAATTCAAATATTGTAACTGGAGCATCGGTATTGCCTAAAACAGGAGAGTGACTATTAATAGTTGGTTCGGTGATAGTATTTTGCCTTACATAACTTAATAAATTAGAAGATTCAATTGTAGATTGGTTTTCGAAGTCTTTGAGTATATTGGCCAGAGGATTATTGACAGTAGCTACTGATTTGGTAGTAAACATAGCCAATAATAGTAGAGTAATAAAAAAAACTCCAATAGCTATAAGAATAAATTTTAAATAATTTCTTTGGTTGGTTTTTTTGTTGGCCTTCATATTTAAATTATAGATTAATTTTATAGATTTTATTATTGTTAGTATCAGTAAACATTAAATAATTAAGATTTTCGTTGATTATTATATTAGACATAGTGTGATCGCCGTCTGGATTGGCAATTAAGGTTTTGGCACCAGTGTCTAAATTAATTTCATATAGTTTGTCTGCGGTACTATTAGCAACTAAAGAATTCATACCAGCCCCTACTGGTAAACTATTAGGCACAGCGCAGTAAAGTTTACTGTTACTGGAAAAAGTACATTTGTCAGCCCAAGTTTCCAAACCAATACTGTGACGATTATTGCCAATAGTATTAGCGCCAGCATCGGATACCCAAAGTTGAGGTTTGAAATCATTATTAGAACTATAAACACTATAAACCATTTTGTCACCAGTCGGTGACCACTGGCCTCTAAAATCACGACCTTCAACTAGCATATATTTAAAATTTTCGTTGTTGAGGCCAACAAAATAAACTTCTGATTTATCTAAATCTTTACCTTGAGTGAAGGTGGCTACCATCTGTTGATTAGGTGACCAATTAACATTAAATTTGTCACCTTGGTCATTTAAATTTTCTAAAATAATTGGTTGAGAGCCGTCTAATTTAGCTACTGCTAAAAATCTATTTTCTGGATCTAGGGCCCCACTTTTAAAAGCAATTTGCTGGTCGGTAGGCGAGAAAGTAAAATCATACCAGTGCTGTGGTAGGGTTAATTGTTCTTTGGTTTTAAAATCATAAATTATATTAGAACCATCGGGATATTCTAAAATGGCTTTGTCTCTATTTTGAGACCAAATAGCTCCACTTACATTAAAAAAAACTTCATCACTAAATTCTTTGATATCGCCATCAGCTGATAAGGTATAGAATTTGCCATCAGCCGGGTTGTAGTAAATAACTTGGCCGTTTTTGGTAGCTATGGCAAAGAGTGATGGAGTTTTAGTGAGTTCATTGACAGTAGTTAGACCACCGCTAGCTGTTTCTGATGGTTGGTTATTAGTTGAGGTGTTAATTATAGTGTTAGTATTATCGTTAGTAACAGGTAGTCCAGTATTAGAATTAACAGTATAGATTCGGCCATTGATGTTAATAGTGACCGGTAATTGACCGGTGGTTTGATTAGTATTGGTGACTACTGTTTCTGAGGGGGTTATGAATTGTCTAAAAAAGAAATAGTAAATAAAAAAAGCAAATAGAGCCACTGCGCCTAAAAATAAAGCCATTATTCCTAATTTTTTCCAGTCTAAATTCATAATTATAAATTATTTATTTATTATTTTTATTGAAAACATCTTTTTTGAACTGCCGACAAGGCTGTGTCACCACCTGGTAGAGCACCTGATAACCATGAATTAAATAAATCCCAGGTACCACAAGTGGCAAATTTATAGACAAGGTATGTTAGCATTAAAATAATAGTCAAAATAAAAGCGTTAATAATCATTAGTAAAATAATTTCTGTCCATTTGGCTAAATCTTTGCTCGGTAGCCATTTACCAATTAAATAATCGTCACCAAACTGACAAACATAATTTGGTAGTAGCAGTGAAAAAGCTAAAAAAACATTTAAACCTAGTAGTGATAGTAATGTCCAATCTACCCAAACTGAACCCCATAGAGTAGTGAGTAGCCATTGTGAGCCTACTTGCGTGCCCATCTCAACGCTGTCAGTGGCTGATCCAGTCAGATTGCCAGACAAGGCTTTGCTAGCTATGTTTTTAGCTTGGTTTAATTGACTGGCTGGACTATTATTTGGTTGATTGTTATTGGCTGTTTTGTCGGTATTTTTAGATTGATGTTTTAACCTATCTATGGTTAGCTGTGGTGAATTAGAATTGAAAGAATTGTCTTTTACATTAGTAACTGACGATTGGTTATTAAAATTATAACTATTTAATTTGTGAGCTAAGTTATCAGACATTTTTATCTTCAATTATAGAATTATTATACCATTTTTTATGGTAATAATCCAAATAAAAAATAGTAAATAAAAAACCCGCTCAAAGCGGGTTTTTTAGATGTTGTATTTACTGACAAAATTATTTAATTTTGATAACAATTTTTTCTTTTTCGGTATTTATTTTTATTCTGGAGCCACTAATTATTTTGTCTTCTAATATTTTTTGGGAGATATTAGATTCTATTAATTTTTGAATGGCTTTTTTAATACCTCTAGCGCCTTGATCTATTTGTTTGCTTTCTTTGGCTATTAGTTTAATAGCTGATTGATCAAATTCAGCGGTAATATTTTTTTTGTTTAATCTAGTTGATAAATCATTAAGTTCTAGTTTGGTTATTTTTTCTAAGTCATTTTCTGATAGTGGTGAAAAGCAAGTTATTTCATCTAATCTGTTAATAAATTCTATTTTAAAGAATTCTTTGATATCATCAATGATTTTATTATTAATATCATTAGTTACTGAATTAATAATTGAAGAATCAAAACCAATGGTTTCGTTTTTTTTGCTAAAATGATGTGATCCAATATTGGAAGTCATCAAAATAATAGTGTTGCGAAAATTTATTTTGGTACCAGCGGCATCTGTAAGGTAGCCGTCTTCTAAAACTTGTAATAGTAAATCAAATATTTCTGGATTGGCTTTTTCAATTTCATCAAATAAAACAATAGAATAGGGTTTATGCTTAACTCTCTCGGTTAAATGGCCACTTTCTTTGTAACCCACGTAGCCAGCTGGAGCACCAATTAATTTGGAAGTATTAAATTTTTCACTGTACTCGGACATGTCGATTTTAATCAAAGCATCACGATCACCAAATAATTCCTCGGCTAAAATTCTAGCAGTGTGAGTTTTGCCGGTACCACTGGGGCCGACTAGTAAAAATGAGGCCAAGGGTTTATTGTCTGGGGTTAAGCCAGCTTTGGCTCTTTTGATAAAATCAGAAATCAGAGCGGTAGCTGTGTTTTGGCCGATAATTTTCTTTTGCAGGGAATTATCCAGGCGCATGATTTTTCTTTTTTCTGATGAAATCAAATCTTCGGTGGGAATACCAGTGGCTTTAGAAACTATTTTGGCGATATTTTGGCCAGAAATAGTGCCAATCATTTTATTTTTTTGGGCTTCAAGGCTTTTTTCTATTTTAGTTAATGCATCATCTAATTCTTGAGCCTGGTCTTTTAATTTTATGGCCAAGTCATAATCCTCTTTGATGACGGCTTGGTTCTTTTTATTTTTTAGATCTATAATGTCTGATTTAAGTTTTTTGATTTTTTGCTCTACTCTAGTGGGTTTTTTGTTAACTCTAATAGCCGCACTCGCTTCATCGATTAAATCAATAGCTTTGTCTGGCAAAAATTTATCAGTAATATATTTTTGACTTAATTCCACAGAGTAATCAATAGCCTCGTCGCTAATTTCGACTCGGTGAAAATTTTCAAAATAGTTTTTGATACCGTGTAATATTTCTTTAGCTTGTTGTTCGGAGGGCTCGGCTAATTTTACTGGTTGAAATCGGCGATTCAGAGCTGGGTCGTTTTCGATACTTTTACGGTAATCAGTAAAAGTAGTAGCTCCAATGCATCTGATCTCACCACGAGCGAGGGCCGGTTTTAAAATATTAGCAGCATCCATCGAGCCAGAGGCTGAACCAGTTCCAACAATATTATGGATTTCATCAATAAATAAAATAACTTCTGGCCGGTTTCTAGCCTCGTCAATTATTTGTTTGATGCGACCTTCAAATTCACCGCGATACATAGTACCAGAAACGGTCGAGGTTAAATCTAGGGCGTAAATTTTTTTGTTTAGTAAGGCTTCTGGCACGTCACCGTCGACAATTTTTTTGGCCAAACCTTCGATAATAGCAGTTTTACCAACACCGGGTTCGCCTAAGATAATTGGATTGTTTTTATTACGTCGAGATAGGATGTGAATAATTCTTAAAAGTTCTTCGTCTCGGCCAATAATGGGGTCAATTTTTTTCTGGATTTTGGCAGCAGTTAATTCGGTGCCAAATAAATCCAAAATAGATTGGCGCTTTTCCAAGTCATCATATTCATCATATTCTAAATCTTTGTCTGTAACTTTAAAAGTTTCGGTTAAGTCTGGAATTTTGGAAGCACTTTTTAACATCGTAATAACTTGAGAGGTTATCTCGGCTTTAGAAATTTTTAGAATACTAAGTAGCTTTTCGATATTATCATCACTAGCTTCTATAATAGCGGCTAGTAAGTGTTCGGTACCAACATATTTATGATCGTTAATATAGGCAATTTTAACCGACTTTTGAATTATTTTTTTGGCAGATTCAGAAAATTTCGGAGCGGTTTTTAATTCTAACTTAAAATCGCCTAGTGATAATTTGATAATAGTATCTTTAATGTTATCAGTATTTAATTCTAGAGAATTTAGGAGTTCAGCGCCGACACTGCCTTTTTGACAAATTAAACCGTAAAGGATATGCCAAGGATTAACAGACTCATGTTGAAGATCAGTCGCCAGTTCAGCAGCAGCTTGGAGGGATTTTTTGTAGTTGTTAGAGAATTTTTCGAAAGTTTCTTCCATAGTTTAATTCATTGATCTTAATTTAGAAATACGGTCTTGAAGTGGTGGGTGAGTGGAGAAAGCGTTGGCTAAGAATTTCTTGGTGCCACGAAACGGACTAGAAATGTATAAATGAGCAGTAGCGTTATTAGCTCGTTTTAAAATAGTATGATCGTTTTCTATTTTTTCTAAAGCTTTAGCTAAGCCTTCAGGGTAACGAGTTAGAAGTGAGCCAGAAGCATCAGCTAAATATTCACGTTTTCTGGACACAGCAAATTTTATTAACTGAGCGATAATTGGTGAGAGAATTATTAAAACTAAGCCAATAATTAATAAAACTGGATTACCACCACGATCATTATCACGTTTACCACCACCAAAGAAAGTCATTCGTAAAAATAAATCAGATAAGAGGGCGATAATACCAACTAAAATAATAACGACTGTCATTAGTCTAATATCATAATTTTTAATGTGAGCTAATTCATGAGCAATAACCCCTTCTAACTCTTCATTTTCTAATTTGGCTACCGCCCCAGTGGTAATAGCAATAGAAGCGTGCTTAGGATCGCGACCAGTAGCAAAAGCATTAATAGCTTCGTCATTTATTAGATGAACTTTTGGCACAGGCATACCAGCAGTAATACAAAGATTTTCCACCATCCGATAAACATAAGGGTTATCATTTTCGGTAATTTCTTTGGCACCAGAGGTGGCTAGGGCGACCTTGTCACCAGAAAAATAACCAAACAAGCTCATAGCAATTGAAATAATAATAGCGATGATTAAAATACTGTTACCAGCTTCACTTATATAGCCGACAAAATAACCAAGTAGTGAAATTAAACTGATAAAAATAATTATCAAAGCCCAGGTTTTTCTTTTATTGGAATCGATTTGATTATACATAGGTGTTGGTTATTAAAATAAGCTAATAATTTTAAAGACAGATAATGCCCGTTTGATTATTAGCTTACTTAATTAAATTTAGAATTTTACTTCAATGTTTTTCTTTTCTTCGTCATTAGCTTCAAAAAAATCAAACTTTTTAAATTTTAAGACTTTAACAATTAAATTGTTTGGAAAGACTTCCATTTTAATATTAAAGTCACGAGCATTGCCATTATAAAATCGGCGAGCAGCTTGGATTTTGTTTTCGGTATCGGCTAGCTCGTCTTGAAGTTTTAAAAAATTCTGATTGGCTTTTAAATCTGGGTAGCTTTCAGCTAAAGCAAAAATAGATTTAAGAGTAGAGGATAGAGCATTTTCCGCCTGAGCTTTTTCTTCGATGCCACCAGATTGGCTCATGGCGCTATTTCTGGCTGCGATTACTTGGTTTAAGGTTTCTTGTTCGTGACTAGTATAACCCTTAACAGTTTCGATTAAATTAGGAATTAAGTCATAACGTCTTTTTAGTTGGACATCGATATCAGACCAGGCTTCATCGGTGCGGTTTTTTAAGGTGATTAGTCCGTTGTAGATTGCAATTAGCCAAAAAATTGTTAAGGCAACTACACCTACGATAATCCAGATAATATTTTCCATAGTGTTTGTGAATTTAGTTGTTAATTAATTTTGTTTATTTTGTTTTGAAGTTAATTTTATGTTATAATAAATAAAGTTTACTTCTGATTTTTGTGATTTTATTGTATAATAAAATTGTATAATATAACTGTTGATAAGTCAATCAAGACTTTTACTCCATGGAAGGTGATAAAAAAACAGTAAAACTTTATTCGTTTGTAACCGGCTTTGTATTTTCTGCCGTGCTTTTTGTGGCATTTTTAGTGAGCCTTAATTTTGTTTTAGCCGCTTGGCAAGAACCAACTCTAGCGCCACCAGACGGCAATGTTGCCCCACCACTTAATACTGGTTCTATCAATCAGGTAAAATCTGGGGGGTTAACTATTGGCGGCGTAGCGACTACTACTAAATTATGTTTTGGTATTACTGGCACAGATTGTCAAACTAGTTGGTCTGATGTTTTGGGAGTCTGGCAAGAAGATATCCATGGCATCTTTTATAATGCTGGTAATATTGGCGTTGGCACAGCGATTACTGGTTTGCCAACGTGGCCCTTGTCATTTGCTAAAGTGGCTATTAATACCGGCAATGCTGAGGGGTTATATATATCTAGAAATTCAGTGGTACCATATTCTTATGTTAATGTGCGAGATAGTGCTGATAATCCTATTTTTAAAATTCATGAAAGTGGCAAGGTTGGTATTGGAACTGACACTCCAAATAAAGATTTACATATTTATAATGAAAACGCTAACGCCGAAATTGATATTCAAAGTGTACCCGGAGTCAATACTCATTGGGGTATTTATCATGATGGTCCAAATGGCGGTGGGACTAATGATTTGCGGTTTTGGAATACTGGTAGTGACCGCGTAAAATTTTCTGGTGGTGGCGTAGTAACGGCGGCGGATTTTTGTACTGATGATGGTAAGTGTTTAGATAGTAGTGTTATAACCACCTTTGCTGGTTTAGTAACACCTGGTACTTATAATGGTGCTCGAGGTGGTTATAATGGTATGAATTCTACGTGCAATACAAGTTTTTCTGGTAGTCATAATTGTAGCGCTGATGAAATGTTGGTCATTGCTCGAAATCCTGGTGATTTATCTGGTACCAGTGGTTATGCTTGGATTAGTACTGGAGTTGCTGGCTTTAAAGATACATATCTAATAAATGATTGTGTTGGTTGGACAGATGGCAGTGCTACGGCTTATGGATCGATTTGGAATTTTAATTTGGCCAATGACAAAGGGGGTAGTGTGATGTTGAGTCAATGCAATGCCCCTAGACAAGTAGCCTGTTGTTTTTAAATAAAATTAAAACTATATAAATATAATATTATGCATAATCAAAAACTACTAATTTTAATTTTATTTATCATAGCTTTTGGGGTTGGCTTGTTTGGCTACACTAGATCGGTGCAAGCCACGACTTTTGCCGACTGTCCTACAACTTATGGTACTTTAGTCTGTGGCGAGGGAGAGCAATATTGCGGTACTTGTACGACCAGTATTCCTGACAATCGAGTACCTCAATGGACTTTGAATTGTGGTACTTGTTCTTGGAGTTGTCCGGCACCTAATGTAACTTGTGGTAATACTTGTGGCCCGGCTTATAGTGGTGAAAATCCAACTTGTGTGACTAAAAAAGTTACCACCGATCAATGTGGCAATTGTACCACAACTTGTCGAATAGCCGGAGATACTTATTGTTCTTCAACTGGCACTTGTTTAACACCGACAGCTTGTGCTGGCGGCTCTACTTGGAATGGGTGTGCCTGTGTAGCTAACCCTTACATTTTAGCTAGTCCATCTTCACCTCAATCAGCTTATATGAATATAACTGGGAAAGGAGTATTTGGAGATGACATTTATATGGCTCCAGGTAAAGCTATTCGCATGGATGGAGCTGGTGTTAGTGATTTATATTTTGGCAATTGGGCTGGTCTTCCCGGTAGCGATTTTAAATTGCATGTTGGTGGAAGTATTTATACAAACCAAGAAATAAATAGTGGTGGAGATATAAACACACCAAGTTCACTTAATTCTTTTAGTGTTCAAACGAATTATGTAAATAGTAATGGTAATATTGCTTTACGTATGGATTATGATCAGTCTTCAAATCCAGGTGATAATTTTTTTAATGTTAGAAATGGTTCCAATGACCTTATTTTTCAAATGGATGAGGGCGGTAATTTAACTGTATATGATGGTATTAACATGAATTCCAAAAGAATTAATAATTTAGCTGATCCCATTAATATCGATGATGCGGCTACTAAAGGATATGTAGATTCTCAAGCTGGTGGCGGTGGCGGGTATTGGGTAGCTAGTGGTAACAACATTAATAGCTCTAATACCGGTAATGTTACTGTCGGCGATACTTTTATTTTAGGCACTCAAAAATTTAATATTAATGGTAACGCACTTGTTAATGGCAATTTAATTTTTCCTTTAGATAAAGATGCGACTATATCAGTTGCAAGTCTAATTGGTAGTGGCAATGGTAAATCTTTAACAATTGCTGCTGCTAATGCTGGCTCTAGTGGTAATGGTGGTAGTTTATTTTTAAACTCCGGATTAGGTTCTGGCGGGTCTAATGGGAATGTTGTTATTGCAAATACTGGTGGAAATGTGGGTATTGGTACTTCTGCACCACTTGGAAAGATAGCAGTAAATAAAAATATGTCTGATTATAGCACAGCTTTTACTGCCCCACATGTTAGATTACAAGCCGCTAATGTATTGGATAATACTGGTTTTGTGGGTATTACATATGCCGCAAGTACTAATGATAATTATGGCTGGTCATCGGGAGCTTTGAGAAGTGATACTGGTCAATCAAGTTTTGTGTGGAAATACCATAATAATACAGCAGTTGGTACTGAATATATGCGGTTAGATAAGACTGGTAATTTAGGCATAGGTACAACTGCTCCATCTCAAACATTAGAAATTAATGATAATACTGGAACTACTAGACTTAGGATTACTGACACAGCAGAAAATCCAGAAATACAATTGCAGTTTGGTGCTGGCGCCAATGATCATTGGGGTATTTATAATAGTGGTGATTCTGGTAATAATTTACGATTTTGGCAGGGCTCTGACCGAGTTGTTATTGCGCAAAACACTGATTCACAAGTGTCTTTTGGCACATCTTGGAATGTTGGTGTTGACTCTAGTGATAGTAACAAATATAAAATTAGTACAAATGCTGGCGGCGATGTAGGTATAGATACAAAATTAACATTAGATACTGCCGGCAATGGTGGTGTTACTGGTGATTGGTCTGTTGCGAGTATTACTGTAACTTCTGGTGCTGATTTGGCCGAAGAATTTGCTACTAGCGAGGATATAGAAACTGGTACTGTGGTGGTATTAGGCGATTATAATTTGGGTTATAAATCAGTAAAACCATCATATAAGTCTTATGATAGTGCAGTAGTTGGCGTGGTATCAGATAATCCGTCTGTGATTATGGGTAGAATTGAAGCCAAAAATAAAGCGGTTGTTGCGATGACTGGCGTGGTTCATATTAAGGTAAACAATAGTAACGGTATTATTAAAAGAGGGGATTTACTAACAACATCTAATACTCTGGGTTATGCCATGAAAGCAACAAATCCACAAATCGGCACAGTAATCGGCAAGGCGATGGAAGATTTAAATAGTTCAAGTGGTCAAATAATGGCTTTAATTAATCTACAATAATTATATATAAAACATATGCTAAAAAAACAAATTAATTTATTGTTATTATTTCTGTCGCTAATATTGGTATTTGTAGTGTCTGCTCAAGCGGTGTTAGCTATTGGTTCTGATGTTAGAATTGGAACTTTGGGTGCTAACAATAATGTATATTACGGATCAGCTACTGGTGGCACTGGAAATTTATTGTTATTAGAGTCACCAAGTAATTCAGCAAAACTGAGAGTGGGTATGGATGGTAGTATTTATATTGGTGGTAGTGCGACGCCAATTTGTACATCAGCTGGTTGTACGGCTTCGGGTGGTGGTATTGGTGATAATTTAGGTAATCATACTGCGACCACTAATTTAAATATGGGTAATTTTAATATCTACAGTTCTTCTGCTGATGTTGTTATTAATGACAATTTAATTCTTAAAGTTGCCGGTACTATAGATGATGATACTACCATAGGAGAATTTAATGATGATTGGATTAAATTAAATGGTTATATAGAGATGAGATCTAGTACTGATAATTATGGCATAGTGCTTCGTGATTCTAGTAGTGCTAGCTATTTAGGCTTAACTCAGGTTGGCGGAGACAGTTACTTGGCTGATAGTGCCGCTGCTTTGACTAATTATTTTATTAAAGGTAGTAGTAGAAATGTGACTATTGGTGGAGATTTATATGTCAATGCTGTTTACGGTAGAAGCGGTACTGCTGAAAATATTTGGCTAGGTGATAGTAATGATACTATTCAAGTACAAGGTATTTTAAATATGAATAGTGGAGAAATTGATAATGTTAATTACATTGATATTGGAGCTAGTGTTGGTAATGGTGTTAGGTTTTGGAGTAGTGATAGCTATAAGGTTAGTATGGGTAATACTGCTGAATATAAATATGGTTCAGTTACTGACTATAGCATTAAAAATAGCATGAATAACACAGCTACTAGGGGTTGGACTTGGGGAGTTAATGGCTTAACACCGGTAGCTTCTATAAACACTCAAGGTAATATGAAATTAGCTGGTAATTTAGATATTTCTGGTAGTAAGGTTACAAATTTAGGAGTGCCAACTATATTTTCTGATGCAGCTACAAAAGGCTATGTTGATGGCTTAGTTAGTGGTGGCGGTGGTGATATAACTGCAGTAACCGCTGGTAATGGCTTAATAGGTGGTGGCACTACGGGTGATGTTACTCTTAATGTTGGTGCTGGTACTGGTATTACAGTTGCTGCAGATACGGTGTCTGCTCAGACTGGATCAGCTCTTTGGAATGCTAATAAATTACAAGGCAGATCAATTGCTGCTACTACACCAATAGCTGGTCAAATTTTAATTTATACTGGTACACAGTGGGATTTGTCTAGTCCGCCATCTGGTGCAGACAATTTAGGCAATCATACAGCGACTGGTAATTTAAATATGAGTAATTATAATATTAATAATGTTAGTTCTCTATATACAGATAGTATTTATTCTAATACCAACCCTTACGTTAATATTGATAGCAGTCTAGCGTTACAGGCCGGCGCCACTATTGATGATGACACTACGTTGGGTGGTAATGCTGACGATTGGATTAAATTGAACGGCTTTATAGATCTTCATTCTAATACTGATAGTTATGGTGTTATAGTACGTGATAAGGATAATGCGGCTGGTGACTGGTTTGGCATTACCCAAGTTGATGGTGATAGTTATTTAGCTGATAGCGGGGCTGCTTTGACTAATTATTTTATCAAAGGTAGTGGCAGAAATGTCACCATAGGTGGAAATTTAACGGTATCTGGCACAAGTTTAACCGTTAATAGTAAAAATGTTTGTTTAGCTGATGGTACTAATTGCCTTGGTGACAATTTAGGCAATCATAGGGCGACTCAAAGTTTGGATATGGTTAATTATAGTATTTCTAGAGCGTCTAGTGTTAATACTGATCAGGTTTATTCTACTACTTATGATAATGTTTTTGTTAATAATAATTTGCGGATTGGCGGCGGCAGTTATATTGATAATGACGCTTCTATGGGCGACGCTAACGATGATTGGATTAAACTTAGTAATGGCTTAGAGGTTCATCCGCAAAATGGTTTAGGTGGATTATTTGTGTATGATGCTTCAGCTACAGCTTTGGTTGATAATAAATATGTTGCTATTTCTCAAGTTGGTACTACAAGTTATTTAACTAATAGTAATGTCAATCCTGGTTTAAATTATTTTATTAAAGCTGACGGTCGTGATGTGACTTTTGGTGGCGATGTATCCGCTACTGGAAATTTTTCAGCTTCTAATAATTCACCAGATAATTGTGGTTGGCAGTTGGTTAATAATTCAGCTCAAAACGCTTGTCTTCAAGATAAATTTATGGCTGGTGTGCAATTAAATTCTAGTGGTGGAGTTACTAGTATACGATGTTGTGAATTATAAACTATTATTAAATAGTTAATGGCATATAAAATTATAAAATTCAGTTCTTTGATATTAATAATTTTGATTATAGTAGTTATTAGTATAACTAGTTATCGTTTTTATGACGCTAAAGCTCAGGGGATTACCTTTTCTTTTGCTGGCTGGTTGTGGTCAGAAAATTATGGTTGGTTTTCGCTTAATTCTAATAATTGTCAGTTGTTAAACCCCGGTGATTGCTTAATTACTGGTCCTGGCGTTGATTATAGTGTAATCATAGATCCGACTAATAAAATATCTGGCTATGCTTGGTCGGAGAATGTGGGTTGGGTGTGCTTTGGTGATGGTGCTGGCGATGATAGATTAGGCTGCGTGGGAGTGCCACCAAGCGGTGTATTAAATACAACAATGGATAATGTTACTGGTAAAATAGCCGGTTGGGCTAAGGTTTATGCTCTAGATGATGATGGTTGGATAAAATTGCGTCGTGGGGAAACTGGTATTATCCCAGCTGGGACTGGCGAAGCTTGTTATGATTGTCAGCCAAAGTGTGATGTTCCAGAAGTGGTTGACGATGGTGAAGGTAATTTAATTCCCACTGGTAAATGTATAACTTATTCAGAAGATGACTATGATACTTGTAATACTTGCTTTGCCCAAACCAATTTTAATGGTACTGATTATCCAATAGTTCCGGGAGAACAAGATTTTGTAGCTGGTGGTAGTGGTTATATTTATACATCATGTAGTACTTGCACTACCGAAAGTATTTTGGGAGCTGATAGAATTACTTGTTCAGCTTGTAATAATTCAGTGCCAACTTCTTTGGAGCAGTATGGTGTCAATAGAAATTTAAGTGATGGTCGGTTATTGGGCTGGTCTTGGAATGGTGCTGATATTGATAATAATAATGCCACTTCAGATGATTTAGTAATTGGGGCTGGTTGGTTACACTATAATACTGAATTTGGATCTAGTTATATTGTTTTTCCTTGGTTACAAACTTTGTATGGTTCTATTTATACCCCCAAATGGGTGCGACAAAAATCTGGAGTTGAAGGTAAAAATGCCACCTATTGTATTTTCGCTGAAGATATTAATGTTAATATCAAAACTCAAAATTGTGAGGACATAGCCACTGGTTTGGTGCAGGGTGTGGATACTGGATTCTTACAGTCATCGCCAAGTGGCGGTATTTATAGAAATGCTTTAGGAAAAATTGATATCACTGGCTTAATAACTAAAGTAGCGGGCATAGGTACTAGAAATAAATATGGTCAAATTGTCAATGATATTTCGGCTAGCGCTTGGAATGGACCGACTGGTGGCAGTTTAAGCGGACAAGTTTATCACTTTGATGGTGATTTACAAATTCCTGATAGTTTACAACTTACTAACAGTAGCGCAAACGTGTCAGGAAATGGTATAATAATTGTAGACGGTGATTTAAATATTTCAGCAAACATTTCTTATGAGCCTGGTGTACCAACAAAGTTAGATCAATTGGCCTCAGCTGTCTGGATTATTAGAGGAGATTTAATAATTGATCCGTCAGTAGAGAAAGTTGTAGGGGCCTTTGTAGTTTTAGGTAACGATACTGCTTGTCAAATAGCTAGTGGGTCTGAGACTGATTATCACAATTATAATAAAACCGGTTGTGGGGCGTTTTTCTCTGGAGATTCTGATAAACCATTGAGTGTTTTGGGACTAGTTATTGCCAAAGCTTTCGATTTAGAAAGAAATTATGCTGATTTATTACAGGGTTCAGAGAGAATAATATACGATGGCAGACTAACAGCTAATCCGCCTAAAGCCTTGAGCGGTTTTGTTGAGGGGTTGCCAGTAGTGAGAGATTTTTCTTATTAAAATAGTAAATTCATTAATAAATATGGGAATTTTTTCCTCAAAATCAAGTTACTTAGGTATTGATATAGGCACATCATCTATTAAGATTATTGAATTATCTAATTTTAAAGGTAGACCACGACTAGTAACTTATGGTTTTATTGAAAAAAAACCAGGTGAAATCAAAAACTTAATCGATGATACTGATGGCACAGCTGCAATGATTTCTGAAATTTGTGCCAAGTCAAAAACTTCATCAAAAAAAGTAATTGCTGCTTTGCCAAATTTTTCGGTGTTTACTTCTATTTTAAATTTACCAAATTTACCTAAGAAAGAGTTAGCCTCGGCTATTAGTTGGGAAGCCAAAAAAATAATTCCCATGCCTCTAGAAGATATTATTTTGGATTGGAAAATCATTGAAGAATTAGAAGACGATGTTGTGATATCTGCTAAAAATGAAAATATTTCTGGAGAACAAAATAATCAGCCAATTGGTAAAATATTTTCTAAACCACAAAAAAATTTAAAAATACTTTTAACTGGTGCCAGTAAAAAATTAGTTAAAAAATACGTGGACATTTTTAATAGAGCTGGTTTAACTTTGCTTAGTTTAGAAACAGAAAATTTTGCCTTAATTAGATCACTGGTTGGTAATGATAAATCTATAATTATGTTGGTTGACTTAGGAGCTAGTACTTCTAGCATTGCCATTGTTGAAAGAGGTATACCAGTTTTAAGTCGAAGTCTAGAAATGGGTGGTACAATGATTACTAGAGCCATATCTAATAGTTTAAATATTAATTTTGATAGAGCTGAACAGTTTAAGCAAGATTTGTCTTTAGGTTCAGAAACTGCTGATAACTCCTTACCACAAACCGTTGAAAAAGCGTTTGTACCAATTTTAAACGAAATTAAGTACACACTTAGCGCTTATCAGGAACAAAATAATAAAAAAGTAGAAAAAATAATTTTAACTGGCGGTTCATCGCTTTTAGGTAATTTGTCTGGTTATTTGTCTAATACCTTGAATATAAATACCTACGTTGGTGATCCTTGGGCTAGAGTTATTTTTCCCACCGAATTAAAACCAATTTTGGATAGATTGGGTTCTAAATTTGCGGTGTCTATCGGCTTGTCTATGCGTGACATCGAATAATTAAATTAAGACTAAAGAGTAATGGCTAATATAAACTTATTACCAGAAGAAATGCGGAATAAGGAAAAGAAGGAGATTCTAAAAGCGGCTAAACAGCCGAAGACTTTTACTGTTAATCTGTCAGCTGGTAAGGCCGAAAAACCGATTATGCCAATTAAACCATCTAGACCTAAAAAATCTTTATGGTCAGGTATTTTTGGTGGTAAAATAAAATCAGCATCAGTTGTCAGACCTAGCACTTCTTTTGGTAATCGAATTAATACTTCAGAATTTAGTAATAAAAATGATATTAGACATAGCTCTGCCCCTATAAAAAGTCTGCCCAAACAAAAAAATACTTTTTTAAATGCTATCGGCCCGGCCCAGTCTCCAGTTAAGTCGACAGTTGAGAATCAAATTTCACCAGCTATGCCATCATTTGAATTAAAAAATAAATCACAAAAAACTAAAGTTAACTTTAAAAATAGCCCAGAACTTAGAAGAAAAAAACCAGGGTTTATGGTTAGTTTGATGAATCTATTTTCGCCAAAGCCAAAAATGACCATGCCTGGTAAGCCTTTGGTGATGCCAGTAAAGCCAAATCAATCTAATAATAGTAGGCCAGTAGTGGGCGTTAAAACTAAATATCACACAGCACCAAAAGCCGAAAAATCAAAGATAGACATTAATTTGGTGCCTCAAGAATTATTATTTAAAACTTATCCTAAAAATAAACAACAAATTATTGGCACTATTTTGGCAATTTTAATGCCAGCTTTAATAATTACTGCTGTTTATCTGACTATTGATCAACAAGAAAAAAAGATTGAGTCTAATATTGCTGGTTTAACTGAAAATAAAAATAAACTAGCGGCATACATTAATGATTTTAAGGGAGTTCAAGAAAAAAATATTATTTTACAAGATAAATTATTGGCTATTAATAAATTATTAACTAAACATATTTATTGGACTAAGTTTTTTGGACTGCTGGAAAAGTATACTCTGGATAATGTTTATTATAGTGAGTTTACAGCTGATACTTCTGGTAAGTTTATGTTACCAGCTATTGCCGCAATAGGTAGTGGTAGCACTATTGAAGAGCAAATCGCTGATAGCTATAGAAAAGTCGCTCAACAAATAACCGCCTTTGAAAAAGCTAGTGATTTTGTGAAACAGGTTAAAGTTAATAATTTAGAAGTGGTTAGTGGTGATAAAGCTGGAATTAAAGGTGTTAAATTTGATATTAATTTAACTTTAAATGACGGTGTATTTACTAATGAAAATAATTAAAAGTAATGGCAGACATTAAAGATATCGACAATCTTATCGATAATCAATCTAAAAAAACTGAACCAGATAAAAGACTACTGGAAGTTTTAAATAAATATTTTAAATTAATTCTTATTTTGGTTGGAGTGATTATTCTGTACATTGGGTATTATTTTGTAATTGTTCCTAAGTGGGAAGTAAAATCAAACAAAGAAACAGTTTTATTGCAATTAGAAGGTGAAGTTAATAAGCTTAAATCTGACGGTAATTTTTTGAGTCAATATTCTAGTAAAATAATTGAATTTACGCCTGATGAAGAGAGAAAACTTAATTTAGCCCTACCTAGTCGTTTTGATTTATCATCAATAGTAGTTCAATTAAGCCGACTAGCTAGTGAATATAAGTTTATTGTTGAAAATATTGAGGCCAATGAAGTAGTAGCTAATGGTTTAGGGGACTCGAAGCTTAAAAGAGTTGATATTAATATGACAGTTATTAGTTCGGCTGGCAATGATTATGGTAATTTTGGTCGTTTTATTGAAGCCTTAGAATCTAGTTTGATGATTTTTGATGTTAAGGCGATTAGTTTTTCACCTGATGAAGTTGGCTATAAATTAGAATTGTCAACTTATTATTATCCTAGTAAATAAAGTTATGGATTTAATTAGAAAAAAAGTGTCCAAGAGTTTCATTTATATTATGGCTTTAGTAGTTGTGGTGTTTACTGTGGTCTGGTTTTTTTGGCCAAATATAGAAAAAAAGATAATTGGTGAAGACTATCAATCTATCGCTCCACCAATTACTGGCACTGTTATAAATAAGAACTTAAAACAAAAAATAATATCAGAATTAGGAAAATTTAGGCAATACGGTGAGTGGCCAATTTTAATAAATCAGGAAAATCCAGATAGAGGTGATCCATTTAGTCCTAAAAAATAGTGCTCTATGAATAGTAAAGACAAATTATCAAAAATAAAAGATTTTCTATTACAAAAAAGTTTAATAGATCCTAAGCGGTTGTTGGAAGTAGAGAATAAATTAGAAACTTCAGATAAAAAATTGGAAGATATTTTGGTGTCTGATGGTATATTTTCAGCCGAAGAGTTTACTAGAATTAAGGGTCAGGCTTTTAACATGGAAGCTATTGATTTAGCAGATGTTAAAGTAGCAGGTGAAGTCTTGAATTTATTACCACAAAAGGTTTCCAAGAATTATGAAATGATAATTTTTGAAAAAGCAGAAGATATGATAAAAGTGGGCATGGTTAACCCTAATGATTTTATAGCTCAAGAGGCTATTGAATTTTTGGCCCAACAACAAGGCTTAAATCCAAAGTATTATGTAATATCTTTGGCTGATTACCGAGACATTTTTAGACAATATAGTGGCTTTAAGAAAGAAATTGGCACAGCCCTAGAATCGGCTCGAGAAAAGTTTACCGAAGAAGGTAAAGAGGACGTTACTAGAGTTGAAGAGATTACAGATAATATAGATGTTATTAAATCGGCGCCAGTTGCTAAAATTGTATCAGTAATCATTCGCCATGCTGTTGAAGGTGGAGCTTCAGATGTTCATATTGAACCCAAACATCATGAAGGTCGAGTGAGATATAGAGTTGATGGCGTTTTACATACTACCATTACCTTGCCAGAATATTTATACAGTTCAGTGGTGTCTAGAATAAAAGTTTTGGCTAATCTAAAATTAGATGAAACCAGAAAACCGCAAGACGGCAGAATTAGAATGAAGTTAGGCGATAAAGAAATTGATTTGAGAATTTCTGTTTTCCCTATGTTAAATGCCGAAAAAGTGGTGATGAGAGTTTTGGATACATCGGCTGGTATTCCTACTTTAACCGAATTAGGTTTTAGTGACTATCACATTAAAATTATTGAAGCAAATATTATTAAACCTCACGGCATATTTTTGTTAACTGGTCCAACCGGTAGTGGTAAAACCACGGCTCTTTATTCCGTTTTAAATATGTTAAATAGCGAAGGTGTAAATATAACGACGTTAGAGGATCCAATTGAGTATTATATTGAAGGCATTAATCAATCACAAATTATTCCAGAAATTGGTTTTGATTTTGCTTCTGGTCTTAGAGCAATTTTGCGTCAAGATCCTAATGTAATTATGGTGGGAGAAATTCGTGATAATGAAACTGCGGAATTAGTAGTTCATGCTGGTTTAACTGGTCATTTAGTTTTTTCTACATTACACACTAACAGTGCTTGGGGGGCTATACCACGCTTGATAGATATGAAAGGCGAGGCTTTTTTGCTGGCATCCACTTTAAATATTTTAATGGCTCAGCGCTTAGTTCGAAAGGTATGCCCTAATTGCAAACAAGAAATAAAACTACCACCATCAGCCGAAAAAGTCGTTATGAAGGAAATAGAAAATATGCCAAAAACATATTTAGAAGAATTCGGTGGTAAGTATAAATTTTACAAAGGAGCTGGTTGTAGTGATTGTGGTGATACTGGTTATTATGGTCGAACTGTGATTGCGGAAATTTTAGATATCACTTCTGAATTTAGAGATTTAATTGCCAGAGACTTTACTATGGAGGATGTTCGAGCTTTAATGAAAAAACAAGGTTTTGTAACTTTAATGCAAGATGGTATTATTAAAGGATTACGAGGTATTACTACTATGGAAGAGGTAATGAGGGCTTCTCAGATTTAATTATTATTAATAATTTATTATATTATGATTCAAAAAAATAATATTCCAATCCTAATTGTGGAAGATGATGTTTTTTTAGCAGATCTTTATAGAACAAAATTCGAACTCGAAGGATTTGATGTTTATACAGCTTATGATGGCGAAAAGGGTTTAGAATTAGTCGGCAAAAAAAGACCAGCCGTGATTTTGTTGGATTTAATACTACCAAAATTAAATGGTTTTGTAGTTTTAGAAAATATTAAAAAGGATAAAAAGTTAAAGGATATTCCAGTTATATTATTGACTAATTTAAGTCAAAAGGCTGATGTGGAAAAAGGCCTAAGCTTGGGAGCGACTGATTATTTAATTAAAGCTCATTTTATGCCTTCGGAGGTAGTGGCTAAAATAAAGGATTTAATTAAAAGCAATCACATTGCTTAGTAATAAGTCTAAAATTAAATTATGTCGGTTGGTCAAGAATTAACTATTAAAAATATCCTAACTGATGCTGTTAAGAGAGGAGCATCTGATTTACATTTTTCTGTCGGGAATAATCCGATTCTTAGAATAGATGATCATTTGGTTTACTTGGAAGATCAAGAAGTGGTAACCCAAGATTTTATGCAAGGTTTAGTGGATTTTTTGCTCACTAAAGAAAAAAAAGAAAAGTTATTAGTTAACAAAGAAATTGTTTTGGCTTATAATTTTGATAACAATTTGAGATTTAAGGTAAATATTTTTTATCAACGCGGTTTTTTGTCAGTTTCTTTGAGACATATTCCTTATCAGGTGCCAACATTAGAATCTTTAAAATTAAATTCAATTCTGTCTAATTTAGTTAAAAATAAAAATGGTTTAATATTAGTATCTGGTCCATTTGGATCTGGTAGATCAACTACCATAGCCGCTTTAATCGAAGAAATAAACCGTTCCAGAAAAGAGTATATTATTACCATTGAAGATCCAATAGAATACATTTTTACCAATAATAAAAGTATTATTGAACAGCGAGAGGTAGGCATTGATACTAATTCATTTGCCGAGGCTTTAAAATATTTTGAAGAGGAAGACGGTGATATTCTCTTTTTAGAAGAGATTAATAAGTCAGAGGTTATTCCAGCGGTCTTGGAAATTGCTAGGGGGAGTTCGTTGGTTTTTAGTGCTATTAGTGCTGATTCATCGACCAATGCTATTGCTAGAATATTGGATATGTTTCCAGCTTATGATCAAGAAAGAATTAGAGATTTGCTAGCAACTGCTTTGCGGGCCGTTATTTGTCAAAAGATTATACCTAAAATTGGTGGTGGCGTGGCAGTAGTTCAGGAGGTATTGGTTATGAATGAAGCGGTTAAGTCTATGATTATCAATGGTAATATTGCTGGTTTAAATAATTTAATTCAAACTTCCAGAAACGAAGGTATGGTGTCATTTAATTATGGTTTGGCAAAATTAGTTAAGTCATCTAAAATAACCAGAGAAGATGCTCTGGATAATACTACAGATAGAAAAATATTAGAATCACTTTTAAGATAAATTTAAAATCATGTCCTTATTTTCTTACAAAGCTAAAAATTTAAATAATCAATTAGTTGAAGGTGAAATAGATGCCATATCTGAAGATGTAGTTGTTTCTTTGCTTTTAGAAAAAAGTTTGTCGGTTATTAGTATTAAAAAACAAACAGCCAAAGATTTTGAAAATCAAATGATGGGCTTTCTAAATCGTATTAAAACTAAAGAAAAAGTTATATTTTTTAGACAGTTGTCAGTAATGATAGATGCTAATTTACCAATTGTTAAAGCACTTAGAATATTGGTCAAGCAGGCTGGTAATAAATATTTTAAGGCGATTATTTCTGGCATAGCCGATGAAGTAGATGGTGGTGCTAAACTGTCTCAGGCTATGGCTCTTTATCCCAATGTTTTTAGTGATTTTTATACTAATATTGTGGGTTCTGGTGAAACTTCTGGTCGTTTAAGTGAGGTGATGAGTTATTTAGCGGATCAACAAGAAAAGGATTATGATTTGCAATCAAAAGTTAAGGGCGCAATGATCTACCCAGCTTTTATTTTGTCCGGATTAGTTATTGTGGGTATTGTGGTAATGGTTTTTGTAGTACCACAAATGACTCAAATGTTAAGAGAGTCTGGGGTCAAATTGCCTTTAATGACCAGGATACTACTAGGTACTTCCGATTTTTTTAAGGATTATTGGTATGTAGTTGTGATTGGCATATTATCAGTGCTTGGTGGTTTTTGGTTTACTGTTAATAAAACTGTCAGTGGCCGTAGAATTTTTGATTTGTTTAAGATTCGAGTACCAGTTTTTGGTAAAATTGCTACCTATGTTTATGTGGTGCGCATCACTAGAAGTTTAAATACTCTACTTAAGGGTGGTGTACCAGCTTCTAAAGCTTTAAGAGTGGTCCGACGGGTGGTTGGCAATACCGTATATGATCGAATGTTAGAACAAGCCATTTCTGATGTTGATGAGGGTAGTTCTTTGGCAGATAGTATTGTAGCCAACAGATACGTGCCGGTTTTAGTGTCTCAAATGATAAGTGTTGGTGAGGAAACTGGTAAATTAGAAGAAGTGTTGGAAAAATTAACTGAGTTTTATGGTCGAGAAATTGATAATTCCGTGGCTAATTTATCAGTTTTAATAGAGCCAATTATTATGATTTTCTTGGGTATTGTAGTTGGTGGTTTTGTGGCAGCAGTTATTATGCCAATTTGGCAATTATCAGCCGCTTTTTAGAATAAACCATAAAAAACTAAAAATCACTAGAATGTTTGATTGAGAAAAATTTATAAAAAATAAATGTTTTTGTATTTTTTTGTTTTGGTAATTTGTGGTATACTGTAAGTAGATTGTGGATATTGTTTAATAAATAAAAAAGGTCGAAAAAATGTCTAGAATCCTTGGATTAGAAATAGTTTTTAATTCAGGTTTTCATCCACTCGAGTGGACAAAAATCAATAAAAAATTAATAATTTAGTTTTATGAATAAAAAAGGTTTTACTTTAATCGAACTTTTGGTGGTTATTGCTATTATCGGTATGCTTTCTTCGCTAGCTGTGGTTTCTTTAAACACCGCTAGAAATAAGGCTCGTGATGCCCAAATCAAAAGTGACTTATCACAAATCAGAACTTTTGCTGCCGTGCAGTATGATTCAGGTGTTTTTACTGGTTTTGATATGACTAACACTGAAATTTCCAATCTATTGCCTCCAAGCTGTAGTCCTGATTCCGCAACCTATCAGATCAATGTTGGTGGCATTAATGATTCGGCTTGGGTTGCTTGGGCTGGTTTGTGTTCTGATGAAACTGTAGATTTCTGCGTCGATTCAACTGGTCAGGCTAAGGAAGTTGCTAGTTTAGCTGGTACTGAGACTGTTTGCCCATAATTTTTTATTGGCAATTTAGTATAAAATCCCCCAGCAATGGGGGATTTTTGTTATGGTTATTTTTGTGGTATAATATGACTATAAATTAGCTAATATTATTGATTTAAATGACTCAAAAACAGAATATAAAAATAATTATTTATGTTGTTTTACTAATAACTGCCGTTTCATTGCTGGTTTGGTGGTTTATTTATAACTCAATTAGAATAAAGGATTATCAACGACTTGGCGATATGCGGATTTTAGAATCAGAAATGAATATTTATTTTTTGAAGTTTAATACTTATAAAATACCAGAATGCAGCGAAGGTATGCTAATAAACTTTTGTACTGGTCGTAGCGGTCAATCACCAAATGTTTCAACGCTTATTGATCCGGTCAATACTGATAGTTTACGATATGTTTTAACACAAATGACTGATGATAATTTTAGAGTAGAATTTTATTTAGAGTCAGGCTTGTTGGGACTTACTAGTGGTAAGTATGCGCTAACCAATGAGGGGTTGGATAGATAAATTTGAAAATTAAAAATTAGAAATTAAAAATTATCCCGTGTTTTATATTTTTATATTTATTTTGGGTTTGATAATCGGCAGTTTTTTGAATGTGGTTGTTATTAGAATGCATAGCAGCACTGATATTGTTAGGTCTCGTTCTAATTGTCCGCATTGTCATCATATCTTAATGCCAATTGATTTAATACCATTACTTAGTTTTATTATTCAATTGGGTAAATGTCGTTATTGTCAGAAAAAAATATCATGGCAATATCCAGTAATGGAAATAGTAACTGGTTTATTATTTGTGTTAGTTACTTATAATATTATTGGCATGTTGAGTTTTGACAATCTTTTTTATAATTCTGATATCTGGCTTTTATGGTTAAGAAATTTGGTTTTTGTTAGTTTTTTGATAATTATTTTTGTTTATGATTTAAAATGGTATTTAATATTAGATAGGATTACTATACCGGCCATGCTAATAGCTTTCTTGTTTAATTTGACCTTGGGCTTTAGCTGGATTAGTTTGTTAGTTGGACTGGTGATTGGCTTAGGGTTTTTTGTTGTACAGTTTTTAATATCAGCTGGTAAATGGATAGGTGGTGGTGATTTACGGATGGGAGCTTTGATGGGCTTGATGTTGGGAGCTAAGTCTGTAGTAGTGGCTTTGTTTTTTTCTTATATTATTGGTTCGATGGTGTCTATATTCTTGTTAATTTGGGGAACAAAAAAATTTAAATCTCAAATTCCTTTCGGCACTTTTTTGGCCGTCGGGACATTGGTGGCGATACTTTGGGGAGATGTGGTTGTGAATTGGTATTTAAGTTTAATGTAATACGTAACGCATAACATATAACATATTTTGTTAATTTAATTTAAATTTAATGATAAAATTAGTTAGACTACTCTTAAAAAGAAATAAACCGTTATACGTTAGGCGTTTTGCGCTATCTGAAAATGGCTTTACTTTAGCCGAAATGATAATTGTCATTGCTATTGTTGGGATATTTTCAACTTTAACGGTGGTAAATTTTAGAGGCAATGAAAAAGCTCGGTATATGGATAATGAATCAAGACTAATTTTGGATGGTATTAAACAAATGCAAACTTCATCTTTGTCTGGTAAAGTGGTAGCCGGACAAGTACCAGTGTCATATATTTTTGAGATAGATAAATGTTCAGTTAACTGTTCATATTCATTAAAAGCCAAAAATAGCGTCAATGCTATTATTGATATAGCCACTGTGCAATTAGAAAAAACTATAGTTGATATGTCAGGTAATAATTTGATTATAGAAATAACACCACCACGGAGTGATATTAAAATGTATCTGGATGATTTACTGGTTGCTAGTAATGAAGTGTTGATTAATTTGAAACACGCCGATGATTTGAGCGTCTCTAAAAATATTAGAGTTAATAGCATTTCTGGTCGAATGGATATTTTAAATAATTAAAATTTGTAATTAATGGATTTTGATATTAAAAATCAAAAGGGTCAGGGACTGCTGGAATTAGTAGTGGCGATTGGTGTTATTACAGTTGGTCTTTTTAGTGTCTGGGGTCTTTTTATTTCTAATTTTAATGGTGAACAAGAGGCTGGAGCTAGGATATTATCTATTAATTTGGCCAGAGAAGGGGTAGAAATTGTAAAAAATATTAGAGATTCTAATTGGTTGGCTATAGAAAATAACGATAGCTGTTTTCACAATAGCGTGACTTATGATCCGTGTTATTGGGATAGTGGTTTAGATGGCGACGGTAGTGGCATAATTGTCAATCCATTTTCTGAAAATGTGTTATTAGACTACTTGGCTGCCGATAATTTAAACGATGGTGCTACAACTATTTATAGTGATCCGATTACTGGCTTGTATAGTCATGATAATTCTGGACAGCCAACCACTTATCATCGTTTAATTGAAACTCAAAATATTTGTTGTAGTGATGCTAATAATGATTTACAGTGTGATGATTTTAATGTTGATTTTACAGTTAAGAGTTCTAGTTGCTTAGCTTCAGAATTGAAAGTTGGTATTGATGTTAAATCAGCAGTTTCTTGGACTTTAGTTGGTCAAAATAGAAATATATCAGTTCAAGAAAGAATTTTTAATTGGAAATAAATTATATGTAACGTTTAACTTATAACATAAAACGTAGTAGTATGAATTTTCATGATGATTTAAAGATAACAATGCACAAGTATGTAAAAATGATTTATAATATTACAAAAAGTTTTCCTAAAGATGAATTGTATGGCATTACTTCTCAGATTAGAAGATCTTCTATGTCGGTTATCTTAAATTATATAGAGGGCTATGCTAGAAGAAAAGGTGTAAATTGTAAAGTCTATATAAATTTTTTAGAAATATCTTATGGTTCATTGAAGGAGTCAAAATATTTATTATATTTTTCTTATGAACAAGGTTTAATAAAAGAAATAGATTATAAAGAAATACTTAAATTAAATGATAAAGTTGGTAAAATGCTTTGGAGCATTATCAAAAAATAATAGAAAAAATGTTAGACGTTACACGTTAGATGTTTTATGTTTTGGTTTCAGTCTCGCTGAAGTAGTCATTGCTATTGGTATTTTTTCTATTGCCTCAGTTATTATCTCTGCGGTTTATCTTAATGCTAGTAGCTTACATCAGCACACTGCTAGCTATCAACGATTACAAAATGACGGTCGCTATATTGTCGAAAAAATAGCCAGAGAAATAAGAGCTCGGCAAATAAAATATCCAGTGGAGGCGGTCCAGCCACAGGATAGAATTGATTTTCTAAAAGATGAGCTTGGTAATGAGACTTCGATTGTTAAATCAGCTAGTGGTAATAATTTGGAATATATTGTCAATGGCCAAGCGGCCAATTTGAATGCTGATGACGTAGCGGTAACTGATGTTAAGTTTTATATCATCCCAAACTTAGAAGATATTTATAACACTAACCCAGCGACCAACAAACAACCTCGAGTGGTAATATTTTTAAAATTAAAAAATCAAAATATTAATCCCAAATTTGAAAAGGAAATATTTATTCAGACTACAATTTCTAGTCGAGTTTATAAAAGATAATTATGTTTAATTATTCAAAAAATGAAAGTGGTATTATTCTGATATTGGCTTTGATGATCATGTCTATATTGTTGTCTATGGCTTTGGGTTTTGGAGTTTTTATTATTTCTGATTTACGTCAGGCGCAAGAAATTGATAGTTCCATTGTGTCTTATTATTTTGCTGATTCTGGTATTGAACGGACTCTTTATTTATTTAGACATGGCGGTAAAGAAAAAATAGGTAATTTTTCAGGTAATGGTAGTAATGAGCTATTGTCTTCGGTTGATAAAAATAGTGATATGACTGGTGATGGCTCTATTGATTGGACGATTGAGGACTCTACAGATTATGAGCCAACATTTTTCCGTCAGCGTTTATATAATGGTCAAAGTGTAAAATTATATTTTATTGGTCGCAGTGATAGTTCTAATACAGCTCAAAGTATAAAAATAAATTGGGTTAAAGGTTTTAATTCACCAAAGCTCCAAGTGGTTTTTACTCAACTTAATCCCACAGATGATGGTGGTACTTTGGTTTATTTTACAGATATTAATAAAATAGAAATTAGTGATAGTATAGAATCTGCCAATCCAGTTTGTTTTGATTTTAAAGATAGAAATATTAATGGTGACATATCTCCAATCCCATCTAATTATTTGGTAGAATTAAAAGTTTTAGGTACTAGTGGTGATTATATCGATAATTTATCTGTCACTGCTTATAACGAAAAGAAAGGTATTAATGGTTGTAATAGCGAAGATTATAATAATACTTATAATCCAGAAGGAATTTCTAATATAACTATTAAATCAGTAGGTGTCTTTGCTGGCACCAGGCAGGCGGTTTATGCTAATATTCCACCACGTGATCCATCATCTAGTTTGTTTGGATTTGTATTGTTTTCTCAGGAGGATATTACTAAAGGCTATTAATCATGATAAAAACAGAGGCTAGCAAAAGAATTAATAAATTAAAAGATCAATTACAAGAAATTGATTATGCTTATTATGTTTTGGATAAGCCAATAATCTCTGATGCAGTACGAGATTCTTTAAAAGATGAATTAGAAAAAATAGAAGCCGAGTATCCAGAATTTATAACACCGGACTCACCAACTCAAAGAATTGGTGGTAAAGCTTTGGGTAAATTTGACAAACATAAACACAAGATTCCTAAATATTCAATTGATGATGTTTTTTCTTTTGATGAGGTTTTAGAATTTGATAAAAGAATTAAAAGATTTTTAAGTATATCAGCTGATCAGTCTATCGAATATGTTTGTGAATTAAAAATCGATGGTTTAAATATGTCTTGTATTTATAAAAATGGCTTATTAGTTAAGGCGGTCACTAGAGGTGATGGTGTAATTGGTGAAGTAGTAACTCACAATGTTAGAACGATTAATAGTATACCGCTTAAAATTAAAGATACTTCGGATTTGGAAGTTAGTGGCGAGGTTTTTATGCCCACCAGTAGTTTTGAAAAATTAAATAAAGATCAAAAGAAAAAAGGGGAGCCAATTTTTGCTAATCCTCGAAACGCCGCCGCTGGCACTATTAGACAATTGGATCCTAAAGTTGCCGCCAGTCGGGATTTGGATAATTTTATGTATAGTTATGATGGACCTCATCAATTTGCTACCCAAGAAGAGGTTTTAAAAGAATTGATAAATTTAAATTTTAAGGTCAATAAGCATTGGCAAAAAATTAATAATATTTTTGAAGCACAAACAGTATTTAATGACTTTTTAAAAAAGCGGAGTAAATTGCCATATGATATTGATGGTATTGTGATAAAGGTTAATAAAATTGAGTATCAAAAAAAATTAGGTCGGACAGCTAAATGTGTTAGGTGGGCCGTGGCTTATAAATTTCAAGCTGAGCAAGTAACGACCGTAGTGGAGTCAATAGAAGTCCAAGTAGGTAGAACTGGCGCTTTAACACCAGTAGCTCATTTGCGACCAGTTCAATTAGCTGGATCAGTAGTTAAGCGAGCTACTCTACATAATCAAGATGAAATTGATAGACTTGATGTCAGAATCGGCGATACAGTAGTTTTACAAAAAGCGGGTGATATTATTCCAGATATTATTGAGACCTTGCCTAAGTTACGAACCGGTCATGAACAGAAATTTAAGATTCCCACCAAATGTCCGATTTGTGGTTCGCCGGTCATTAGAAAATCTGGTGAAGTAGCTTATTATTGTAATAATAAAAAATGTTATGCCAAGCAACAAGAAAGTTTATATCACTTTGTGTCTAAAAAAGCTTTTAATATTGATGGACTAGGGCCTAAAATTTTGGATCAATTACAAAAGGCTGATTTAATAAAAACACCAGCTGATATTTTTAAATTAAAAGAAGATGATCTTAGTCCACTAGAGAGATTTGCTGAAAAGTCAGCTGATAATTTAATTGTTGCGATTAAAAATAGTCGAGAAATTAGTTTGGCAAAATTTATTTATGCTTTAGGTATTAGACACGTGGGCGAGGAGACAGCCTCAGTTTTGGCGGATTATTTTGGCACAATAGATAAAATAAAAAAAACCACCGCCCTGGAATTACAACAGGTGTCAGATGTTGGTCCCAAAGTAGCCGATAGTATTTTGGCTTGGTTTTTTGATAGTAAGAATTTGGAATTAGTGGCTGATTTACTAGCTAGTGGCGTAAAAATTAGCAATCCAGCTAAAAAAATTTCACATAAATTAGATAATCAGACTTTTGTTTTAACTGGTGAATTAAAATCTTTAACCAGAGACGAGGCTAAGGACAAGATAAAAAATCTGGGTGGTCATGTTAGTTCGGCAGTTAGCGCTAAAACTAATTTTTTGGTGGCTGGTGAAAACGCAGGATCAAAATATAATAAAGCTGAAAAATTAGGAGTGAAAATTATTAGTGAAAGTGAATTTTTAAAAATGCTTTAATTATTTGAGATATTGCCAAAAAATGTCATAAATGATAGAATCTTTTTAGTTATTAACTATAAATTTCATGAAATTATCTAAAGCAGAAGTAGAACATATTGCTAAATTGGCTAGGTTAAATTTAACCGATCAAGATGCTAATTTATACAGTCAGCAGTTGTCTGATATTTTGGATTATGTTGAAAAATTACAAACCATTAATACCGATGGCGTAGAAGAAACGTCTCAAGTTACTGGTTTGGTTAATGTTATGCGAGATGATGAAATACAAGAATCTGGTATTAGTAATGAGTTAGTTGGCTCTGCTCCAGAAAATAGCAATGGTTACGTTAAGGTGCCAAAGATTTTATAACTAAAACTTTTATGGATTTAAATAAATTAACCGCTCTAGAAACATTTGAAGGCTTACGAGATAAGAAATTTTCTAGTGAGGAAATAACGAAAAAATATTTAGAACAAATAAAATCTTTTGATTCTAAAGTTGGTGCTTTTATTACTTTAAATGAAACTGAAGCATTGTCTCAGGCTAAATTAGTGGATGCAAAAATCAAACACAATGAATCATTGTCGCCACTAGCTGGTATTCCAGTAGCTATAAAAGATCTTTTTTGCACTAAAGGTATTAAATCAACCGGCGCTTCTAAAATTTTAGAGAATTATGTCCCACCCTATGATGCTTCAGTGGTTAAAACCATCAGAGAGTCTAAGGGAGTTATTATTGGTAAGACTAATTTGGATGAATTTGCGATGGGTGGTTCTGGTGAAAATTCTGGATTTTTCCCCACTCATAATCCGTGGGATATTAGTCGAGTGCCAGGTGGTAGTTCGAGTGGTAGTGCGGCAGCCGTAGCAGCTGATATGTGTGCTTATTCATTGGGCACAGATACTGGCGGATCTATTCGTCAGCCAGCGTCGTTTTGTAACGCTACTGGACTAAAACCAACTTATGGCCGAGTTTCTAGATATGGAGTAATGGCTATGACCTCATCACTGGACACTATTGGTCCAATTACTAAAAATGTGGAAGATGCGGCTTTTATTTTACAGCAGATAGCTGGGCGTGATGAAAAAGATTCGACTACTCCGGCAGAAAAAGTGGATGATTATTTACAAGAGATTAAAAAAGATATTAAAGGTTTAAGGATTGGCTTGCCCAAAGAATATTTTATTGAAGGGGTTGATGAAGAAGTTAGAAATATTATCTTGTCAGCAGCCAAAAAGTTTGAAGAGATGGGTGCTGAAGTGATTGATGTTAGTTTGCCACATACGGATTTAGCAGTCGCGGCTTATTATATTATTTGTCCCAGTGAGGTGAGTTCTAATATGGCTAGATATGATGGTATTAGGTATGGCTTGTCTAAGCGTGATAGTAGGGAGTTGTTAGATCTTTATTTAGATACTAAGACCAGTGGCTTTGGTGCTGAGGTAAAAAGACGAATAATGATTGGCACTTATGCCTTGTCGTCTGGCTATTATGATGCTTATTACAAAAAGGCTATGCAAGTTAGAACTTTGGTTAAACAAGATTTTGACAAGACATTTGAGGATATTGATGTTATACTGACACCAGTGTCGCCAACGCCAGCTTGGAAGTTGGGGGAGAATACTAATAATCCACTGAAGGATTATTTGGCTGACATATTTACTATTCCAGCCTCGTTAGCCGGTATTTGTGGTTTGTCCTTGCCAGCTGGATTTGCTGGTGGTTTGCCAGTTGGTATTCAATTGCTGGGTAAACGTTTTGATGAAAAAACTATTTTGCGAGCCGGTTATCAGTATCAACAAGTAACCAGCTGGCACAATAAAAAGCCAGACATAAAATAATAAATTTAAAGATAATAAATAATTTTAAAAAAATATGAGTGAAGGTGTTAAAAACCAACAATTTCTCTTAGGCCTTTTTGGCGGTATAGCTTCTATTAGTGTTATTGGTTTAATAATTTTGGGTGTAGTGTTTCTAAGTGGTAAGAGTGGTAACACTCCTAGTGTGGCTGGGCAACAAAATGTGGTAACTGGTGATAATAATCAGCAACAACCAGTAGCTCAAAATCAGGCTAATGTGCCGGGTGTGACTACTTTTTCAGAAAAGTCTGAAGCTGAAATATGTACCGAAGATGGTAAACCAGTGGTTTATTTATTTTCGACGACTTGGTGTCCTCATTGCCAATGGATCAAAGATACTTTTGATGAAGTGGTTAGTAAATATGTAGCTGAAGGTAAAATCGTAGCTTATCATTGGGAAGTAGACACAAATGATAATACCTTAACTGCTCAAAAAGAATCTGTCGTGCCAGCAAAGGATTTAGCAATTTACAAAGAATTTAACCCAGGTGGTTCTATTCCAACTTTCGTTTTTGGTTGTAAGTATTCTCGGATTGGTAATGGTTATGAACAAAAGCAAGATTTAGCGGCTGAGAAAGTAGAATTCGAGGCTTTGATTGAAGATATGATCAAATAAAATCAAATTTTAGAATTTGGCTAAATTACCATAAATCAAACACTTCAGACCTAGTCTGAAGTGTTTGGCTTTTATGGACAAAATTCATTATTTTGGTTAAAATTGGGGTAGTCTACTTTTGAGTATTTTACGGGTGACAAAAAGGAACCCTGGAAACGCGAGGACAACATTTTTTTGTTCGAGGCCTTGCCGAGTAAATTTGGAGAGGTGGCCGAGTGGTTGAAGGCGCACGCTTGGAAAGCGTGTGTACTGTAAAAGGTACCGCAGGTTCGAATCCTGTTCTCTCCGCCAAGTTACAATTTATTATCGAGGTCAACCCATTTGTCTATGACAAATGTGCGACTCGCATGCATAAATAGTTAAATAAAAACAACGACTTTTTGGTCGCTGTTTTTGTTTTTGCTATAAAAATCAGCCATTCAATAAAGTTAATTTTTGAGCTATACTATAAGTAAATGAACTACTCTGACATAAAAAATAAAATCTTATATTGGATCCCGAAAATTCTAGCAGTGTTACTGGGAATATTTTTTATTATATTTGGTGAATTTGACGATAGTCCTGGATTACAAGGAATTGGTCTCGTCCTAATTATTGCTACTATTGTTATTGTAGTTAGAGGCAGAAAGAAAAAATAATCTATTATGATTTTTGAACACTCATCAAAAAATAAAAAGGTTTTGTTGCTTATATCCGTCACTATCTTAGTGTTGGGTATTTTTATGTTTTTCTACTCGTCAGTAATTTTCCAAGAAGGCAATCCTTGGCCACAAATTAAAGGTATTTCCCAGCTAACTTTTGGCAATAGAGATGTTGTTAAATTAGATATTGGAGAAAATAAATACATTACCAAAAGTGGTAATTTGGAGATAATAAAGTCTTTTATGAAAGAAAAGGATTATTATTTTATAGAGCAAATGGGCTCGGGTTATATTTTTAAATCATCAACAGGAGCCAGCGCGGTTGCCACTCACAAATATTACAGCCGTTACTATTCGCTTTGGACTATTATTGAAAACAGCAATAATGCCAATAATAATCACTGGACGATAATCACTAATGACGATGGAATAACATATCAATACCCCAAAGGGTTACTGGCAAAATATATCAGCGTTGTAGACTGGCCACCAGTCGTGAAAATAGAAACAGGAACTTTTTCCTGCAAAACTACACCAATGGAAGTAAGTAGCTTGGCGGATGTAACTTATCAGAGGTTAGTTGATGACAGAATTTACTGCATGAATATAAAAAACGAAGGTGCGGCTGGTAGTGTGTACTCGTCATATACCTATACTACTATTAAAAATGACAAACTAGTTAAGGTTAGTTTTATTTTGCGTTATCCTAACTGCAACAATTACGATGAAGCACAAAATAAGGCTTGTGTCAGTGAAAGAGAAACTTTTGATGTTGACGCAATGGTTGATAAAATTATCCAAACAATTAAATAAACATAACTTATGACTTCATACAAACACACTCAAATTGGATATTTAATGTTAGTGGTTGTGCTGGCTGTGTTGATGTTTTTTGCATGGCTTCAAATAACGGCTAGAGCTGAATCACCGTCTGTTGATTCCGGTACAAATTTATTGGTTACGAGTGTAATGACATTAATTCTGGTTATTTTGACATCATTTACCGTCTTGACAACTTCCATTGATAAAAAATATCTTAGGATTAAATTTGGTTATGGAATTTTTAGAAAAAAGTTTTTGCTTAGTGAAATAATATCAGTAAAACAAGTAAAAAATCATTGGTATTATGGCTGGGGAATAAGACTATGGTTATGGCCCAAAATGTGGATATATAATGTTTCTGGTTTTGATGCGGTTGAAATAACAATGAAAAACAGAAAAATTTATCGTGTAGGGACAGATGATTCCAGTAAATTGGAAATGACAATCAAGCAAGCCATAAATATCTAAGTAGTTAACAAAAATACATTATTTGATGGTGTCTGTTTGTTATTATTAAATTTAAAATAAGTGTCTTGCTTTAATCATATGTTAATAAAATTGGAGCTCGATTCAGATATATTGAAAAAAGGCTTAAAATCGTGCTAAGATACTCTTATATTACTTGTAATATCTAGTTATAGTACCATGTTTATTAATGATAGTAGTCTAAATTTTATGGATCTTAAAACCATTCAAACTTATAATCAAAAAGCCCAAGACTATGATCAGGAGACGATTGATTTTTGGCAACTTTTTCCTAAACCTTTTATTAGTCAATTTAAAAAGTTAGCAGTAGGTAATGTATTAGATATTGGTAGTGGGCCAGGGCGTGATGGCTTAATTTTAAAACAAGAGGGCTTAGAGGTGACTTGCTTGGAAGCTTCAGAAGCTATGGTGGAAATTTGCCAGGCTAGAGGCCTTAATTCTGTTTTAGGAGATTTTAATAATTTGCCTTTTGCTGATCAGACTTTTGGTGGGGTGTGGTCTTATACTTCGTTATTACATATACCTAAATCAGAAGTATCTCAAGTGTTGTCAGAAATTAAGCGGGTATTAAAAACTGATGGTGTATTTGGACTAGGTTTAATAGAAGGTGACACCGAAGGGTACCGTGATAGCTTTGATAGTGATATGACAAGATGGTTTAGTTTTTATACTAAATCAGAAGTCGAAGAATTACTCAGATTTGCTGGTTTTGAAATAATCTATTTTGAAGAATTTAAACCCAGGTCAAAAAATTATTTAAATTTTATTGCTAAAAAAATATAATTAATTAAATCAACAAAATATTTTGTGATGATGGCTAAATAATTTTAGTATGATTAAAAAAATAACAATTTTAATATCACTGATTGTGTTGTTGGTGCCACTATCAATTTTAGCTCAAGATAATTCCAGTGCTAGTAGTGAAATTTTTGAAGCTAAAGTAATTAAAATATTAGATCAAAAAGAAATTATCAGAGACGATAGCAGTAAATTAATCCAGCAAAATATTTTGTTGAGAGGCTTGGACGGTAATTTTAAGAATCAAGAGATAGAATATAATGGTATTTCGGAATTTGAGGTGGTAGGTGCTAATGTCTATAGAGTAGGTGATAGAGTTTTAGTGCAAGGGAGTCTGGATTTAGATAACATTGATAAATTTTATATTGTTGATTTTGTTAGACGAGGCTATTTGTATATACTGACTATTGTGTTTGCGGTTATTGTCGTAGTGGCTGGCAGATCAAAGGGGGTAAAAGCTTTGATTAGTTTGGTTTTAAGTTTTTTTGTAATTATTAAATTAATTTTACCGCAAATTTTAGCTGGTAGTAATCCGTTAGTTGTTGGTGTAATTGGAGCTTTTTTGATTCTGGCCATTATGATTTATTTAACAGGGGGGTTTAATCAAAAATCACATTTAGCGATTGTTAGTGTTTTATTGTCTTTGGTTGCTACAATGGTTTTATCAGTAATTTTTACTAATTTAACTAGGTTAACCGGTATGGCTCAGGAAGAGGCCGCCTTTTTGATTGGTATTGGTAAACAGGCTATAGATTTTAAGGGATTGTTGTTAGCTGGTATACTTATTGGTACAGTTGGCGTATTAGACGATGTGATTGTTGGTCAAATAGAGGCAGTCGAACAGATTAAAGAAGCTAATCCTGATTTATCTAAGGTAGAGGTTTTTAGACGGGCCTATAAAATTGGCAATACTCATTTGGGAGCAATTATTAATACTTTATTTTTAACTTATGCCGGTGCTTCTTTGCCACTTCTATTATTGTTTGTGGTTCATCAGCAGCCATTTTTGTCTGTTTCGTCAGTGATTAATAATGAAATTATTGCCACCGAAATTGTCAGGTCGTTAGTCGGTAGTGTTGGAGTGGCTTTGTCTTTGCCGGTGTCTACTTATTTAGCGTCTAATTATTTAAAAATCAAATAAAATATTGATATGAAAAAAAACTCTCAATTAAATCATGCTTGGTTGACTATTGTAGTTTTGGCGATTATACCAATTGGCTTATGGTTTTTAGCACCACCAAGTTTGCCTAGGTTTAGTAGTTTACTAGCTATAGCCTCGAGCTTTGGACAGCTAACCGCCTTGGTGGGCATGGCCTTGTTTTCTATTAGTTTGATTTTAAGTGGTCGGTTTATTTTTCTGGATAAATATTTTAAGGGTTTAAATAATGTTTATGCTAAGCATAGTTTGATTGGTCAATGGGCTTTTATATTATTTTTAATTCATCCTTTGTTACTTATTTTTAAATATGCCGGTGGTTCATTGGCTGGAGCAGTCTACTTTTTTTCTTTAAGTTCTGATTTACCAAAAAATTTAGGCATTATGTCCTTAGGTTTAATGGTATTGTTGATTGTTTTAACTCTGTATCTGCGCCCAAAGTATAATCTGTGGAAGATAACTCATAAATTTTTTGGCTTAGCTTTTTTTCTGGGATCTCTTCATGCTTTGTTAATACCTAGTGATATATCTAGATATGCACCGCTTAAGTTTTATATGTTTAGTTTGGCATTTCTAGGGGTAACTGTTTTTGTTTACAGAACTATATTGGGTAAATATTTGGTTAAAAAATATAGTTATATAATTGAGAGTGTAGTGCTTTTAAATGATAAGGTGTGGGAGATAAGTCTGAAGCCACAAACTAAAAAATTAAAGTTTAGAGCGGGACAGTTTATTTTTATCAGTTTTATTGATCCGTCAATTTCCAAAGAAAGCCATCCTTTTACTATTTCGTCTAGGCCCGAAGATGATTTGTTGAAAATTACAGTTAAAGGTTTGGGTGACTATACTAATAAAATGGTTAATTTGAAACCAGGATCTATAGCTAAGGTGGAGGGACCATTTGGATCTTTTTCTCATCAAAATGCTGTTTATAAAAATCAAATTTGGATTGCTGGTGGTATTGGTATTACGCCATTTTTGAGTATGGCTCAATCACTCCAAAAGGATGATGATTATTCCATTGATCTTTTTTATTGTCTTAAAAATGATAGTGAGTCAATATATTTGGATTTTCTTAGAAGTTTGAATCCCAAATTAAAAGTACATCTTTTTTGTTATGATAAGAGTGGCTATCTTAACGCTGATACTATAAATAATGTGTCTGGAGCGTTGGCTGAAAAAGATATTTTTATTTGCGCACCAATGTCTATGATAGAATCTTTGAAACAGCAAATTGTGGGTTTGGGTGTTGATAAAAAATTAATCCATTCAGAAGAATTTAATTTTTAAATTAAATGAAAAAAATAACTTTGGTTTTTTTGTTAGTTTTTGTGATTATAGTTGGCGGTATTTTTACTGTTAATTTTTTTAATACTTGGGCAGGTTTTAATTATAGTGTTGATAATAATGTTAATATTTCGCCGACAATTAACCTAGTTTTTAGCGAGGTGTCGGCTCATTCATCGCCGGATGATTGTTATTTGGTTATTAATAGTAAAATTTATGATTTGTCGTCGTATATCGGTAAGCATCCGGGTGGTCGCGATAATATTACTGATAACTGTGGTAGCGAGGTGACTGGTGTTTTTGCTTCTATTCATTCTAATTTTGCTTGGGACTTGTTAAGTAGTTATTATGTTGGTGATTTAAGCCAAAACAATTAACAATAATTATGGAAACTTTAATACCGATTATTATTGAAATCATCAAACAATATGGTTATGTTATAGTATTTTTTGGGACTATTTTTGCTGGTGAAATAGTAGTGTTAGCGGCTGTATTTTTGGCTACCCTTAATATTTTAAATATCTATTTGGTTATTTTGTTTAGTTTGGCGGGAGTAATTGTGGCTGATAATTTGTGGTATTTAGTGGGTACAAAGTTAAAAATATTTTTAGATTATTTTAAAAAATATTTTGGTGGTAATAAATATCAGAAAAAATTAACACTTTTTGGCGAAAAATTTCATAATAACTATCGTTATTATTTGGTAATGAGTAAGTTTATTTACGGCTTTAGAATATTAACGGTTTTGACATCTGGTTATCAAAAAATACCATATAAAAAATTTTTAGTTTTTAATTTAATTGGCACAGTATCAGAAATGACCATTATTGTTTTTTTTGGTTATTTTATTGGCATATCTTGGACATATTTAGGTCAATATAGTGGTTATGCTAGGTATTATGCTTTGTTTGGCTTATTAATATTGTTTGTGATAAGATATCTTTTCAAGAGGTTGAATAAATTATAATAACTATGGCCAGTGAAATTGATGAAATAAAAGATAGAATTAGTATCACCGATTTAATGTCGGAGTATGTTAAATTGGTTCAAGCGGGCTCTAATTTTAGAGCTCTTTGTCCGTTTCATAACGAAAAAACCCCATCAATGATGATTAGTCCAGAAAAGAAGATTTTTAAGTGTTTTGGTTGTGGGGCGGGTGGTGATATTTTTGAATTTTTAATGAAAATAGAGGGCTTGGAGTTTCCAGAGGCTAAGAAAGTTTTGGCCAAAAAGGCTGGTGTGGTTTTAAGTAATTATGATCACAAAGATAATAGTCAAAAAACCAGATTACTGCAGGCCATGGAGCTAGCTAAGAAGTATTATCATTATGTCTTGCTCAATAGTGAATCAGCCAAACCGGCTTTACAGTATTTATTAAATCGTGGTTTAACGGAGGACACAATTATTGATTGGCAAATTGGCTATAGTCCAGATGGTTGGACTAATATTTATGACTTTTTAAAAAAGCGTGGTTTTAATGATCAGGAAATATTTTTGGCTGGTCTGTCACTGAAAAAGAAAAGTGGCTTTGGTTTTTTTGATCGTTTTAGAAGTCGTATTATGTTTCCAATTGATGATGCCAGTGGCAATACAGTGGCTTTTACGGCTCGAGTCAGTCCAGACAAAGAAGCCACAGAAGTGATGGGTAAATATATTAATAGTCCTCAAACTGATATTTATGATAAGAGTCGAATTGTTTTTGCTCTTAGTAAATCTAAGTCTTATATTAAATCACAAGATAGTGCTGTGATAGTTGAGGGTCAAATGGATGCCATAACTGCTCACCAACATGGTTTTAAAAATGTCGTAGCTTCGTCTGGCACGGCTTTAACTATGGATCAATTTGAATTAATCAAAAGACATACTAATAATTTTTTATTTGCCCTAGATGCTGATATAGCTGGTCAAAATGCTACGACTAAAGGCGATGCTTTATTAGATTCATTAAATAATTACAGATTTCAATCAAAAGATAGAAGAGGTAAGTTACAAGATTATGCTGGCAGTCATGGCATAACCATAAAAGTGGTTAATATTATTGGTGCCAAGGACCCAGATGAAATGATTAAAAATAATCCAGCTAATTGGCAGGAGGCAGTAGCACGGGCTAGGCCGATTATGGAATATTTTTTTGATAAAGAGTTTTCAGCTATAGACATTAATAATGTTGATCAAAAATTAATAGTGGTTAGAAAATTGTTGCCACGGATTAATAAAATTAATAACAAATTAGAAATAGGTCATTGGAGAAAAGTCTTGTCACAAAAAACTGGTATTTCTGAGAGTATTTTGCAAGAAGAAATGTCTAATTTGCCAAAAAATATAGTATCAGACAGCAATAATTCCGAGATAAAAAGCGTAGTAAACAATGAGGCGTTAACCAAGGATTTGCAGTTGTTTAGCCGGATTTTAGCCATTATTTTAAAATTTCCAGTTTTATTACCTAAATTAGTGGATGATTTATTGGTCGAATACTTATATACCAGAGTAGCCCTTGACCTTTACAAAAGATTAGTGTTATTCTATAGTAAAAGTAATGAATTAAAATCTCTTTTATCTGTGGATAAAGCCGAAATGGATTTGCACAGTATTATTAAAGATTTTCTCAAAGAAGAAGACAATTTAAGTAACCAAGAGCTTATTAACTTGCTTGACGAGTCATTTTTGCTTTCCGCTAAAGATTTCGCTGATTTAACAGCCAAGGAAGCTAAGGCCGAATTAAGCGCCACTCTCAAAATACTTAATAACGATTACTTAAATAAAAAAATAAGTTTGTTAAACCAGGATTTGCAAGAAGCTGAAAAAAGATCTGATTCGAATAAGATCAATAGCTTGTCGCTGGAATTATCAGAGTTATTAAAAAGAAAAGAGTAGTAAGTTAAATAATAAATATTTTATTTTGTTTGGTTTGGTATTATTTTTTTAATTTGGTTGTTAGATAAATAAAATTACTAAACCGTCTTAATCATAAAATTTTCATGACGAAAAAAATTGTTAATAAGGCTGTAGCCAAGGCCAATAAAAAAGTTTCTGTAAAAAAAACCGTCAAAAAATCTACTAGGAAAAAAGTTAACCCGATAAGTAAGAAAAAAACTCAGCCGAAAAAATCAGCTGTTTTAAAAAAGAAGGTTAAAACTTTAAAAATTCCCAAGGTAGAAATAAAACCAGACGAAGAAGCGATTATAAATCTTATCAGAAAAGGTAGATCGCGAAGTTTTATTACAGAACAAGAAATTATGATTATCTTCCCTGAGTTGGAAGAATATGTCGATAGATACGAAGAATTATTAGAGGATTTATCATCTGCCAGTGTCAGTGTGGTGGAAAGTGGTGGTTTTTTTGGCAGTACTATGCTAAAGAGCCCATTTGCGCTCAAAGAAGAAATTAAACCTAAGAAAGTTGATAAAACCAAAAGCCGCACTATGGCTAAGTTAAAAGAATTAGCAGAAATTGATATTAATTTGGGTGATATTTCTACTGATTCCATTCAGATGTATTTGCGAGAAATTGGTCGGGTGCCACTTTTGAAGTCTGATGAGGAGATTATGTTGGCCAAGGAAATTGAGCGAGGCAATATGGAAGCCAAACATCAATTAATTAAAGCCAATTTAAGATTAGTAGTTTCTATTGCCAAAAGATTTACTGGTAAGAGTTTGTCGCTTTTGGATTTAATTCAAGAGGGTAATATTGGCTTGTTTAGAGCCGTGGATAAATTTGATTACCATAAGGGTTATAAGTTTTCGACTTATGCCACTTGGTGGATTCGTCAGGCTATTACTAGGTCGCTAGCTGATCAATCTAGAACTATTAGAATTCCAGTGCATATGGTGGAAAATATTAATAAATTCCAACAAGTGGAAAGAAGATTAGTTCAGGATTTAGGACGGGAACCAATGCCCGAGGAAATTGCGGCTGAAATGGGAGAGGATATTGAAAAGATTAATCACATTATAAAAATTTCTCAAGAAACAATATCACTGGGTACGCCAGTAGGTGATGATAGTGATGATAGCGTGTTAGAAGATTTTATTGAGGATCAAAAAACTGTCACTCCAGATAGAGTAGCCGCTTTGCAGATTTTGGGTGATTATGTTCAAGAAGTGATATCTCAATTAACACCCCGAGAACAGAAAGTTTTGGAAATGAGATTTGGACTTAAAGATGGAGTAGCTCATACACTAGAAGAAGTGGGTCAGGAGTTTGATGTAACACGTGAACGTATTAGGCAAATCGAAGCGAAAGCTTTGGAAAAGATAGAAAAAATTAAAGGTGTGGAAAAACTTCGGGATTTTTAATTGTTGACAATAGTCGATATAGTTGATATTATGTTTGAGGTGAGTCTGTAACGGCTCGCCTTTAATATCAACTTATATTTTTTTAAATTGTTTAGAAAGTAAAAATATATTCCGCGATAGCTCAATGGGTTCAGAAGGCGTAGCCGGATGAACGGGCAGAATTGAGCGAGCCGTAAGGCGAAGCGAAAGATCGACAGATGCGACCAAGTGGGAGCATTTGGCGCTGCCCCGGAAGAGCAACCGATTAAATTGATCAGAAAGTAAAAATATATTCCGCGATAGCTCAATGGTAGAGCAACCGGCTGTTAACCGGTAGGTTACTGGTTCGAGTCCAGTTCGCGGAGCAAAAATAAAAACAGGCACTTTGTGCCTGTTTTTATTTTTGTGAAGCGAAAGCGACACAATAGCTTGTGTCGCGTCTGGACTCGAAGTCCGGAGCGATGTTTGATGACGCACTTTTGGGCGAAGCAAACCGCGAGAGCCGGCGTGTAACCGAAGAGGCGGAAGCCGATTAGAGTGGAAGGTGAGTCCAGTTCGCGGAATATAAAATAAAAAAGACCCCCCTAGGGGTCTTTTTTATTAGTGTAATGAACAGTAATTAATGGCGCAACATTTTAAAAATCCAAATCAGGAATAGGGCTCCAAGTAGGGCCACTAAAAAACTGTATAAATTAAAAGAACCAACACCACTTTTGCCGAAAAAGCTCATGAGCCAGCCACCGATGACTGCACCAATAATGCCGATTAGTATATTCATAATAATACCTTGTTGGGCGTTGGTATTCATGATGATGGAGGCGATCCAGCCCACTAGGCCACCGAATATAATCCAAAGAATAATTCCCATAAATTTAAATTTAATGATTAATTATATATTATTTTTTTATTAAGTATATATTAGTGTTAGTACAAAAAAATTAAAGTTGTATTGATGATTTTTGATTTATCAAAGATAGATAACATTATAATTAGTATCAAATGTTTTAAATTATAGACTCCAATTGACCGGTAGTTTGCCAGTTATTGGTTTGTTGCCAAATATAATGTCAGCAACTCCGGCACCTTCACTGCCGGGAAGCCAGGCAGCCACGGTAGCATCCCAATTTTTTATTTCATTTTTTATTACTAAAGGACGTCCAGATATGATTATAACTATAATTTTTTTAGAATTTTTTTTCAATTTATCAATTATTTCTAAATCATTATCACTTAAAGATAAATCCTCTTTATCTCCCCAGCCTTCGGCGTATGGCTTCTCTCCAACCACCATAATGCCAATATCAGCTAGTTTACTATTGTCATTAAAGTTTCCATCTTTATTATATACCAAATTAACCTGAGGTGATACTACTTCCCGTATTCCATCTAATATTGTCGTGCCAGGAGTCCAATTACCATTTATACCTTGCCATTCGACCGACCAACCGCCTAGTTGTATGCCTAAATTATCAGCTGCGTCTCCGGCGACATATATTTTTTTTGAAAATTTAGAAATTGGGATTAATTGTTTTTCATTTTTTAAAATAACGATTGATTTGCTGACTGCTTCTCTAGCTATTGCACGATGTTCGGCGGAACCAATGTCAGCTATAGCTGCTGGATTGTAATTTAGATTATCAAATAAGCCAATTTGAAATTTTACTTTCAGGATTCTCGCTACGGCATCGTCTATTCTCTCCTGACTAATATCTCCTTTGTCGACAGCTGTCTGTATATCTGCCATAAATCTTTTATATTCAAAAGGTAGCATAATCATATCAATACCAGCGTTGACAGCGGTGACCGTAGCTTTATATTTATTGTTTTCAATTTCATAGGCGCCATACCAATCAGATATTACAAAACCACTAAATCCCATTTCTTTTTTTAGGACATCGGTAATTAGATACTGGTTTTCAGAAATTTTTTTGTTTTGCCAATTATTGAGACCAATCATAACACTTGGCACACCAGCTGCGATAGCAGCCTTAAATGATGGCAAATGTCGCTGGCGAAGTTCATCTAAACTAATATCTGATTCTCCTTGATCAATTTTAAAGTTTTTATTAACTGATGTTCCCCAAAGCATAGCTCCAGCTCCAATAAAATGTTTTGCGGTGCCAATCGGATGATAAGGACTGGAATCATATGCTGCAATTCCTTCCAAATAGGCCACTCCCAGTCTGGTTACTAGTGATGGATCAGAACCAAATGATTCATAAAATCGGCCCCATCTGGGGTCGCCTAAAACATCCACATTCGGTGAAAAATTCCAATAAATAGCGCTGGCTGCTAATTCCTGAGTGGTTGCCAGCGCAACTTTTTTGACTAGTTCGACATCACCAGTAGCTCCTAAACCAATAAAATGAGGGAAAGCAGTCGCTTCTTTTATATTAGTATGTCCGTGGATAGCATCAGCTCCGTATAAGACTGGTATTCCTAGTCTAGTAGTTTTGCTAATGCGACCGTACTCATTTACCATACTTAGCCAACCCTCTGGTGTGTCTAGATCTGGTTTTGAACCCATGCCGCTCAGCAGTCCACCTAGGCCATATAAAGCTATATCATTGTCATTTTTTAGACTATTTCTTTCAATTAACATCATCTGGCCAATTTTTTCTGGCAGCGTCATTCTGCTCAAAAGATCATCCACTCGTTTCTCTAGGGGGAGTTTGGGGTTGTTATAAGGTAATTGGTCAGTCCTACATTCAATAGTATGCCTATCTTGACAGATATCGACTAGCTTAAAAAATTGATTTTTTTGTTCTCCAAAATAGAATAGACTAATTAATAATGCTCCGATAATCAATAATACTCCAATAATCAACAGGTAATAGTATTTCATAAAATATTCTATTTTAGAATTAAATTTGTTATAAAATTGATTGATATTTGGCATTTTCATATTTAGTATTTTAACACTTTGTTAACATCTATGTAAGATGATTGTAGTATAAAAATAATTAAGTCAATAAGGAGTATGTGTTAAGATTTACTGAAAATGAGGTCAGCCACCTGTTATGAAACTTTTTCCCAAATTACTCCCTTTAGCGCAACGCGGCTGTTTTTTATTTTTAATTTAAAATATGATTAATTTGTTACGTAATAAATTATATTGACAAATTTCCGTGCAAATGGTAATTATTAGGTATCGTACCTTAAATAAACCCCAAAGAAGGAGGCAAATATGATAGTTGCTACTTTAGTGGTTTTGGTTATAGCTCTGCTAATTGCCACACTAATGCGTCGAGCAGTAGAAAGTAATAATGATTTAGAGGTTGAAATTGCTGGTGTGAGAGTAGTTGGTGATCCAGCTGATCTTTTAGCAGAAGGTTATCAACCATTAATTAATATTATAAATGTACCAACTTCCATGATGGATCCTCGTCCTGGAGTGGTTATCAGACAGTTTAAGTCCCGAGGTTATGAAGTGGCTATTTGTCCGGTGGCTTATAAAAAAAATGGCGATAGATCGTATATCTGTAGTTCACTTTGGGGTAAATATAAATTACATCTTATTTAATTTTATTTAATTTGTAATTTATAGTTACCAAAGGAGACATAAAATGAGTGATGCCTTAACAGATATGGCTCGAGATGAACGTCGTAGTCGATTATTTAATGATTATTTAAATTCATTGAGATTATTTATTTTAGATCCAACGGAAGAAAATAAAGTCGCAGTCGTAAAGTCAGTTAGCACAGTTGATGATGTGCCAAGAGGATTTTGTGGCGTTAGAACTTCTTTGGCTCGTGATATAGAAGACAAAATTGAACTTTTAAAAAAAGGAGACAAGCAAGCTTGGTCTAAATTGCTATTTAGTCTTAAGGATAGTCCAGAATTTAATGTCTTTAAGGCCATTTCTCCCTTCGCTGGAAAAATGATAATTGCCGTGGATTATGGTTGTGGATTTGTGCATTTTTATGGTGATGTTGAGCCATTGGTTAACAATATCATTAAAAGTGATAATGGCTGGACTACTTATGATGCTGATGATTATTTGGTGGTTTTAGATGCACCAGATACAAACAGTGCTGAAGTACATTGGATTGGTTGTGGAATTTCTGGTGTTAATGGTCCCAGGGAAATAAAAAAATAAAGTTATGTTTACTAGTGCGATAATTTCGCACTTTTTTTATTGGTTAATATTTTAAGGCATTTTAAAATATCAGATCTAGGCCCAAGTCCTTGGTATTTAATTTAAATATGAATGGGTGTATAATAATTATATGAATAAGACTAAAAAGTCACAATTTTTTAATCAGTTAGCCGATATTAAGTTAGGTGATCATTTGTGTTTGATTTACAATACGCTCAGCGAGCAATTTTCTTCTATCATTCCTTTTATTAAAATTGGCTTAGATAGGAACGAGAAATGTATTTACGTGGCTGATGATAACACAACTGAAGCAGTAATTAAGGCTATGAAATTAGATGATTCCAAGTTATTTTTATCAGCGATTAAAAAAGGTAATTTATTACTGTTAACTAAAAATGAAACCTATTTAAAGGATGGGTATTTTAGTCCTAAAAAGATGGTAGCTTTTATAAAAAAGACTGCTCGGACAGCCATTAAAAATGGTTATACTGGTTTGAGAATAACCGGAGAGATGACTTGGATGTTTGGCGGTGATCCAGGGTCAGAAAAGTTAATAGAATATGAATATAAATTAAATGATTTTTTTGAGGAGTATGGGGTTTGTGCTATTTGTCAGTACAACCAAAAACGTTTTTCTGAAGAGTTGTTAGTAGATGTTTTTAAAACACATCCTTATGTAATATATGGTAAGAAAATTATTCAAAACCCAATTTATTTATCAGATGAAGAATTTAGCAGTGCTAGGCAAAAAATGTTAAAAATTTTAAAAAAATAAATATTTACTAAATATAATATTAGGTCTGTTATTTTATTTTTTAATAGGAAAAACACCAAAAAATGGTGTTTTTTTAGAATCTTTAATTTTATTCCCTACTTATTTTGCTCGCCTTTTTATTTTGTGATAAGATATATAAACTCTTATAAATAACTCTCTAATAATATGGTGGATAACTCCAATAATTTACCTGGTTCTGAGGACAATGTTTCAGAATCAAAGACAATTTCTAAGATCCGTAAGAGAGACGGTCGAGTTGTTGATTTTAATAAGGACAAAATCAAACAAGCTATTATTAAGTCTTTTACGGCTTCTAATAATTATGACTATAATATAGTTGATAATTTAGTAGAAAGTGTTATTAATATCTTAAATAATAGATACAATGCCGAAAGCATACCATCTATTGAAGATATTCAAAATGTTGTAGAAATTATCCTAATTCACAGTGATTTACCCGCCGTAGCTAAGAACTATATTATTTACCGTGAAGAAAGGTCTAAATCTCGTGAAAGACAGCAGGGTATTTTGGACGGCCTAGTAACTGCCTTGCCATATTCCGATAATGCTCTAAAGGTGATGGCTAAAAGATACCTTAAAAAAGATCAAAATGAGAAGGTTATCGAGACTCCAGAACAAATGATGGAGAGAGTAGCTAATTCTTTGGCGGCAGTAGAACAAAGATATAATAAAAGCTCGGAAAAAATAGCCGAAATTGAAAAGGATTTTTATGAAGTTTTGAGTAATTTTGAATTTACACCAGCTGGTAGAACTTTAACCAATGCTGGGACAGAGTTGCCAGTAGTAGCTAATTGTATTGTGCTGAATATTTCTGATTCTATGACCAGTATTTTTGATACTTTAAAAGATGCCGCACTATTGCAACAATCTGGTTCTGGCTTAGGATTTCCTTTTCATACCTTAAGGCCAGCTGGCTCGGGAGCTAAAAAATCTCGAGGTGTAGCTTCTGGTCCAGTATCTTTTTTGAAAGTGTATGACCGGGCTTTTGGGGTAATTAAACAACAAAATCGTCATGGAGCTAATATGGCAGTGATGAGTGTCGAACACCCTGATATTTTGGAGTTTGTACATTGCAAAGCTCGAGAAGGGGAAATTAAGAATTTTAATATTTCGGTTGGTTTAACTGATCGATTTATGGAAGCGGTCGAGAAAAATGATGAAAGCATTTGGATCCCAAGGTTTAATGGTAAAGATTATCCATTACATCGAGTAGTGCGGGATGAACATGATACGATTTTGGATATAGTTGAAGAAAAAATGACCGCTCGTGAAATTTTTAATGAAATTATTTCCGCCGCTTGGAGTAATGGTGAGCCGGGTTGTGTATTTTTGGACACTGTTAACAAGGTTAACCCGTTACCTGGCTTGGGTCGGATAGAGGCTTGTAATCCTTGTGGTGAGCAATTTTTACACGATGGCGATGTCTGTAACTTGGGTTCTATTAATTTAGAAAAGTTTGCTAAAAATGGTGAGGTTTTGTGGGAGAGATTAAAGCATGTGACAAAATCAGCGGTTAGAATGTTGGATAATGTGACTGATATTACTCAGTATCAGGCAGAAAAAGTAAATACAGTGTCTAAAGATAATCGTCGAATTGGCTTGGGTATTATGGGCTTTGCTGACATGCTTTATAAATTAGATATCGGCTATAACACTCCAGAAGGTTTTGACATGGCTGATAAAGTGATGAAGACTATCCAAGAGGCTTCCCATCAAATGTCTCAGGAATTAGCCGAGGAAAAGGGCGTATTTAAGAATTATGATAAATCTGTTTATCAAGAACGAGGTGTTAAAATGCGTAATGCCGCTTTAACCAACATTGCCCCAACTGGTACAATATCTATGACGATGGATGTGTCTGGTGGCGTTGAGCCATATTTTGCTTTGGCTTATTACTATAAACATGTGTTGGGTGGTAATGTTGATTTAACTTATTTTAATAAACATCTAGAAAAAGCCCTAAAAGAAAATGGTTGTTGGTCTGATAGTATTAAGAAACAAATTATTAATAATGGTAGTTTGCAAAATGTCGCAGGTATCCCAGATAGTGTTAAGAAGGTATTTGTAACATCCATGGATATTTCGGCCTCGGATCATATTAAAATGCAAGCAGCTTTTCAAAAGCACTGTGATAATGCTATTTCTAAGACAGTTAATTTTCCATATTCAGCTACCAAGAAAGATGTTATGGATGGCTACTTAATGGCTTGGCGAGCTGGCTGTAAGGGTTGTACGGTGTATCGAGATGGTAGTCGGGATAAACAAATTTTAAATATTGCTAAAGATGAAGATAAAAATAAAGAGCAGTTAGATCCTAATGCTGGTGTGACCGATGAAATGCCGATGGTTAATCAAAGTAAAGTAGTAACTAACGGTCATAACCCAGTAAAATCAGCTAATAAAAAAGAAGTTATTGCTAGCGGTGTTTGTCCAGAGTGTGGTGGGGCGATTATGATTTCAGAGGGTTGCTATACTTGTCAAAATTGTGGCGTAAGTGCTTGTTCAATTTAACTATGATTCAGGTTTACTATGGCGATGGCAAGGGAAAAACTACCGCCTCTCTGGGCTTAGTACTCAGAGCTAAGGGTTTTGGTAGTAAAGTGGCGATAATTTTTTTTGACAAAGGTGGTGATAATTATAATGAACGCAAGATATTAGAGGACTTGGGTATTGATTATTTTTCTTTTGGTCGTGATAGGCGTTCTAGTGATGGTCGTTTTGATTTTTCTCTTGAATCAGAAGATTTGGATATGGCTCAACAATCCATGGCTAAATTATTAGATATCCAACATAATTATGATTTAATTGTGTTAGATGAAGTTTTAAATGCGGTGAGATTAAAAATGTTGCCACTAGTTGATTTGTTAGACTATTTGGATAATTCTTTGCCTCAAGATTTAGAATTGATATTGACTGGTAGAGGATTATGGCCAGAAATAGAAGCTCGGGCTGATTTGATAACGGAGATGAGGATGGTTAAACATTATTTTGAACAGAAAGTACCAGCGCGAGCGGGAATTGAATTCTAAACTTGACTTTTAATCATAAATATGCTATGGTTATAAAACTTTTTTGAATACCATTGGCCCACAGGGGCTCAAAAACAACAAAAGGGAGAAGTGGTGGTAAAATGTCAGTAAAATCAGTTTTCAAAATAATTAGTATTTTTGGTCAAAAGTTTAGATTTACAGTTAAGAGAATTGATAAAAATGGCCTTTGTCCTAATAAATTGTGTCAGCAAAGACACCGAGTGGGCATGAATCCCAATCTTAATCAGACTAAGGTCGATGATTGGTATCACTGTTACGGTTGTGGCCATACTTTCTCTTAAGTTATTAATATTCAAAAAAGAACCACCAGAAATTTCTGGTGGTTTTTTTATTTGTTGTAATTTTTTGTAATATTATTTATAATACTAATACAACTTACCTTTATGACTAGGCAAAACAATTTAAATCTAGTCGGTTTAATTATAACTTCAATTTCTTTAAATATTGATAATGTCTTAACGGGTGTCAATAAAAATTTAATAATCTTAGAAAAATATAATCAAATTAATAAATAGTCATTTTGACTATTTTTTTTGATCTTATAAAATATGAAAAAAGAAATTTACAAATTAATAGAAAAAGAGCGTGGTAGTTTTTTTAATAAGGTGTCAGATGCTATTTTTATTGCGGACACGGATGGTAAAATTATTGATGCTAATAAGGCCGCTCAAAAAATGACTGGCTGGTCTCTTAAGGAATTAAGAACTATGCATCAAAGAGATTTGCATCCCAAAGAAGCTAACAAACAATTCAGTGGTTCTTTTCAAAAACATATTAAGAGTGGTGGTGGTACTATTAGTAAAGTTTCAGTATTAACCAAATCTGGCAAATTATTGAATGTGAATATTAGTGCTGGCTTAATTAATATTAATGGTCGTGGTTATATTCAGGGGATATTTAATGATGTGACAAAAGAGCATCAGTTAGCAGAAAAATTACTAAAACAATTAAGCGATTATCAAGTTCTTTCTGATAATAATTCTGATTTTATTTTTACACTTGATAGGAATTATAATATTTTGAGTTTAAATAAGTCAGCCTTTAAACTTTTTCGTGGTAAGTCTAAATCATTAATTGGCAAATCAATTAAAAGTTTATTTCCACCAAAGATTAGCAAGGGTTATATTGAGAGTCTAAATAAGGTAGTAAAAACTAAGCAAGTTTTGACTGAGGAATCAACAATGTCAGTTAATGGTCAAACGTTATATATTGGTACTACCTTGGTGCCATTACTAGATAAAAATGGCGATGTTTATGCAGTGTTTGGTAATGTGCATAATTTAACAGAGCGTCGGCTAGCTGAAAGGGAATTGCAAGAAAGTGAAGAGAAATATCGAAGTATTTTTGACTCAGCTGATGATGGCATATTTTTGATGGTTGGTGAAAAATTTATTGATTGTAATTCTTCGGTTATAAAGATGTTTGGTTGTCATGATAAAAAAGATGTTGTAGACCATACGCCTTTTGATTTTTCACCAGTAGCACAACCTGATGGCAAAAAATCTAGTAAAAAAGGTATGGCTTTTATAAAGAAAGTTTTAAATGGCCAGTCTCAAAGATTTTATTGGCAACATCAGACTAAAACTGGTATTTTGTTTGATGCCGAAGTGTCTTTAAATAGGGTAGTAGTTGGCGGTGATGTTCTAATTCAAGCTATAGTTAGAGATATAACTAAACAAAAAAATGATGAAGAAAAAATCATTCAAAATGAAGAAAGATATAGAAGTGTATTCAATGCTTCTAATGATATAATAGTTTTATTTGATAAATCTGGTCATATTATTGATGTGAATAGTAAATGGCAAAAAATAATTGGTTATAGTCCCAAGGTTTTTATTGGTAAACATTTTTCTCAGTTGAAAGATATTATGACACCAACTAGATTAAAAACCATGGCTTCAAATTTTAGGAAAGTAGTGACTGGAAAACCAGTTAAATTAGATAATTTAATATTAAAGAATTCTAGAAATCAGGACACCACATTAGAGCCATCAATATCTATTAGAAAAATGTCTGGCAAAATAATAGGTCTAATGGTTACTTTAAAAGATATAACTATTAGAGAGGGTATTAAAAATGAATTAGTTAATCAAAAGTCTAAATTTGAGGCTATTTTTGATGTATTGCCAGATTTTGTGATTTATAAAAGTGCTGATGATAAATTTTTAGAGGTTAACAAGGCTTTTGTTGATTGGATTGGTTTACCAAAATCTAAAATTATTGGTAAGAGGAGCATTGATTTTATTAAGGATAAAAAAGTAGCTAAAATAACCAGAAAAGATGATTTAGAAGTTATTAAATCTGGTAAACCCAAATTTAATATAGTGAGACAATTTACTAGCCCATATAACAATAACAGTATGTGGGGGCTGTATTCTAAAGTGCCATTTTTTGATTTAAATGGTAAGGTAATTGGTACCTTGACGGTAACTTCAGATATTACCAAGATTGTTGAATCGGAAAAAGAATTGGAAAAAATTAATAATTTAAATTTTGAAAAATCAGAAAGATTGCAAGCGGTTTTGGAACATATTGGTGATTATGTGTTTGTGATTGACACTGATTATAAAATAACTATGTTAAACAAGGTTTCTTATCAGTTATTAGGCTGTAAGCCAGAAGAGGTGATCGGTAAAAATTATAAAGAAGTGTTTAACTTTGTTTATGAAAAAAATCATCAAATAAATGATCAATTTATAATACAGGCTATGGAAAATGGCACTATCAGTGAATTATCCAATCATACTATTTTAGTGCAAAAAAATAATGATGCTATGCCAGTTGATGACAGCGCTGCTCCAATTAAAGATGAGTCTGGGAATATTACAGGTTGTGTGGTGGTTTTTCGTGATGTCAGTAGGGAAAGAAATATCGATAAAATAAAAACCGAATTTGTATCCATAGCTTCTCACCAACTTAGGACGCCATTAACCGGCATTAAATGGTTTTTAGAATTATTATTAAATCAAAATATTGGTAAATTAAATGATAAACAATTGGAGTTTTTGAATCAAATATCTGAAAGTAATGAAAGAATGATAAGTTTGGTGGCTGATTTGTTGAGCGTATCTAAAATAGAAACTGGTGATCAAAAATTTTCTATTATCAAGTCTAACATTGATATTTTTCCTATTATTAAGAGTGTTATTGTTGATAATACTGCCTTAGCTCAAGAAAAAAAAGTAAAAATTATTGTCTGCAAATCGGCACCGGCCAAAATTATAGCCTTAGCAGATGCGGAGCATATTAGACAGGTGTTTCAAAATTTAATTAGTAATGCTATTAAATATTCTAATGAAAATGGAATTGTTGAAATTGGTTACAAACCTGATAAAAAAGATGTTACTTTTTTTATCAAGGATGATGGAATAGGCATACCACTTGGACAACAAAAAAGAGTTTTTGAGAAATTCTTTAGAGCGGATAATGTTATTACCAAAGAAACGTCTGGCACTGGCCTGGGTTTGTATATAGCTAATGCTATAGTTAAAGGTCATGGTGGTAAAATCTGGTTTAAGTCTAAATTAGGTGTAGGCACAACATTTTATTTTTCTATTCTTAAAAAATAATTATTATGAATAATACTATGAAAAAGAAAATTTTAATTGTAGAAGATGACAATTTTTTGCAAAAAGCTTTAGGCTATGCGCTACAGGAAAATAATTTTGAGATTTTTTCGGCGGTTGATGGTGAAGAGGCTATGGTTTTGGCTAAAAAAGAAAGCTTAGATTTGATTCTACTGGATATTATCTTACCCAAGAAAGATGGTTTTGAGGTGCTGGAAGACTTAAAGGCAGATACTAAATTAGCTAAAATACCAGTAATATTTATTACTAATTTAGGGCAAAGAGAGGATGTTAAAAAAGGCTTGGATTTAGGGGCAGTTGGTTATATCATTAAGGCCCATTTTAAAATCTCTGATATCATTAATAAAATTAACGAAGTTTTAAATATTAAATAATATTATGAATAAAAAAATATTAGTTATTGAAGATGATAATATATTGCAAAGTGCTATTGCTACGTCTTTAAAACAGTCCGATTTTGATGTAGAACAGGCGTTTAACGGAGATGATGGTATTAAAATGTCTAAAAATGGCGATATAGATTTGATATTGTTGGATTTATTGTTGCCTAAAAAAGATGGTTGGGAGGTGTTAGAATCTTTAAAAAAAGATGAAAAATCCAAAGATATACCAGTTTTTGTTTTAACTGTTTATGAGGGTGAAGATAGCATCTCTAAGTGTATGGATTTAGGAGCTAATGGTTATTTTATTAAATCCAAGTATTCTTTGGACGAAATGATTGAAAAAATAAAAGAAGAAGTACAAAAATAAGTAAGTTAGGCGTTAAAATTATATTATTAGAAGTAATTTATTTAATTAATATATTAGGCGACGAGATTAAAGAAATATTTAAATAATAATAGTATAGATAGGTGTTTTATATTAAAATGAGTTATCTATTTTTAAATTAAAATAAAGTTTTGTATGGTTATATTTGGCAGAAAAACTAGCGTAAAAAATAAAAAAATATTATTAGTTGAGGATGATGCTCTTTTAGCTAAAGCTTTGATGGATTTGCTAATTAGAGAAGATTTTGATGTAGCTAATGCTAATAATGGCTTGCAAGTTTATGATTTGGCTAGTAAATTCCAACCTCATCTAATTTTATTGGACTTAATTTTACCAGGTCTTGATGGTTTTGAAGTCTTAAGACAATTAAAGGATGATGACAAATTAAAAACTGTGCCAGTTTTTATAATTTCTAATTTGGATAGTATTTCTGAAGTAAAATCAGCTAAGGCTTTAGGCGCTGAAGACTATTTTATTAAAGCTAATACTGATATGTTTAAAATAATTAAAGCTGTTAAAGCCAGAGTTAAATAAATTATATGGTTAAAAAAGTCAATAAGACTGAAAAAGTGTTGACCAGTAAAAAGAATAAAATGATTTTAATAGTAGAAGATGATCAAGTACTTTTACGAGCGCTTTATTTATTCTTAAAAAGAAGATCTGTTTGTACTATTGCTACTGCCAGTGATGGCGATACTGCTCTTAAAATGGCTCAGAGACTTAAGCCAAATATTATTTTATTGGATTTAATCTTGCCTAAAATGGATGGTTTTTCGGTCCTAAAGTCACTTAAAGCTGATCCTAAAATGAAAGATATACCAGTTATAATTTTATCTAATTTAGGTGATAGTGGCGATATAGAAAAGGCTAAAAATATGGGGGCATCCGATTATTATGTAAAAGCTAATACCGATTTAACTGTGATATTAGAAAAAATAAATAACTATTAATATAATTGTATGCTTCAGGCTCGTTGGTTGAATCTAGTTTTAATTCTCACTAGTAGAATTTATGAGCAAAAACAGCAGCTAACAAGAAGATCTGGCTTTAAAGCTATATTTAACGTTTTTAATTTAATTTTTTTAGAGTTACTACTTAGTTTCGTGTCGCTCCCACTTTATGTTGGTATGAAATCATCAAGAGTGACTGCCTACTTAGAAGAAAAAAGTGATTATACTAAAATAAATTTTGATTATAATTTACGTCGCATTCTCACTTTAACCAGTGTTAGTGTGATTTTTTTTATTTGGCTGGTTAAGCTTTTGTTAATTATATTGGCACCGGTTATTTTTGGACCAATTCAGCTATATTCTGTTTCTGATTTAAAATCCGTTGACTTATTGCAAGAAGAAGTAATTATGTCTGAAACAGGTATCCAAACAGCTAAGGTGTTTGATGAAATGATCATTCCGGAATTGACTAAAATAGATAAACTTAGGGGCGGAGATTATCGTTTTTATGGTATCGGCCAACCCCAGACAAAAATAGTATTACTAATTTCTGATAGTCAAACTATTATTTTAGTTGGTGATATTGATGATCAAGGCGAATGGCAAGTTGATTTGGTTAGAGATGAACTTAAATTAAGTGAAGGTAATCATTCGATTTTAGCGTTTGGTTTTGATGAAGAAAAAGAAGTTCGTAGTCAGTTGTCTTATAGGCAATATTTTAAATCACAAGATATATTAATTAATAAATTATTAAAAAACAGTGATATTTTTATAAATTCATCGATAACTATAATTATAATTTTAGGTATCTTTTTAACCATTTTAACTCTTTAAATATATGTCGGCCAAATGGTTCAATTTATTTTTTAAGCTTTCCAATTTTATTTTTAAGATCAAGAAGAAAGTGATCGAATCCGATAATTGGATTAAAATTTTCCCACAGGTTTTGATTATAATATTTTTTGAGCTTGGCTTTGCGATTATTTCTTTACCAATGTATTTTATTGTTTCTCCTAAAAAAGTTCAAGAAAAAGGTTTTATTTTTTCAATTAACGAAGAAAAAGAAAATAATAAGGAAAGCATTATCTGGGCTTATACCGCTAGAAGACGCATTAGCTTAACTACTGGTTTTGGTGCTGGCACTTTTATAATTTTAAAGGTGCTTTTGATTATTTTTACCTCGTTTTATTTGTTGGGTGGGCAGGCCTTGTTAGCGGCGACGGAGAATTGGGCTTTTGACAGCGCTGAAGATTATACCTATGACAGCGCTAAAATTGAAGTTGTTGGTGGAGTAGCACAGCTTAAAAATATTGGAGCCACTACTTCTGGGGCGACTACTAACTCCGGTTTTGATAGTGATGCAACTGGTTGGACTTATGCCGATTGGCTTAATAACCCCGGTGCTAGTGGCGCTTATTATTCAACTGGTGGTAACCCCGACGGTAATATTGAAATTACTTTAAGTTCGGCTAAAAATAAAACAACGGCTGGCTTGTATAGGCAATCTTTTATTACTACCATTAATTCTCCCGATACAGCTACCTTAAATTTTGATTGGTCATCAATTAGTTATTCAGTGCCAGCCGCTCTTGATACTTATCAACTTTATGTTTTTATTGACACTACCAGCGGTAATCCGACATTAGGTCAGGAAGTTTGGAGTAGTGGTGAAATATCCAATATAACTCCTTGGGCTAGTAGTGCCACTATCGATATAGCTAGCAAGTTGCCAATAGCTGGCACTTATTACTTAAAAATTGTTGCTTACCATGATACGCCAGGCGATAACGGCAAATATACTACTGTAGCTGGCTTTGATAATGTGATAGTTAATTGGTCAAAGACCACAGTGTCTTATGCTTCCGATAAGCCAACAATTAATCCTACAACCTCACTTTTTAATGAGCTAGTGACTATTTGGGATTCATTTATTGAGACCGCGACTAAAAATGGTGGTGAAATTTATTATCAATTATCCAATGACGATGGGGCTACCTGGCAGTACTATGATGGTAGCGCTTGGACGACAGCCGGGGAGACAAATTACAATACAGCTTCAGTTGTTAATAGTAATATTGCTACTTTTGACGTCACTAATCATAAAATAAGATGGAAAGCTTTTTTGGAAGGTGATGGTAGTCAAGAGGTAATTTTGGATAATGTAGTTATTGGTTATACCGAAAATGATCCGCCTCATATTCAAAATTTAGATCCAACTCAAAACACAACGTCAAGCTTAGTCTATGTTAATTATGAATTAAAAGATGATCAAAGTGATCGGGCTTCATTAGTCACTTATGAATATTCCTTAACTGGTGATTTTGCCGGTGAAGAGGTGATTATGACCGCTTCCACTACCGACTCATTACACGATAGTGTTGTTAATTTGAGTAGTTCGCCAGCTGGCGTTGCTCAGACTTTTGTGTGGGATGCTCAGTCTCAATTAGGAGCGATTTATAACCCCAATGTTTATATTAGGTTAAGAGGCAATGATGGTATTAATAATGGTGACTATGCTACTTCTACGGTGGCAGTTGATTATGCACCACCGGTAATTACTAATTTATTGGCTTCACAAGTGCTTGGTTCCGGTGACGTCACTATTACTTATGATTTAAGTGATGATACTGCTGATAGTTTATTGGTGGAGATTAGTATTTCTGATGATGGTGGTAGTACTTGGGTAGTGCCAACTACTAGCACTTCCGGAGATATTGGCAGTAATATTGCTACGAGTACTGGCAAATCGATTACTTGGTCGGCAGATACTGATTTTTCTAATCAAGAACAAAATGATATCAGAATTAGATTAAGGGCAACTGATGCTTATGGTAATATTAGTGATTATGTTGAATCAACTGATTTTAGCGTAGACACTGCTGGACCATCAGGGCTTATTAATTTATCTAAATTTTCATCAACAGACACTACTGTGACCTTAAAGTGGTCAGAGGGCATAACCGATGGCCACTTTGATCATTATGAAATTTGGCATGGCTCAATTATTAGTGATGTAAATAATAGAGCTGGCATAGCTGAAAAATGGGATCAAGTAGATGATATTAATTTAAGCAATATTAATACAATTTCCACAGTGATCACTGGCTTAGATATAAGTAATGATTATTATATGAAGATTTGGGCGGTAGATAATTATGGTAATGAGGCGACTTTAGAGGCTATTAATATTTATGAAGCTCCTGTTATTGCAGAACCAAGTGGTGGTAGTAGTAGTGGTGGTGGTCCGACATTAGAATTTATATCACCAGATATCATATCGCCAGTTAAACCAATTTTAAATCCAGTAGACATTCCAACTAGCTTTAATAATATTTTTATTTCTGGCTTAGCTGAGCCACGTTCTATAATAGATTTATATGACAATGGGTTATTAGTAGGGCGGTTGATCTCTACAGTTGATAATAATGGACGCTTTGGCCAAGGCTTTAATTTTTCTGATGGCGCTCATATTTTAACGGTCAAATCTATAGATTTTTCTAGTAATACTAGTGAACCATCTGATGAGTTGATTATAATGATTAATCCAACAACACTACCCGCTGATATTGATGCCATACCAGTAATATCGCTAGATTCTAGGATGACACCATTAGAAACTGGATCAGGAGTGCCAACAATATCATTGCCATCTAGTTCAATATCTTTAGAAACTGGGTTAACAACCCCATCACTACCATTGCCATCAGAAGTTAATATCAATGAAATAATAGAATCAACTGAAGTGCCAAGTATTATGGTACCAGAAGTATCTGCAGCTTCAGTGTCGGTTATTAATAATAATATAATTCAGTTTAGTGGTAAATCATTACCAAATCAAGATATAGTGGTTTATATCCATAGTGATCAGGCTCTGATTTATCAAACCAAAGCTGATAAGGATGGTAATTGGACAATAAACCATTCTCAAGATATCGTAGAGTTGGCTCCAGGACAACATTCTATTTTTGCGGTGACCGTTGATCCAGTGGCGAAAGTTAAAAGTTTACCCAGTGAAGTTAAACTATTTGAGGTTAAGAGGAATTTGATTGCTGTTATTTTTAATTTACTCAACATTCAAACAACTATTGTCACTTTAATTATTGTCTCCATAACTATTTTCTGGCTTTATAGACTTAGAAAACAATCTCTAGTTTCAGTTATAGCTTAACAGTTATTAGATTCATAAATAATCTCACTTTAAAAAGTTGGGAGTTGTTTAGTTGTCAAATAGGGTCTTTTATGTTAATATAAGGGATATGTTTATAATTATTATTAGATAAGATATGAGTTTATTTTTATGGATAATAGCTGGTACTATTGGTGTTAGTCTATTGTCTTTGGCCGGGGCTTTGGTTTTGGTGTTTAATGATAAATTATTAAGTAAAATAGTATTGTGGTTGGTGGCTTTTTCGGCTGGGTCATTGATCGGCGGTGCATTTTTGCATATGATACCAGAGTCTTTTGAGGTTTTAGATAGCAGTGCATTGGTTTTTATGTGGGTTATTGTTGGTTTTTCTATTTTCTTTGCCTTGGAATTATTTGTGCATTGGCATCATTGTCATCATGTAGAATGTGAACACAAAGAATATGTAAAGCCGACTGCTTATTTAATTCTAGTAGCCGATGCTTTGCATAATTTTATTGATGGCCTAGCGATTGCTGGGGCTTTTATAGTTGATATTAGAGTGGGAATTGTGACCACATTAATAGTAGCCACTCATGAGATACCGCAAGAATTAGGTGATTTTGGCGTACTAATTAATAGTGGCTGGAAAAAGGGCAGGGCACTATTATTTAATTTGGCATCAGGTTTAACAGCTGTTCTCGGAGGTTTATTGGTTTATTTCATAGCCCAGGATTTTAATGTTGACTTTCTGTTGCCGTTAGCGGCTGGTGGATTTATTTATGTTGCTTCTTCAGATTTAATTCCAGAAGTTAAACATCATGATAAAATTTCTACTAATTTAATTCATTTTACGGCCTTTATTTTGGGTATTGTTTTGGTTATGGTAGTTGGTCTGTTTGAATAATTAAGTTTATTTTATGAAAATATTAAAAATTGGCGCTGAGTGGTGTCCAGAATGTATTATAATGCGACTAAGATTTGCCGAAATTGAGAAAGAGATGCCAGAGCTTAAAACAGAATTTATAGATATAGATAAAAATAATGATATTAAAAAAATATGGAGTATAGAAGATATTCCAACTTTTATTTTTTTAGATAAAAATGGGCAGGAATTTTTAAGACTTCAAAAATTAGTGGAAAAAGAAGATTTAATTAAAGTAATAAAAGAAAATAATGATAAATAAGGTGATTAATAAAATATTTATTATTTCTTTTTTTATTTTAGTTTTTTTTGTGTTTGTTTTGCCGGTTAAAGCTCAAAATAAAGTGGAGGTTAATTTTTTCCATAGTAAAACTTGCCCAGTTTGTGCACAGGAATCTAAATTTTTGGATGGTTTAGAAAGTAGGGATTCTAATTTGGTTATTAATCGTTATGAGGTGTCAGAAGCTAGTAGTATTTCAAAACTGAATGATTTTTATAAACAATATAATGTGCCGGAGAGTAATTGGGGGCTGGTGCCAGTCACTTTTATTGGTGGTCAAGCTTATTTAGGTTTTGGTGAAAAAACATTAGCTCTTATAGAAGATCAATTGACTAAATTGCAAAGCGGTGAGAGTGGTGATTATGGGACTCAAGTTTCTGATGGTACATTTGAAAAACAAGTCAGTGATCAGTTGGATGTTTTAAAACAACGTAAAATTAATATTCCTTTTTTTGGTGAATTTGAGGTGGCTGGTATGGCCCCGTTTACTCTTAGTTTGATGGTCGGTGTATTAGATGGTTTTAATGCTTGCGCTATGGTGGCTCTAAGTATCTTATTAGCTATTTTAATAGGTACTAATAATCGTAAAAGAGTGGTATTAATTGGTGGTACCTTTATTTTTGTTTCTGGTCTGGTCTATTATGTTTTTATTGCGGCCTGGTTAAATGTTTTTTTATTTTTAGGTTATCTTAAAATTATAACTTATATTATATCGGCAGCAGTGATTGTATTTGCAGTTTTTTTGTTAAAAGATTATTTTAATGATGTGATTTGTAAGTTGTGTAATGTAAAAAATGATAAGGCCGATGGCTTATTAACACGTTTTCAAAAATATTTATACGCTAAAGCTAACAAAACAGTATCATCGGAAATGCCGATTATTCTGGTTCTTTTGGCGATTTCAGTTATAGCTGTGGGTATTAATATGATTGAATTGTTTTGCTCTTTGGGTTTTCCATTGGCTTATACTAAAATACTCGCTACCCACAACCTACCAACTTATCAATATTATTTAAATTTGCTAGTCTATATATTCTTTTATATGTTAGATGATTTATTGATTTTTTTAGTAGCTGTTGTTACTCTTAGAATTACGAAAGTTTCTGATAAGTATTTAAAATTCGTTAAATTAGCTAGCGGAGTAGTATTACTTTTATTGGGTTTAATAATGTTATTCAGACCAGAGATATTGACTTTTTAATTAATATTTAATTGCATTATTTTGATAATAGTAGTAAAATGATGTATATTTAAATGAGATAAATAACTAAGAAATTATGCTTAAAATTTTTAAGAAAAATGAAGAGGATGGTAAGAAGGAGAATCTTATTCGTGGTTTGGCCTATGGCCTGGGTGGAGCTTTAGTAATCATTATTGTGGTTTTATTAATCGTTTTTGGTGGTAAAATTAAGGATAAATTAACTGGTAAGTCTGGTGCAGAAGTTAATAATACTGGAACATCACAAGATGCACCTAAGTTAAGGATCACTGTGGTTACTTCTAAGAATTGCGAGGGAAAGTGTTTTGACATTAATTTATTTTTAGACGCTCTAAAACAAAATGGTATTGAAGAATTAGGCACTGAGACTATTAATATTGAAGACAAACAAGGTCAAGATTTGGTTAATAAATATGGCATCGAAAAGGTACCAACTGTTTTAATCTCTGGAGAATTAGATAAAAATCCACAATTGGCTCAGGCTTGGTCTGCTTTGGGTGAGGTTATAGATAATGTTTTTGTGTTTAGGAAATTAATCCCACCATATATAGAGGTGTCAACCGGTAATTTGCGTGGTAATTTTTCATTAGTTTACTTAACCGATGAGGCTTGCAGTGGTTGTTACGATGTTAAATTACATGATACTGCTTTGGGTAATTTAGGCTTAGCCACTACAGATGCTAAATCAGTGGATGTTAGTTCCGATGAAGGTAAGGATTTAATTAAACAATACAATATCTCTAGCGCACCAACAATATTATTGAGTGGTGATTTGTCTGAGTACACTGGTTTACAGCAGATTTGGCCACAAGTTGGATCTATATCTGATGATGGTACTTATGTTTTTACTAAATTAGATGAAATGGGTAGTTATATGAATTTAGAAACAGGTAAGATAATAGAGGTTCAACCGCCAACTACTGATGAAACACCAGTACAATAATTAGATTTTTATAAAAAGGGCGGTTTTAAACCGCTCTTTTTTGATGTTTTAATGTTGATTTAATTGATAAATAGTGGTATTATTATGAATAATATGAGTAAATTATATATAGTGGCTACGCCAATTGGGAATTTATCAGATATTACCTTTAGAGCAATTGAGGTATTGAAACAGGTGGATTTAATTCTTTGTGAAGATACTAGAAATTCCAAGAAATTGTTAGATTGTTATAGTATTGACACAAAAGTAGTATCGTATCATCAGCATAGTGATGATAAAAAAATAAATTTACTTTTAGACAAATTGAAATCTGGATTGAATTTAGCTTTAATTACAGATGCTGGGACGCCAGGTATATCCGATCCAGGTAATAAATTAGTGTCTGATGTGGTTAAAAATATTGGTGATGATTGTCAGATAATACCAATACCTGGGGCGTCAGCTGTTATTTCCGCACTGTCTATTTCTGGATTGCCTACTGATAAATTTTTATTTTTGGGTTTTATTCCACATAAAAAGGGAAGAGAAACATTGTTCAAAAAAATAGAGGCCAGTTCAGAGACAATTGTTTTTTATGAATCCACTCATCGAATAATTAAAACCTTAGAAAGTCTTAATGGTTTGTTGAGTGGTAACAGGATGGTGGTTGTTTGCAGGGAATTAACAAAAAAATTTGAAACAATATACAGAGGCAGTATAGATAATGTATTAAATAGTCTTAAGGCAGATAATACCAAGGGGGAATTTGTAGTAGTGATCAGTGGCAAATAAACTAAAATTATATATGAACAAATTTTATATTACAACGCCAATCTATTATGTAAATGATAAACCACATATTGGCCACGCTTATACAACCATAGCGGCCGATGTTTTGGCTAGATTTCATAGATTGAAAGGTGAGGAAGTATTTTTTTTAACTGGCACTGATGAACATGGAGCTAAAGTGGCTGCTAGTGCTGAACAAGCTGGAAAGCTACCTCAAGATTTTTGTGATGAAAATTCTGCTAAGTTTCAGTTGATTTGGGATAGATTGAATATATCCAATGATCATTTTATTAGAACTACGTCAGATCAACATAAAGCCGGTGTAGAAAAATTTTTAACAAAATTAAAAGAGGTGGGAGCGGTATACGAAGGTGATTATAGTGGTTTATATTGCACTGGTTGTGAAAAATTTATTACCGAAAAAGAATTAGTTAACGGCTTGTGTCCAGACCACAAAAAAGAGCCGGAAGTTCTAAAAGAAAAAAATTATTTTTTTAAGTTAAGTGATTATTTACCCAAAATCGCCGAATTAATAAATAATGGCGAGTTAAAAATTTTACCAGAAAACAAAAAAAATGAAGTTTTGGGTTTGATTAAACAGGGGATGGATGATTTTTCTATTTCTCGTGAAAGTGTAAAATGGGGGATTAAAATACCTTTCAGTGAAAATCAAGTTACTTATGTATGGGTAGAGGCACTGCAGAATTATATTACTGGTATTGGCTACGGTAGTGATGACAAGACCTTTAATAAATTTTGGCCAGCTAATATTCATTTGATGGCCAAAGATATTATTAAATTTCATGCACTGTACTGGCCGGCTATGCTACTAGCCGCTGGTTTGCCATTGCCAGAAGTAGTTTTTGCTCATGGATTCTTTACTATTGATGGTGAAAAAATGAGCAAGAGTTTGGGTAATGTGATTGATCCAGATGTTTTGGTAGATGAATTTGGTTCTGACGCAGTTAGGTATTTGTTGCTTTCTCAATTTCCATTTGGAGCTGACGGTGATGTTAAGGCTGGAAATTTTGTTATTCAGTATAATTCAGATTTGGCTAATGGTATAGGTAATTTAACATCAAGAGTACTGTCTATGGTGGAAAAATATTTAGATAGCATTGTGCCAGTAAAAGATTTTGAATTTTCTGATGAAGTAGCTGGTATTTGGCATCAATATGAAGATGCTATGAAAAGATTTCAAATAGATGACGTTATAGAAATTATTAGGAAATTAAATTCCTTCGCTGATGGTTATGTCGAAAGGCAAAAGCCTTGGCAGTTAGCCAAAGAAGACAAAGATCAATTAAATAAAGTATTATATAATTTACTAGAGAGTGTAAGACATTTAGCCTTGATGGTTTATCCAGTTATGCCTGAAGTTTCAGAAAAGATTTTTGGATATTTAAATCAAGCTGATTGGAAAAATAAATCATTTAAAGAATTAGTGGATTGGGGCGGATTAGAGTCGGGTCAAAAAGTTGAAAAGCCTCAACCATTATTTCCCAGACTAGAAAAATAATTTTTTTATTAAGATTATTATTAATCTAAAATATTTAAGTTGAATTCATGCTTTTCACTTTAGTAGATGTAATTTTGGTTGTGTTAGTTGCTGGTTTTGTGATGCTTGGTTTTATTATGGGTTTGATAGCAGTTATTGGTTCGTTGGTTGGTATTATTATTGGAACTTGGGTGGCGAGTAGTTATTTTCTTACACTTTCTGGATTTATAAACCCTTATTTATTGGGTCATGAGGGAATAGCTAAGACAATAACTTTTATGGCTATATTTTTAGTGGTTAATAGACTAATAGCTTTAATATTTTGGTTTGTGAATAAAGCTTTTAATTTAATATCAATTATACCGTTTTTTAAATCAATAAATCGTTTTGGTGGCGCTATCTTGGGGTTTTTCGAGGGGATTATTATCACTGGTATGACCGTTTTTATTATGGCTAAATTTATTACTAGTGTCCCTTGGCTGGTTAATTCATTAAATGATTCTAAAGTAGCTCATTTATTGGTGCTAGTGACGCAATTATTGAGTAATTTTATATCTTAATATGTTAATAGATTCACATTCTCATGTAAATTTTGATGTTTATAGAAAAGATTTTAAGAGTGTTATTGACCATTGTTTAGTAAACAATACTTGGTTGATAAATATTGGTTCAGATTTTAAAACTTCCAGCAAAACAATTGAATTGACTAGAGACTATGGACGTGGTGTCTATGCAGTAGTTGGACTTCATCCGATTCATGTAGTAGATGATGTAGTTGAAAGTGTTATTGTAGATGGTCAAAAAACAGAAGTGGTAACTCCGAAAGAAGAATTTGATTATAATAAATATAGAGATTTAGCTAAGTCATCGGATAAAGTGGTTGGATTGGGAGAAGTTGGTTTGGATTACTTTTATTTCAATGATAATGATAGTGATTCACTTAGTAAGAAAAACTTACAAAAAGAAGTTTTTAAAAAATTTATAAAGTTATCTCAAGAATTAAATTTACCGCTGGTTATGCATTGTCGAGGACACAAAGATGATCCATATGGCGCTTATGATGATATGTTGGAAATTTTAAGTGATACCAGACATCATCATGGTGTAATACATTGTTTTGGCGGTAATTTAAATCAAGCTAGTAAATTTGTAAATCTAGGATTTTATGTTGGGTTTACTGGGATAATTACTTTTAAGAAAAAGTCCGAAGATGTTCAGGAAGTAGTTAGAGCCGTGCCACTTGATAAAATATTAATTGAAACCGATTCACCATTTTTAACGCCAGAACCGCATAGAGGACAGAGAAATGAGCCATATTATGTTAAATTTGTAGCTCAAAAAGTAGCTGAATTAAAAAAAATAACTTTTGATGAAGTGGCTATTATAACTACAGATAATGCCAAAAATTTATTTAGTATTTAAATTATGATTAATTTAATTATCTTGAGTTTAAATTTATTTTCAGTCATCGCTATATATTTTGGATTACAAATAGGCTGGATGTCAATATTCATCGTTACTTTATTTTTTACTTGGTTTGTTTCTTTAAGTGTTTTTTCAAATGTAATATTGTCTAAAATTTTCCCATTACCTAATTTATATATAAAATTATTAGGTGTTTTTTTTAATATTTTTTTTCTTGGCTTTATAGTTAATATTTTTACCAGTTGGTTTATCTTTAATAATTTTACACTATCATTAGCTTTGGGTATTACTAGTCTAATTTTATTTTGTTGGTCATATTTTTTTAATAATATTGAGCCCGGTCATAAAATTTATTTAGGCAATAATGATGGTCTATGGAAAATTAGTAATTTAGTTTTTATAGTATTTGCGTTATTAGTGATACTTGGGTTGGCGATTGTGGTTTCCTATAAGACTGGTAGCTATTTGACTAGTCCTTGGCAAATTTTGCCCCTAGAATATTTGGTAGTGGTGTTTTTATTGTTAATTATAGTTTTTTCTTTGGTTTTTTCCAAACAAAAAGTTTGGTTGATTATGGTTGCAATTATTGCCACTTCGTTTTTGATGCATACTTACTTATTGACTTATTCAGAGGGTTTTGGTGGTGATAGGTGGCGACATATTGGTTCAGAAAACAGGATACTAGCTGGTATAGACTATCAACCGACATTATTGTCAGATAATATTTGGTATCAAAATATCTTTGGTCTTAATATCCCCAGAGCTTTAATAGCTGGTCCTAAGATATCTTATGGTTTTCAATGGTCTTTAGTATCTATTGTGTCTAAGGTTTTTAAGATAGATATTTTTAGTTTAGATAAATATTTTATTATAGTTTTATGGTCGTTATTTTTACCACTAATTAGTTTTTCTTTAGCTTTTCAATTTAAAAATAAAAGAAAATTTGGCCTTTTAGTGTCTGCTTTAACTTTGGTTTTTTATCTTTTGCAATATTATGGGTCGCAAACTCTGCCTATTAGTTTTTCGGCCTTATATTTTTTATTTTTAGTCAGTTGTTATTTGTCTTACTTTAAAAGTAGAGAAAAATTAGTGTTAGCTTTTATAGTTTTTTTAACAGCTCTTTCTTATTTTGGTTACTCTTTATCATTTGCAATGTTGCTTATTGCTTTTTTGTGGCTATTAGCTTTTAATTTGAGCCCTATTAAAAAATACTTAGTTTTTTTTATTTTGAGTTTTACGATATTTTTAGGAGAGGTGTTATCTGGTTTTTCTACTTTCAAAAGAAATTTTCACATAGGTGAGATTTTAAGGGAGGTTTTTATAAAGGGTAATTTTTTATTTTTTGATAAAGGTAGTTTTTTGCCACTAGAAATAAAATATTGGTATATATTGTCACTAATGGTTAGTTTAATTTTTGTTTTTATTTGTTGTTATGTTGGCTTTAAGATTTTAAGAGAAAGAATAAAGACTAACGTTTATTTAATCAGCCTGATTTTTATATTTTTTATAAATTATTTAAGTTCTTGGTTATTTTTGGATGGCCTTCATTCTTTGGCTAGGCGCATGAGTATATTTATTGTTTTATTGTTGATTTATGTACTAGCTTATTGGGTTTATATTTTCTCTAATAATCGCCTGTATGCGGTTTTGATTATTGTTGCTATGAGTTTTATAGGTATTTTAACTTATGCTTCAGGACCAGTATTAGAGGCAGCAGTGACAGAATATGATACAGCATCGATGAAATATATCTGGGATCAAATAGGTAACGATCAGCCAAGTAATTATTGTGTTTTAGCTAATACTTGGTCACTCTTGGCTTTAGAGTCTTATTCAGCTAAAGAGGTAGTGGCTGGTAATTTCCCCAGTGATTTTAATTACAATCAAGATCAGAGAGTAGATATTCTAAAAAGATTTATAGGCAATCCGTCATTAAGTTTGATAGATGAAGCTTTAGATATTACTAGGACTAAGTCTTGTTTTATAGTTATTGATTATAATTCTTTAAATAATTCAAAATTAAACTATATTAGTAACCTGCTGGGTAAACCAAATATTTTTGGTCAGAATTTGGTTTGGCAGTATAGGTAATTTTTTAATTAATAAGTTGTTAACTATATGGATGATTGTATTTTTTGTAAAATAGTCAAAGGAGAAGTGCCAAGTTATAAAGTTTATGAGGATGATAATTTTTTGGCTTTTTTAGATCATACACCGGTTAATAGTGGCCATACTATTATTATTCCCAAAAAACATCATGAAACATTTTTAGATTTACCAGATGATATATTAACCAAAGTGTTAATGGTTATTAAAAAAATTGCCCCAGCTATTGTTAATGGTACTGGCGCTAGTGGATTTAATTTAAACTTAAATAATGGTCGAGTGGCTGGACAGATGGTGTTTCATGCACACTGGCATATTATACCTAGACATGAAAGTGATGGCTTAAAACATTGGTTGAGTAGAGATTATGGCGTTGGTGAGGCAGAAGAAATTTTGGAGAAAATAAAAAATAAATTATAGTTTTATAAAATTAAAAAAAGCACGATTTATTTCGTGCTTTTGTGTTAGTTAATGAATTCACCACGGTTGAATTTTTTGATTGATATTAATTCTCCCTTCCAAAATCTTAATTTAACTCCAACTTCTTTAAATAACTGCTTAGTCTTGTTGGCTTGCTCTAGCCAGATATATTTATTTTGATTGTCCCATGATTTATCAACTACTACTTCAATAATCCCACTCTGTACAATCCCTCGAGCACAATCCATACAGGGAATGCCATTAGTGTACATAGTGCAATCTTTAAGTGAGGCACCAAATCTGGTGACATTGTAGATTGAATTTCTTTCGGCGTGCTCAAACCAGAAATATTTTTCTGGTCGTATTTGTCTGTCTGGATTATTATCATTAATGTTACGAGGAAAACTGTTATAGCCGGTGGATCGCACTTCTTTATCAGGGCCAATAATTACCGCTCCAATGTGGTGTGGGTGCTTTGGTCCTTGCTCCTAGCAGCAACTAAATAAGCCATAGACATGAAAATATCATCCCAACTGGGAATATTAAGTGTATTCATTGTTATGTCTCATTTTGAGTTTTAAAGTCCTACTGTAATGACAATATTAGCACAAGATTATTTAATATTCAACTCCATGGTATATTCATGATCTTGGATAATCGTAGTAAAATAAATATTATCGCCCTTGTTATTGATTGTCAGGTGACTTATATTTTTGCCCTTAAATAGTTCGATAATATTTCTAAGCTCTCTATTGTCTAATTCGATTATCTTTATAGAGTCTTCACTAGTAAATATTATGTGGCGACCTTCGTGGTGCCAAAGAGCTTCAGTGATACCAGAGCCAATTCTAGTGATTAATTCTGGTTCTTTTTTTTCTAAATTATATATCCAAATTTCCCAATCATTATAAAACAGTAAGGTATTTTGATTTAACCAACTAAAGTTTTTAGCCTCTCTTTTGATAGTTTTATTTTTTAGCTCTGGGTCAATTATAAAAAATTCTTGAGATTTTATATTGGCTAGTATTAATTTAGAAAAATCATGGTTTAGAAATTTACAATCTTGACATTTTACTCCATCAATTATTTCTGGGTTAGTATCAGATATTTTTTGTTTGTATATGATATCTTTATAATAATAATAAATGAAATCATTGTTAATAATAAAATCAGATATTGATTTATTAAAAATTAATTTTTTATCACCAGTGAATAGGTCAATTTTCCAGACTCCAGATGCATTTAAAGCATACAATGAATTATCGTTATTCAGGCTCCATTTAATTGATTGATAATTATCGTTGCTAATTTTCACTGGTTGAAGGTAATATCTTTCGGTGTCGATAGCTAGGTAATTATTGTTAGATTTGATTAATATTTTTTTGCTAGTGTTAGACCATTCTAAAATTTGAGGATTAGCGTATTCATTAGCTTGATAAATTGTATGGGTTTCTTTATTGTCGAAATTAAAAGAAATAATATTTCTATCACTGGTTAAGAACGTCGATTTTTTATTATCTGGAGATGTTAGCCAGCTTATAATGTTATGTTCGGCTATTTGAATTGGTAAATTATTTTTCCAGAGTATAACATCTTCAGCAAAAGTAGTGGAATTTTCGTATATTTGTAATTTTTTGGTCCAATCATGATAACCGTCTTTGGTTAATTTAATTTCGTAATCAGCTGGTAGCAATTTTTCTATTCGAGATGGTGTTTGGTCACCAATTATTAATTTACCATTTAAATAAACATCAGCTTTTTTGGGTATGGAGCTAACTATAAAAATGCCAGTTTTTTGCACTTTACCTCGTTTGAAGTTATAGCGATAGCCCTGGGTATACAAAAGTACCAGTGGGACGACAATTAAAAATACTGTAATAAAAGAAATATAGACTAAGCGTCTAAAGATAATATTTTCAGCGGTGGTTAGCTTTATATTTTTATACTTGCTGTCAGTTTTTGACATTGTTATTCGTTTATTTTTTCAATTTGAGCACCAATATTTTTTAATCTGGAAACTATATCTTCATAACCTCTTTCTATTTGATATATATTGTCTATTATAGTCTCACCTTGAGCACATAAGCCAGCTATAATTAAAGCCATGCCAGCTCGTAAATCGGGGCTCTCTAATTTTTTACCGTAGAGTTTTGTTTTGCCGTTAACAATTACTCTATGCGGGTCGCACATTATTATATCAGCTCCCATAGTATTTAATTTATCAGTATAAAATAAGCGACCTTCAAATATTGTTTCATGAATTAAGCTACGACCATTAGTTTGGGTCATTAAAACCGTAAAGGGTGCCTGAAGATCTGTGGGAAAACCAGGATATTCATGAGTTTGAATATCAGTACCATGTAAATGACTGGTTTTGGTAATTATGTAGTCAGGTCCAATCTCTAAATCAGCACCAGAATTTTTTAAAATTGTTAATACTGTTTCTAAATGTGCCGGATTACAGTTACTAATTTTTATTTTGCTGTTGGTGGCTAATCCTAGCATTACAAAAGATCCAGCTTCAATTCTATCGGGGATTAGTTCATAGGTTCCAGCTGATAATTTATCGACTCCAGTAATAGTTATTTGTGGTGTACCAGCGCCAGTAATTTTAGCCCCACATTTATTTAAATAATCTGCTAGGGCCGGTATTTCTGGTTCCATGGCAGCATTAATGATAGTTGTAGTGCCCTCTGCTAAACAAGCAGTCATCATTAAACTTTCAGTGACAGTGACTGAAATTTTGGGTAAAACTATTTTAGCGCCTTTTAATTTCTTCGCTTTAATAGTGAAAGATTCACCGTGGTCGAGTATTTCAGCGCCCATAGCTTTAAAGCCAGACATAAACAAGTCAACTGGTCGTTTGCCAATAATACAGCCACCGGGATGACTCATAGTAACTTCGCCGAATTTAGCTAGTAGTGGTCCGGCTAGCATTATGGAAGATCTTAGTTTTTTGACTAAATCTGAATCTGGTGTTGACTTAGTTATTTTGCTTGGATTAATTTCTAGTGTTGAGTCATGCCAAGTTATTTTAGCGCCCAGGCTTTCTAAAATTTCGGTCATTCTTTTGATGTCTTCTATTTTTGGTATATTGGTGATCTGGCAAGTCTCATTGGATAAAATAGAAGCGGCTAGTATTTTGAGAGCAGAATTTTTAGCACCGGCTACTTTGATTTCTCCTGATAATTGATGACTTCCTGATATTTTATACTTTTCCATCTAGTAAGTTATATTATAATTTTATTTTAATATATTATTACATATTTATGGTTATTTTAATAGTTGACAAGATTATTAAAATGTGATAATATCTTATTAGTTCTCAATGTCTTTGTTGGGAATTAATTAAAAGAACAACAGGAGGAAATAAGTTGTACATTAATACATTCAAAAGAAAAATTTTTTTAGTCTATGGAATTACTTTAATTTTATTGTTAGCATTAAATCCATATTCGATGGCCATGTCTGGTGATCAGCGTGAGCAATCGAGTAATTATCCAAGTGATAATGAAAATAAAAATAATTTTTTGAGTGATTCTTTTTTGACCGATAAACTATTTAAGTTGTTTGGTGTTACTACTCTCGATCCGGAGATTGAGCTGGCATTGGATGCTAGCTATATAATCGAATCAGATAGCGGTAAAAATTTAATAGGTGATGACGGCCGGTCCATTGGACCACTGCATATCCAAAAACAAGCTATTGATGACGTTAATCGAATATTGGGTTATAAGGCTTTTACTTATAGTGATCGTATGTCACTGGAAGAGTCTTGTAAGGTGTTCAAGGCTTATTTGGATTTTTACGGTCAAAGATATTTCAAAAAAACAGGAAAACAACCGACCACTGAGGTTTACGTTCGTATTTGGAACGGTGGACCCAATGGTTATCAAAGTGTAAAAACCAAGAATCATTGGCAAAAAGCCAAAGAAGTGATTTTTTAGTTTTTATTATACCGTTGATGTAAATTCAGCGGTATTTTTTTATTTTTGTTTTGTAGCCATTTATTTGTTACAATTATGACATATAAAATAATATTAATATTTCATGATAAATTTTAAATTTCCAATCACCAAGCTCAAAGAGAAAGGTGTGCCATTTTGGCTTTCCTTTGCTTTTATAATTACGGCCTTTGCTCTAGGCTTGTTATTGGGTAGTAATGTTTCCATTTCTAGTAATCAGGAAATTATAAGGGGCATCAGTCCAAATGCCACTACTACATCAGCCGGCATAGTCAAAGATAAAGATGGCTTTATACCTGACTATTTGACTAAGGATGTAGATTTTAATTTATTTTGGGATGTTTGGAGTATTATTAAACAAGAAGCTTATGACAAGGATATTCCTGATACTCAACTTTTCTATGGAGCTTTGTCTGGTGTAGTTTCATCATTAGGTGATCCCCATTCTGTATTTTTTACACCGGAAAATACCGATGGTTTTAATGAAGAGTTAAATGGAAAATTTGAAGGTATTGGTGCTGAAATTGGTATTAGAAATAATATTTTAACGGTTATAGCGCCACTTGATGACTCACCAGCCTTTAAAGCCGGACTTAGACCAAAAGATTTAATTTTAGAAATAGATGGTGATAAAACTGACGGCTTAAGCTTGTCTCAGGCAGTTAATTTAATTAGAGGCCAACATGGTACAGATGTAGTCCTAACTATTTATCGTGATGATATTAAAGAATCTAAAAAAATTACTATCACCAGAGAGGCCATTAAAGTTAAGAGTTTAGAGTTTGAAATAAAAGATAACAATATAGCTTATATAAAAATTAGGCAATTTAATTCTGAAACAGTGCCATTATTTAATGATGCGGTGTTAGAAATCATTCAAAATCCTAATATCTCTGGAATTATTTTGGATATGCGCTATAATCCGGGTGGTTATTTGCAGTCAGCTATTGATGTGGCTGGCGAATGGGTTGATGGAGAAGTGGTAGTAAAAGAAAAAATTAGAAATGGCAAAGAGGTTTTGCATCGAGCCAATAAGTTGGCTAAATTAGATAAATTTAAGACTGTAGTTTTGGTAAATGCTGGTAGTGCTTCTGGATCAGAGATTGTGGCTGGAGCTCTTCAAGATTTGCACAAAGCTACTATTGTTGGCACTCAAACCTATGGTAAGGGTTCGGTTCAAAAATTAATTAATTTAAAAGATGGTTCTTCTATTAAGTTAACTGTAGCTAAGTGGTTTACGCCTAGTGGTAACACTATAGAAGGCGATGGCATTACGCCAGATGTTGAAGTAGAAATATCTGATGATGATTATAACGTTTATAGAGATCCACAAATGGATAAGGCTATAGATATAATTAGAGGTAGATAATTGTTGTGTGTATTAACTAATGAGTGCTATAATAGTTTCAAGATTATTATAATATTAGTATGAAGGTTATATTTATTAAAAAAATTAAAAAGATTGGTGAAATAGGTGATATTAAAGAAGTATCGGATGGTTATGCTATTAATTTTTTAATTCCTCAAAAAATAGCCGAGCCAGCTAGCGTTAAAAATGTTAATAAGTTTAGAAATATAAAACAACAAGATAATAAGCAGGCTAATAAGGCTTTAGTTTTAGCTCAAAAAAAAGCCAAACAACTGCAAGGTTTGGTTATAAAAATTATTGGAAAATGTAATGACGATGGCAAATTGTATTCTTCGATTTCTGCTGATATGATTGTTGATAAGTTAAAAGATAGGGGAATTAATATCGAAAGTAGTCAAATTAATTTGCTAAAGCCGATAAAGGATCTTGGTAAGCATTCGGTTTTCATTGTTTTAAGCCATGGATTAGAGTCAGAAATAACAGTTATTGTTAATGAATAGTTAAGTACCATATATTTTTATTATTTTTAATAGGGGTTTAACCCTCTATTTTTTTAGATTAATAATTGGTAAATTAAATAGTTATGTCAAAAAGAAAATATATTTTTGTAATTGGCGGTGTTATGTCCGGTGTTGGCAAGGGTATTGCTAGCGCTTCCATTGGTAAAATTTTACAAGCTAGAGGCTTAGCTGTTACGGCTGTAAAAATAGACCCTTATATTAATGTTGATGCTGGCACCATGAATCCAATTGAACATGGTGAGGTTTATGTTACTAGTGATGGTGATGAAACTGATCAAGATATTGGTAATTACGAGAGGTTTTTAAATATCGATATCCATCGTGATAATTATATGACAACTGGTCGAGTTTATCGCTCGGTGATAGAAAAAGAAAGAAATCTAGAATACGAAGGCAAGTGCGTAGAGGTAGTGCCACATATTCCAATGGAGGTAATTAGACGAATAAAAAATGCGGCCGATAAGGATGATGCCGATGTTACTATTATTGAAGTTGGCGGCACAGTGGGTGAATATCAGAATATTTTATTTCTAGAGGCGGCTAGAATGATGAAGTTAAATCATCCAGAAGATGTCTTGTCGGTTTTAGTGTCATATTTACCAGTGCCATCAAAAATTGGTGAAATGAAAACCAAGCCAACTCAAACGGCCGCCAAAATGCTTAATTCCGCTGGTATTCAGCCAGACTTTATTTTATGTCGAGCCGATCAAGAAATTGATGATTTAAGAAAGGAAAAAATTGCGATGTTTTGTAATGTTCGCAAAGAAGAGATAATTTCGGCACCAGATACTGATTTAGTTTATGAAATTCCAGCTAATTTTGAACGAGACGGTTTGTCAGAAAAAATATTAAAGAAGTTAAATTTGGAGGCTCGAGCTATTGATTTAAGTGATTGGGATAATTTTATTCAAAAAATAAAAAGCACTAAAGACACTTTAAAAATTGGTATTGTTGGTAAATATTTTGAAACTGGCGATTTCGTATTGTCTGATGTTTATATATCAGTGATTGAAAGTTTAAAGTATGCGGCTTGGCAAAGTGGAGTAGATCCGGAAATCCACTGGATTAATTCTGATGCTTATGATGGTCATAGCGAAAAAATAGATGAGTTGCGAGATTATCATTGCTTGGTGGTACCCGGTGGCTTTGGTTCTCGAGGAATTGAAGGAAAAATTGCGGCTATTCAATATGCTCGTGAGAATAAAATTCCGTTTTTAGGTTTGTGTTATGGTATGCAATTAGCTTCTATTGAATTTGCCAGACACATTTGTGGTTTAGGTGGAGCTACAACCACAGAAATTAGACCGGAGGCGGAACATCCCGTTATTCATATTATGAGTGAACAGGCTGAAAAATTATCCAAAAAACAATATGGTAATACTATGAGATTAGGTAGTTATCCTTGTATTTTAAAATCAGGATCGATAGTGGAAAGACTGTATGGAAAATCAGAAATAGTCGAGAGGCATCGTCATCGTTATGAGTTTAATAATGATTATCGAGATCTATTAGAGGAAGCTGGATTGGTTGTCTCTGGGACTTCGCCAGATGATCAATTGGTAGAAATTATCGAATTACCAGAAGATATTCATCCTTTTTTTGTGGCTACTCAGTTTCATCCAGAATTTAAATCCAGACCACTGCAACCGCACCCATTATTTATTGGCTTAGTTGAAGCCGGACAAAAAAGAATTATCAATTAATTTTCTAAAAATAAAAATACTCCGCAAAACGGAGTATTTTTATTTTTAGATTTATTCAACGCTAACTATTTGAGCATTCTCTAATTTACCGTTGAATTTTTTAATTTTTTTCTTGGTGTATTTCACTAAACCACTGCCAATGGCGAAAATAGAATCGTCTTTAGCAATTCTGGTATTTTTACCTGGTCTATATCTGCTACCCCTTTGTCTAAGGACAATAGCCCCATTTTTAGCAGTTTCGCCACCGTATAATTTAATGCCCAGTCTTTGGGCATTAGAATCTCGGCCCAGTCTAGTACTACCACCAGCTTTCTTGTGTGCCATATTTAACTAGCTTATTTCTTATAAATTAACAACTAGTATTTTAACTTATTTAGTAAAAAAAGTCAAGCTTTGTTCTAAAATAACTTAAATTTAGATCAATAAAAAAGCCGATCTCCCATAATTATATATAGTTGCTCGGCGTGGTAGTTTTGGGCTAAATTCCCAGTATTTCGTCTTTTTTGGTAGTTTTGTTTTTATCACTGGGCTTGCCTGGCTGTTTTTGTCTTTGATCATCTAATAATTTTTGGACTTCAGTGCCAGTATTAAAGCCGCGATAAAAAGCCTCATCATTTAAAATGGCTATACCTTGATAGATGCCGTAGCAGATAAATAAACTAAGCAGAATAATAGTAATAGCAATAACCGGATGAACCTGGATATTTTTCATTGTAAGGTACCTCCTAGGGTTGCTACTATGTTATATTATATTATTTGTTAATGTCAATAAATAAAAAAGTCGACCATTGCTTGGTCGACGTTTTAGTTTGGCCATTTTTTGAGAACACCATCAGCAAAACCCCACTGAATAGCTTTTTCTGGCGTTAAGAAAACATCACTTTTCTTTTCCATTTCTCTATTAATTAAAGATCTAATTTTAGCTGCACTCTGGCCTTTAAATTTTGGTCCATGTATTGCTTTTTCAACATAAATATCCACCATAGTTTTGTTACTAATTTTGGCAAAATCAGCGTTACTTTGGAAAGTCCTCATGTCAGCTGAAAAAGCCATTGTGCCTAAATGAAACATAAAATAAGAATTTGGCATCATTAATCTAGTATCACCAGCTTGAAAAATCAGAGAAGACATACTGCGAGCATGAGTATAGGAAATTATGGTGACATGGTAAGGCATAGATTTGATAGTATCATAAATAGCCATGCCTTCTTCCCATAGGCCACCACAAGTATGTAAATGAATAATAACAGGTTCAGTAGATGATTGATGTCTGAGAATATGAAGATTTTTTATAACCTTGGTAGCCATCATATATTCAACGCCAGGTTCAACACCTTCATAACTATCGGTATTCATATCTATTCCATGGATCCAAATCTCTCGTCTAATTAAATCAATCCAGTGATTATGGAGCTGTTCAACAAAATAAGCCGTTGAAATAGGCACATTCATCCGATTTCTCGATTGAGCCATGTCGGTAGTCTCCGTTGGTTTTAAAAGTGCAAATCCAATGTATTTTGTAAGTTAATCTTAAGTTATTATTGATTATTTATCAATATCTACCAATATTCCTAAAATTTGCTATAATTTATTTAAATAATTAGTAAAAATAAATTATGTCATTAAGACTCTTATCGTTATTATTCCTGGTATTTTTTTTAACTGGCTGCACTAAGCAGTCTACAGTTATTAATATTGATTTGCCAGTTAATGATGAAAATATTTTGGAAAACAATAATGTCGTGTCTAATGAAAACACGAACGCCACATCGGATGCGACTAATACCAATACCAATACCAATACTAATACTAATACTAATACTAATACTAATACTAATACTAAAGAACCAGTAACAGCACCGGTAACCGTTGAAATACCAACTAAATTAGAATTGGATGTGGCCTTCGCACCGCAAGCACCTTTTGGCAATTGGAATGAACTTAATGAAGAAGCCTGTGAAGAGGCTTCTATGGTGACAGCAGCTAAATATTTTTTAAATCAACCTTTGGATGAAAAAATCATGGCAGATGAGCTGGTTAAGTTAGATGCTTGGGAGAAAAATAATGGTTATAAAATTGATTTAAGCGTAGTCCAAACTGTGGCAGTTTTAAAAGATTATTTTAATTTATCAGCTAAAGTCATTAATGACGTGAGTGTTAATCGGATTAAATATGAATTAAGTTTGGGTAATTTGATAATAGTGCCACTGGCTGGTCGGGAATTAAATAACCCTTACTTTAGAGCACCCGGACCAATTTATCATATGCTAGTGATTAAGGGTTATGACAGTGATGAATTTATTGTTAATGAGGTTGGCACCAAAAGAGGTGATAGTTTTAAATATAAATACGACGTCTTAATTAATGCTATTCATGATTGGAATCCAGATTGGTCGCATTATGAGGTGACTGATGAACAAATGACTGCCCAGCCTAAAAAAATGGTGGTAGTTAATAAGTAAAGACTTTGACAAATTGCTTTAAATTTGTTACGGTATTTAAATACCAACTAGATTAGTAGGGATTAAATTTAAATTCATTAATAATGATTTTATGGAAGCTAAAATTAAAAAACAATTAAATAAAATTCGGCCATATATCCAAATGGATGGTGGTGATGTTGAATTTGTGTCTTTCGATACTGAAACTGGACTTTTGACAATTCAGTTGAGTGGTGCCTGTGTTGGCTGTCCGATGTCTCAGATTACTTTACAAGAAGGTATCGGTAGAACGATTAAACAAGAAATACCAGACGTTAAAGAGGTTGTGGCTATTTAATTAAATATCTATGATACAAAGAATATATCTGGACAATGCGGCAACTACTAAAATGGATCCGATGGTTTTGGATGCCATGTTGCCGTATATGCAGGAAGAGTATGGCAATGCTTCTTCTCTGCATTATGCTGGTTTGGATAATCGGGTGGTAGTGGACAGATCTCAAGCGAAGTTGGCTAATTTTTTGGGTTGTAGTAAATCGGAGGTGTATTTTACCTCTGGAGCTACAGAAAGTGATAACATGGCTATTTTTGGCGTTGTAGAAGCTATTAAATCATCAAATAAAGATGTTGATTCTAAACTTCATGTTATTACTACTAAGATAGAACATGATGCTATCTTAGAGCCTTGCCATGAACTGGAGAAGCAGGGAGTTGAAGTAACTTATTTACTACCAGACAAGAATGGCATGATTGATGTGGCAACCTTAAAGGAAGCTATTAGGCCAGAAACTGTTTTAGTGTCTATAATGTATATTAATAATGAAATAGGGACTATTTTACCAATTACTCAATTTGGGGAATTAATATCAGAATTAAATAAAACTCGAGAGACTAAAATATATTTTCATACTGATGCCACTCAGGCTATTAATTTTGTGAATTGTAATGTAGCTGATCTAAAAGTTGATTTACTATCTATGTCTGGCCATAAAATTTATGGACCAAAGGGTGTTGGAGCTATATATATTCGGCAGAATACTCCTTTTAAGCCATTGGTTTTTGGCGGTCATCAACAGGCTAATATTCGACCTGGTACTTATAATGTGCCGGGAATTGTTGGTTTGACTGCTGCCATAGATTTGCTTGGTAATGAATCTAAGCGCAGTCAGATAAATCAATCTTTAATTGAATTAAGGGATTGTATAATAAATCGAGTACTAACAACTATAGATGGAGCTATTTTGACTGGTGGTATGGAAGAAAGATCGCCTAATAATGCTAGCTTTGTTTTTGATGGCGCTGAAGGGGAGGATATTGTTTTGATGCTTTCTGAAAGAGGTATTGCTTTGTCTACTGGCTCAGCTTGTTCAGCTGGGTCGCTGGACCCATCTCATGTGTTATTAGCCATTGGTGTGCCCAGTGAATTAGCACATAGTAGTTTGCGAGTCAGTCTAAGTAAATACAATACACAAGAAGAAATTGATATATTTTTGACAGAATTAATTACGGCCGTTACTAAGCTGAGAAGTCTTTAATCTATAAAATAAAAACCACTATTTTGAAATAGTGGTTTTTATTTTACTAGATGGTTGGTGGCGGTGTAGTGATTAAATTTTGAAATGGATCTTTAATATCTGCTGTGTTAATTTTTTCAGAATTTGTTTTTTGTTCAATTTCATCTATTACTTTGTCGAATTTATCTTTCTCTAGGTTTTGATCAGATATTTCTTTTCTTAGGTCAGTGATTAATTCGGCTTCAATTATTGTTTGATATACATTGTTGTATAAAAATCTTATCAAAATAAACAAGGCAATAATGATAATAATAATAGTAATAGGGTAGAGATACCTGATTAGTATAAAGAAATTTATTTTTTTTATTTTTTTATTTTTCATTTTTTAAAATAAACATTGCCAATTAATTGAGCGACTACAGTACTGGAGCCGTCAGATTTTTTGTTTTTAGTAAAAGAAATATTCTGTAAATTAAAATAATTTTTTTGGTTTTCTATTCCACTGATAAAATTAAGTATTTGTTTGTAACTGCCGGTAGCAATGATTTTTAATTCCATGGCATTTGTATTTGGTCCAATGTCTTTTTTTACGAAATCAGAAGTTATGTCTATATTGGTGTTATGTTGATTGGCTAGTGATTCTAGATTGTTTATTATATTTAGTTCACTATTTTTTTCTAAAAATATGTCATCTAAGGTTTTAGCAGTCTCTTCTATGTTATCTAAGTCCTTTATGACTTTTTTAATATTCAAACCGAGAGCTAATTTTCTTTCTAATTTAATTCTTTCGTTAGTAATTTCTTGGTTAACAGCTGATATCTCCTTGAGAGCTGGAAAAATTATAAAAGCAGTTATGAAAGTAAAAAATAATAATATCACTCCTATATTGATGTAGAATCTATTTTTATAATAACTTAAAACCATATTTATTTTATTTTATCTAGTATTATTTTAGCAGTAATCGAAAAAGTATTATTATCTTTGGCCAAAAGATCTTTAAGTGGTAGATTAATATCTTCAAAGAGCCCAGAGCTAATTAAATTGTCTTTTAATTTTGTTAAGTCTCCTCTGTTTTTAGCCACGCCTTTTATTTCTATGGATTTATCTTGGTAACTTATTTTTACTAGGTCATATGAAATATTATTGGGGGTAATTTCAGATATTATAATAAAGAAATTTGACCATTTTTTAAAATCCTTTTGTATTTTATCTACGGTTATTATCTTTGAGTTAAGGGTATTAATTTTATTGATTACCTCCCTATTCTCAGCAATGCTGTAGGCGTTTCTCTCGATTAATCTAGCTAAACTATTGTCTAAAACATACTTAGAGATTAGTAATAATATGGCAATAATTAAAGTAAAAAGTAAAACTAAAATGATAAGCTCCTTAACAGCCACGTAGACTCTTTTGATTTTTAGCTCCCTTTTTTGACTGGGGGATAGTAGATTAATGGTTATCATAAAAATGTATCTGGTCTTAGACCTCTAAGTCCTAGCCCTAGAGCAGTAATAAAGGATTGTGATCTTTGGTCATTAAAAAAAGATGTATTGGGATTTTCTATTATTTCCCAGGGGTTGCTAACTACTACTGGTATTTTGAGTTTACTTTCAAGTACTGGAGCTATGTCGATAAAGTTGGCACCACCACCACAGAGTACGATTCTTTCAATTTTTTTAGAATCTGGAAAATTATAATAGTAGAAGTTGATTGCTTTGGTTATTCTGGTATTCAATTCATTTATAACATCAGAAAATATTTCTAGTAAGGCGCCATGGCATTTTGTTTTATCGAGCCCACAAACTATTTTAGCTTTTTCGGCTTCATCCCATTTCATTTCTAGAGTATCTACAATGTGTTTCGTAATGTTATTACCAGAAATAGGTAGACTAACTGTAAATTTGATGGTCTTATCGTGTAAAAATAAACCAGTTCTTTGAGCACCAATGTCTATGATAATTTGTGGAGTTTGGTTGGTGGCTTGTTCTAATAATAATCTGGAAATTGGCGCTGATTCTATCTCTAGAACTGTTGGTATTAAATTAGCCTTGGCTAGTATATCAACATAAGATTCAATTATGTTTTTAGGTGAAATGCCAACCAGCACTACTAAACCCTTGTCGGTTTTTTCCATTATTTGATAGTCCATATAGACATCATTAAAATCAACAGGGATATCTTGTGGTAATACTTCTTTGATTTTATCAATGATTTCTTCGTCAGAAACCAAAGGCATATTTATGATTTTAAAAAAAGTTTTTTCTTCTGGTAAAACACTAATAACTTCGTCGCTTAGTTTGCCACGCCCAACTTTAGTTTTAATCATTTTGTTAAGAGAATCTAAAAAGACTTTAGGTTGTTTGATTTCTCCGCTAATAATACAATCAGGTGGTAATTTTACCTCACTGTATAGCTGCACTTTAATTTTCTTTGATTTTTTTTCTAACTGAATCATACGTAGATTTCTATCTGATATATCTAAGCCAAAAGCGACTTCAGTTGTGTTTAAAAAAGACATTTATTTATTTGTATTTATTGCTATAATTATAGCAAATATTTGATATAATATAAATTTTAGTATTGTTCTTCCCAGTGGTCTATTTGGATCACTGGTGGATTAGTGTTGTTGGTTGGGTCAATGACATTTTCAAAATTTTCTGGAGCAAAATTAAGAGTGATGGCTCCACCACTAGCAGTGACAGTAGCATCAAAGCCGGCCATGCCACCATTGATTACAAAGTTGGTTCCAGAGCTGGTAATCTTTAAATCATCACTAGAATAAATTAATCCATTAACATTTACAGCACCACCAGATGTCGTAAATTTAAGGTCACCTTCGGACAGCAAGCCACCACCATAAACTGGATCAGCATTGACAGTTATAGTTTGACCAGAGCTGGTAATTTTAATTTCGTCAGCGACTAATACACCGTTGATAGTCATATTTTTACCAATAATTTCGGCGTCACCACTAACATAAATAATGCCATTTAAAGTAGTATTGTTGGGCAGGTTTTTAAATTGATCTTTGGTATAGGTAATTGTGGCTCGATTTTTCCATGAGGTTGGACTATCTGAGTCGAAATCAATTGGTAAGACATCAATAGTGGAAGTTGGGGCGCTTTGAGTGCTATTGTTTAAAGTTATTTTACCACCAGAAACCTTTAGAATGTTATTGCTAGCTGAAATAGTGCCATCATTAACTATAATTTCAGCGCCCTGAACTTTTAAATTTTGATTGGCGTGTAATCGCCCACCGTTAGAAACTAATACTAATCCAGAGCCTGTAAAGGTAAAATTACCATTTTGTTGGGCCCCTTTACCGCCAGCAAAGACAGTGTAATTCCAGTTTGAACCATCACCAGTAGCTTGAGTGATATAATATTTAACAACTCGTCTAGAGGTTTTGCCCGCAATTTGATAAGTAGAAGTAGCAATGATCCAAGCTTCGGCTGGCACAGTATTAATAGCGGATACCTGATAACTGGCATTGCTATCACCAAAAACTTCATTTCGAATAATGTCATTTGATGAATTAAGTGTTCCGTTTAGGAAAGCTTCGCCAGTAGCTGAGTTATTTTGAATTTTCCAAATCAATTCATTGACTCCAGCCTCAGCTAGGTAATATGTTTTAGCAGCGACAGCTTGGCTGTTGGATATCTTCATTTCTGTGATAGTAAAATTTACAACATAAATCGCAGTAACTAGCATTAAAGACATTACTAGTATAGTGGTTACTAAAATAAAGCCATTTTCTTTTTTTGATTTGGATATTATTTTTTTAAAGATTTCGGCCATAAATAGATGTATTTATTATTATAGTTTCTGAATTTTTTATTAGATATAAATTTATGTTAATTAAGCCATTGCCCCAGAATTCTAAATCGCTAGCATATTCACCAACTATTTTATCTTCAACTATTTCTTGAATTGGGTTATTACCAAATTGGTCGATATCTGATATATAAACATAAGTATTGGGATCGGAGGCAAAATAATATCTAGAATATTCTCTTTTAATATCTTGACCATCTAAATAATATCTAATGTACAATATTTGACTGCTGTCGTGACCGTCTAAAAATTTTATTTCTGATGGTATAGTGTCTGGATTTGAGTTGTCAGCTGGGAGAGTGGTGATTATGGCTTGAGATTGTCTAAGTTCTCTGATAATCCTGTCTAGTATTACTCTGCCATTTTGAGTAATTTCAGCTCTAGTGTCAGTTTTTTGGTAGGTAGTTTGACTGATATAATAAACCATAGCTACTACTAAGAATAGTACTACTGAAATACTGATAACCATAACAACTTCAATTAAAGAGAAGCCATTTTTATTATATTTAATTTTTGGCATTATTTTTTACTAATTAGTGATATAACTTGAGTATTTTTTTCGATTTTTAAGGCTTGGTTATACCAATAAATATTGACCGTTAATTTTTTTAGGCCGGTATCAGTTATTGATGTTTGTAAAGTTTCGTCAACATACTCCACTAAAATTTCTCTTTGGTAGTTATAAAATTGATCACTGGGATCATTAGATAATCGATTTTTTACTTCCATAGTACCAACAGTTAAATTATCGTAATCTAAATAAAATAAATTTTCTAAACCAGATTGAGCTAAGTTTGCTGCTACAGTGGCTTGTTCGGAAGTTTTATCGATTTTAAAAGCGATAGGAAATATTTTTGCCAGCGATAAAATTCCAATCATTATAACTAAGATTGTAATCATTGCTTCAAGTAGGGTGATGCCCTTATTGTTCAATTTTAACATAGCCTGATGGTTTAATGGATATAGTGCTGATTGAATTATTGCTATTTATTAAAACAATAGAGCCATTTTCGGTAGCCGCACCAGTGACGTTAAATATAGCCGTATTATCTGTTAGATCATTAATAGAATTAATTGATATAGCTGGATTAATGTTTTTAGTTTTTATGATTTCACTGGTATCAGTATTAATAATTGAATATTGATTAGCATTTTGATCAAAAACCACAGCGTAATTGATTTGTTCGGTAACAGATAATTGCTGAGCCAATCGTAAATCTGAGGCCATGTCCCTGGTTTCCGTATTTAGATTAAGTGTGGGTTTAATTTTGGTGTACACTGGCAGTATAACTAGAGCAATAATGCTAATAACTGTAATAACGCCCAGTATTTCTATTAAGCTGAAACCCGAGTTTTGTTTGTTTTTTGTAGCTATCATTATTAAATAGTTTCGGTTAATGTTTGCATTGGCATCATAATAGCTAGAGCAATTCCACCAACAGCAATACCAATTAAAATCATTAAAACTGGCTCAATAATAACTGGTAAATTATCCATAGTGCTGTAAACTTCCTCTTCATAAAAGACAGCTAAATTTTCTAAGACTTCATCTAGCGATCCAGTTTCTTCGCCAACAGATACCATCTGAATGATATTTGGTGGAAATATATTTGGATAATTTTTAAATACATCAGCCATCTTGTTGCCTTTTTTTACTTGTTCAGCAGACTCTGTGAGGGCTTTTTTATAAAGAGAGTTGCCTAGGACTCGAGAGGTGATTTGTAATGTTTCAATGATAGTGATATCCGTTTTAATTAATGAACTTAGACTTCTGGAGGCTCTAGCTAGGTTAATTTTTTTTATAATACCAGATATGACTGGTATTTTTATTAAAATACTATCAAAAATATATTTACCTTTCTTTGTTCTGATTATTTTAATGAAAGTGGCAACGGCAATAAATATAAATATTACCAAGTATAGGCCATTAGCTTGTACAAAGTTACTAACGGCAATTAAAATCCTAGTTGGTAATGGTAGTTGGACCTCTAATTCGGTAAATAGATTGGTAATGTTAGGCAGTACAAAAACCATCATAAAAGTACCAATACCAAACATAGCTGTAATAATAATAATTGGATATGTTAGAGCATTTCTAACTTTAGACATTAATTTGTGGTCTTTATTGGTTTGCTCATGGAGCTCTTTAATAACACTATCTAGTTGACCAGAAGTTTCACCAGCTTTAATCATATTAATAAACATTTCACCAAAGTTTTCTTGGTATGGTTCCAGTCCTTCACTAAAGGTTTTGCCTTCTTTGATTTTATTTTGGACATCAAAAAGAATTTCTTTTAATTTTTTATTTTTTGTTTGATCGGCTAGAGTACTGAGAGCATCGGCTAGAGGTACGCCAGCTCTAATCATCACTGAAAGATTTTGCAGTAAGAAAATTTTATTAGTTGATGAAATTTTTTTAAATAGTTTTATTCTCATAATTTTTATTATTCTTGGGTCACTCTTAAGACTTCTTCTAGGCTGGTTAAGCCATTTTTAGCTTTAATAAAACCATCTTGCAGTAAAGTCATCATCCCTTCTTCGATGGCTAATTTTTCTAGCTCATCTCGGGAAGCGTTTCGTAAAATTAATTCAGACATTTTTTCGGTTACCTCTAGAGTTTCGTAGATGCCCAAGCGGCCTTTATAGCCACTATTATCACATTGATTACAACCCTTACCACGGTAAAATAACATTGAGTTGATGTTTTGTTTTTTGGTCATATGACCGTGATCAATTAAGTATTTTTCTAATTTTTCTAAATTAAATTGTTGTTGCAATTGAGCAATAGTGGCTTTGTCTAAACTATAACTTTCAATACAATTTTTACAGACTTTTCTAACTAATCTTTGAGCAATAATAATGTTAATTGTTGAGGCAATCAAAAAAGTTGGTATTTTCATATCAATAAAACGGGGGATAGCTGTGACCGCATCGTTAGTATGAAGAGTAGATAAGACCAAATGACCAGTCATAGCTGCATTGATAGATATCTCGGCAGTTTCGGTATCACGAATTTCTCCGACCATGATAATGTCTGGATCTTGACGTAAAAAAGCTCTTAAGCCAGCAGCAAAAGTAAAGCCGATTTTTGGTTGGATTTGGCTTTGATTAATGCCTTTCATTTTGTATTCAATGGGGTCTTCAATAGTAGAGATATTTACTTCTGGCTTGTTAAGCGCGCCTAGAATAGTATAAAGAGTGGTAGTTTTACCACTACCAGTTGGACCGGTTACTAGGATCATGCCATGAGGCTTTTCAATATTTCTTTGGACTAGTTTTAGAGATTCTGCGCCAAAGCCTAGTTGTTCAATAGTTAATTGCTGAGCTTCATCTGGCAATAAACGCATAACGACTTTTTCACCATCAAAGGTGGGAATAATAGAAATACGAAAAGCCACTTTGAATTCCTTGGTTTTAATTTTAAATCGGCCATCTTGTGGTAATCGATGCTCATCTAATTTGAGGTTTGATAAAATTTTAAGTCTAGCGACTACACCAGCATGTGTAGATTTTGGCAGGGTCATTACTTTGCGCAAAATACCATCAACTCGATAACGTACCCCAACTTCTTTTTCGGATGGTTCAATATGAATATCCGAAGCTTTTTCTAAAATAGCGTATTCTAGCAATGTATCTACCACTCTAACAATCGGTAGATCCTGAGCTAGATTTTTTAATTCTTGTGGTTTACCAGTTTTATCTTTTTCTTCTTCGCCCAATTCTTTAATTTCAGCATTTAAGCCCTTGTGATATATTTTTAAAGTGTCATTAATATCTTCGGGGGTGGTAATATGGAGCTTGATATTTAGTTGAGTTTTTTTGGCTAAAAAATCAAAAAGTTCGATATTAGATATATCGAGAGTAGCAATCATCAAATCCTCATTGGTTTTGTCGAAGGCAATGGTTTGGTGTGATCTGGCGGTGATTTCGGGGATTAAAAATAAAATATCTTTGCGGATTGTCTTGTCCTTTAGATGAATAAATGGCAGCTTATAAAATTTGGCGGCCATTTCATAAAGCAAAGCTGGAGAAATTATTTTTTCTTCGGTAATCAAATCTTCTAAGGTGGTAGGAGATTTTCTAATTGTTTCCTGATATTTTTTTAATTGTTTTTGATCTAAGATCTTATTCTGTAGAAGAATATCTTCTAAATCTTTTTGATTGATCATTTTAGCATGGGTATTTGTAATAGATAATTAAATTATAACATAATTTTGGATAACTGAACAATATTATTTGTAAAATAAAAAAACACCAATCATATTTAATTGGTGTTGTGAGTTTATATCAAAAATAGAATTTTATACTATTCAGTTTTTTTAATTTCTGGTTCGATTAATCTTTGAAGTGGTACTAAATTATAATCATTTGATACTTTAAAAAACCCAGGTTCTATTTTTTCTTTCAAGTTGAATAGTCTAAATTGATTATCTGGTAATTTTATTAAAGTTGGATATATTACTTCTTCAATTTTTTCTTTGCCAATATAAGTAGTTGTAGTATCAGAATAAAGTACTTCACATAAGCCGTTAATTGGTAGTTGGCTGTCACTAGCAGCGTAGCCCACAAAACTGTTTGCTGTTAGCACACTTACTAAGGCTATACCAGATAATAGGCCAATTATTGAGCTGACAAACATACCAGCTCCTTTTTCCCCTTCATCATGATATTCTACTAAATAGACTGAGTGACCAAAAAAAATAAGACTAAATATTAACAACAGTGCTGTACCCAAATAGATCATATTAGTAATCTCCTTGATGTTAATATGATAGATTAGAGAATTATTAATGTGTAGTCGTAAACTGTTGAAGTTTGTGATCAGGCAATACTTTAATAAAACCTACAGGCATTGCTGTGTCTAAGCTAAAAAAACGCAAATCATCGTTGGGCAATTTAATTAATGTCGGATAATTTTTTCTCTCCGGCTTAAAATTAGTTGCAGGTACTATTTGTGGCTCAGCCACATATAGTACTTCACAAACACTATTGATTGTTAAATCGCTTTGGTGGACTTGGTAACCTCCAAATAGCCTAACAGTGACTAAAGCTAGTGTAAATAAACTCACAGTGATAAATACTGTGCTGGCGATGACACAAACACTAATGAGGCTTGTATCTGATTTAGTGTTAAAAAAATGATAAGTCAATCTAATCATTAGTATACTCACCAATGTAAATATTGCTGGTATTATATAGAGTTGCATGATTCTTTCTCCATCTTGTTAAGGTGCCAGTACAAAATTAAATTACAGTATTAATTTAATATTGTCAATTAATGGATCAAAAAACACCAACTTGTGTCGGTGTTTTTTATTTGGCTAGCCTTGGTTTATAAACAGATTTAAATGGTTGTTTGTATAAGCCAATGGTTTGATTAACTATATTATTCCAATCGTATTCTTTGTCAACAGCTTTTTTGGCGAGTTCGGTATTAATTTTTATTTGCTTATAATTATTAATAGCAAAATCTATTTTTTTAGCTAAGTCGTTAGCATTTTTATTTTTAAAACTGGTCGTTCGGTTACCAGCTACTTCTTTGTTCTCTTCAATGTCAGAAATAATAACTGGCAAGTTGTAGCTGATAGCTTCTAGTAAGGCAATCGATAGGCCTTCAGCTTCTGATGGTTGGATGAATAAATAAGCATTGGCAAATAAAGCTTTTAAATTACCATTTATTTGTTCGCCAACAAAAATTATATTTTTGTTACCAGCTGCTAGTTGTTTTAATTCTTTGACGTACTCGTAAGTATTAGCGCCTTCACCAGCAATAACTAATTTTTTGGTAGTTTGAATTTTATTGTAAGCTTCAATTAAAGTGTGAATACCTTTATGTCTAACTAATCGAGAGGCGGTAAAAATATAACTATCTTTTTCTAAATTATATTGTTTTAAGATATTTAAATTAGCTTCATCTTGATTTAAACTAACACCATTCGGAATATAATTGGTGGTTTTATCAAATCTGTATTCACAATATTTTTTTAAGGTTTTAGAAACCGTAATAGTTTGATGGGGGAAGTAACAAGCCGATCTCTCACCCATAGCTAGCATAAGTCTGGCAAACCAATTCCATTTTTGGTGTTTTCTGTCCAAACAATGAAAAGTAGCAACTACTTTGGTATTCGGCTTTAAAATTCTAGGTAGCCAAGATAGTAGGGAAGGGCCAACGCCATGATAATGGATGATGTCATAATTTTGGAACAAAGCATGAATGGTAGAAATTAGGGTGTGGCTAATAGCATCTAGAGTTTTGGTATTAAGAGATGGTAAATATATTAGCTTAACATTTTTATAAGTTTTAATATTTTTACCAGAATAATGAGGGCGACTATAGACAGATACGTCAAAACCAGCCTCAGCTAGTCTAATGCTTAGTTCTTCAACGTGTTTTTCGATTCCACCCTGTTTGGCTGGAATACCTTTTTGTCCGATTAAGGCTATTTTCATATGTTTAATATAACTACTCATTCTAACAAAAAATACGTAATTTGTCAATAGCTGGTGGCGTTGTATTTTTGCCTAAATTTAGACAAATTGAACACTTCAGACTAGGTCTGAAGTGTTAGTTGTAGCCTTTGTCTATTAAAAGACTTAATTAATAGGAGAAGTTAATTATAAATTGAATAAAAAAACAGGCAGAAGCTCGAAAGCTAACTGCCTGGTGTTTAAAATGTACTAACTATTTACTATTAAGCGTGGAAACATCAACCTGGAAGGCTGAGTCCACTATTGGAACATTCTGACCGTTGATTTTGACGGTCAGTGTTTCTATGGGTATATATCCATCAATACTGACATTGTCATTTGAGACAACGCCAAATCGCAAAATATTGGGTCGGAACTCGGTGACAGTGTCATGGGCATTACCATTATCGACACCAAATACTTGACGTTCAATCCAAGGGGCTCCACCAGATTGATGGTAAAGTTCCAGGCCAATTGATCCTGGGTTGGCGTTTTTCGCGTCAAGGATAAGAGTGCTGCCATTCCAAGTGAGATCGACTTTGATCAAGCCACCAGGATTGGCGTCAGTAGAAAATACAGCTACGATAGACATATTCCCATTTACTGTCACCACTGTCTCGCTCTCGTAAACCGTTGTATTACTGATCATCCAATGATCAAATACCCAACCTGAAGCCGGTGTCGCTGTAATGGTCACTTCCGTGCCCATTGCATAACTACCCGCGCCGGTGGTTGTACCTTGACCTTCAACAGTGATGGACAGATTGTAGTTGGTGACTGTGTTCTGAGTGAACACTGCCACTACCATTACATCACCATTCATCATGACTGTGCCAGGATTGTTGTGAGCATCGGTGCCATTGACAACCCAATGATCGAAAGTCCAACCTGAAGCCGGTGTCGCTGTAATGGTCACTTCCGTGCCCATCGCATAGCTACCAGCGCCTGTGGTGGTACCTTGACCTTCAACAGTGATAGACAGATTGTAGTTGGTGACTGTGTTCTGAGTGAACACGGCCGTTACAATTACATCACTATCCATGGTGATCAGGCCAGGATTGTTGTAGGCATCTGTGCCGTTAACAATCCAGTGATCAAAACTATAGCCATCAGCCGGAGTAGCTTCGATGGTCACCGTTTTGCCAGCCGGATATGTGCCAGCACCAGTCACCATTCCACCTTCAAGAGGATATGATTCTGTTACTAGAACAAAGTTGTCCTGAATAGCTGAACCTTCTCTGGTAAAGGTAGTGATAAACGCAGCACCATTGGCACTGGTCGCCACCACTGTCATAGAGTCGACCACTTCCCCTAGATAGAAATCCAGGGAGTTGAAGGGGACGCTATCTTCCATGCCACTTTCGAACATAAAGTCATTGGCCGAGTTCATGATGCCAATGGCAATCAAATAGCCCAGCAAATCACTGTCTTCAAATGTTTTAGCGGTGCTAAAAACATCTACGGAAATGAGATCTCCGTCAACAGTGAAGTTGACTTTCAGATTCGAAAGTTGTTCGCCAGTGTACATCAGTGTACCATGTACCGGGCCGGCGTCGCTGGCGATCATAATTTGATTAAAATTCGAAATATCATCGTTGAACAGAACATAGTCGGCCTCATCCTGAAGCACGGCGGAAACCATTATTTCGGTTTCCATTGGCGGTTCCATGGGGCAACCCACGAAACCAAGAGATAAAATACAAAAAATCATAGACATCAATATACACTTTTTCATTTTAATTCTCCCTGTTTGTTTGACATGTGACAATAATCCACAGTGGATAACTGCCACATCTTCTTTGTAAAAGGACAAAGTGAGAACGCCTCACTTAACAATGTATATTATCATAAATAGTAAAAAATGTCAAGAACAAAAAACACTCATAAAAGAGTGTTTTTTTTGGCTTATTTTAGATGATTATTCGGCTATGATAATGCCACTAGAATTAGCTGTTTTATCATGGTTTAAATACGTGGATATATCAGTATTAGTCTTGGTAATAATTTTACTAGTAACTGTGTCTAAAGCTGATATTTTGATATTGGTTAATAGTTTCGCTGTAGAGCCGACCTGGTCTATAGTAGGAGTTATTTGCACCTCAAAAGCTAAACCAATAATTTGCTCTGGATTATCTCTAGTTAACTGGCTAAATTGCCATTTAATTTGTTTAGAATTATCAGTTAATGTTAAATTATCACCAATAGTGACACTAGATTTGCCAGTTAGTACAACATTATCTGGTAGATCAGCAGATATCAAAACATTCTCTAAACCATGAGTAAAATTATTTATACTAATAAAAATCCAGTACTTGGTAGCCGTGCCAACTTGTGGCGGTAATGGTCCAACACCTAATTGATCACCATTAGCGGTGTAGTATCTAGCCAAAGATTGTAAATTTATATTGGTTGATTTTATAGCAGTTGGCTCGTTTGTAATTGTTTGTTTATTAGTGGTAGTAGCACTATTAGGGTCATTTAAATTGTTGGTTTGATTAGCTGGTATATTTTCGACAATAAAATCATTATTATTATAAGTACCCAAAACTAAACCAGCGTTACTAGCCGATAAGTAAGTGTTAATTGTTAGTAGGCTTAAAATTATTACCATCAAAAGACTATCAATAGTTAAATGCCAATATCTTTTATTTTTACCTTTAGCGTAATGTTTGTCCCAGCGTTTTTTTAGAAGTTGTTTCATATATTTAAAATATTATTGTCTAGTTTATTTAAAATCAGCAAAGCTTATGGTAAATACATCAGTGCTCAGAGCTATAATTTCAGCTATGTTATCATCGTCTAGATCGGTGACGGCTACTCTGATGCCGTTGTTATTTTTAGGATTGTAAGGTTGCCATTCTTTGGACAGTACGCCTAGGTAATTAAAAATTTTAATTATGGGTTTGCCAGTTGGACCTTGACCGGTAATTATTTCGTCTAAGCCGTCACCATTAATATCACCACTAGCGACATAAGTACCGCCAGTAAAATTTTTATCATAAGAGAAAAATTCACTAATTAGAGTCGCACCAGTTTTATCAAATATTTTAATATGAGGACCGCCACGGTAACCAGCACCAGCAATAATTTCTATTTCACCATCGCCATTGACATCACCAGCTGCGACATTAACCCCTAATCTGGCCCACTCTTTTTTATAAGCGTACCAACTATTAATGAGAACACCATCGCTATTAAATATTTTAATTTCATTGTTAGCTCCATTTTCTGGACCAGTAATGATTTCTAATTTATTATCATGATCTAAATCGGCAAAAGCTATAGAAATACCGCCACTGTAATTTGTGCCATATGGAGTAATTTCATTTTCGATAAAACCATAGTCACTATAAATAGTTATTTTTGTTTTATCGACTACCACTGTTTCATCATGGCCACCATTATCAATATCTAACTGAGCGATTTTTTGACCACCATTAAATTTAGGGTTATAGGCAAAGAAACTAGATCTAATATTATCGCCATTTTGATTGAAAATTCTGGCAAATGATCCATTGGTAAACACCGCTTGTTTGATACTTTCAATTGGTCGCAAAAGAATGGTACCGTCTTCTGGCATTAAAGTTAGGCTATTAATTTTGCCACCATTGTTGATGTCAGAGTTTTGTCGACTATTAATTTTTTCGTATTCACGATCAAAATTAATGGTTTGTAAATCATTAGTAGAATTAACTATAGCTAAGCCATTTTGAAAATCCCTCTGCCAAACACCACCTTTGATTTGACCATTGGTAAAATCAAGTAAATTAATAGGTGTTGATTTTGGTTGACCTAGATTAACATCAAATTCATCATACCACCAAAAGTCTTCTCGTTTTTCTGTGCCCCAGTCAAAACTGTAATAGCCGTCATACATTAGAGTACTAACTAGGCCATAACGCATTCGATTAGAATTAATATATTGTCCGGTGTTATCAGAATCGGCATTAACAATATTTACTCGAGGCTGATAACCGTTTTTGTTGGTGGTAAAATATCTTTCCATAGAACCGGACCAGCCACCTTCCCAAAATTCTGGAAAGCTTTCAAACATGCGACCATTGATGTATTCACTGTAAGAACCCTCACCATTGCCTAGTATTAAATATTTATCACCTAATCTCTCTCTGAGATTTCTAAAAAATATCCGATTACCAGTTTGCCAGAGCTGGTTTATTTTTGATTCACTGTCATGGCGACCATCACCATCAATATCAATATTAGGATTAACCCAAGCAATAGTGTCCCAAACATTATCAAATAATAAACCATCCCACAGACCAGTAGCTAAAACTTTAGTAGTATAAAAATTGATTAAATAATCATTGTAATAATGACCAAAGCCATCACTAGCATATTGGTTCATAGATAAATTGCCTGGCCAGTAGGTTATTTTTTCATCAGTGTAAGTTTTTAAGTACCAAGCTGGTTTAATGCCAGCTACTAATTCATGCCACAAACCAGTGCCACTTGGCTCGACTAGTGATAATCTTTCATTTGGCACTTCGTTAGCAGTGGTGTAGGCCAGAATAATAATATCGGGGTTAAGAGCTCTAATCTTTCTAATCGCTTCAGCACTATCTACTTGAGCCTTCATATCTAAAGCCAACATATCCCACTTAGCTAAAATTGGTACTTCAGCCATAGTAATCGGGGTTTTCCAATAAAGATTTACGGTTCTAGGATAGTTATGATTTGGCAATTCAAAAGCCAAGACCATTGAAGGAATTAATAGCAGGGTGACAGCAATTGTTAGAATAATCTTATCCATAATATTTATTTTTGCGCTACGATAATAGTCGGGAACATCAAGGCAATTAATAGTTTAGTTAATTTCTTGTTTATTCTTAGTAACCAGTTTAATGATTTATGGTTAAATATTTGTTCTAAAATAAGTGATTTTTTTAACCATAATTGTCTAGGCTTAATATTTAGTTTTATAAGCTCATTGATTCTAGGGTTTATAAAATAGCCATAGATACGATTATAATCACATTTTTTAACATCACTGACAAGTTCATGTAAATTAAATTCTTTTAGATGTAGGCCTTGAGCTTTACTGCCTAATTTTAGAAAATGACCGCTAATATCATGAGGTCCAGAAAACTGGTGAGGCGTAATAATTAATAATCGGCCATGATCTTTTAAAATAGTTTTTAATTTCAATAAAGTCTCTTTGATTTCATCTGGGGCGATGTGCTCAATAACATTATCCATAACAATTAAATCATATTTATTTTTTAGGTTATCCAATTGTCCAGAAATAAATTTACTATTTGATTCAGCCTGTTTTTTGGCCTCACTTATCATAGCTGGTGAGACATCAAAGCCAGTAGCTTGGTAGCCATTTTTAGCTAGTAGATTAACTAATTCTCCAGCGCCACAACCATAATCTAAAATAGCTTTTTCTTTTGAAGATAGATTTTTTATTAATTTAAATGTTGATTGGTTATGACCTCTAATACCAGCTGGTCGATAGCTATTGACTAGTGAGTTAATAGCATCGTAGGCCTGAGTAATTATTTGATTTCTAACTTCACCTGTAGGAGTCTGAAGAATTTTATTCGCGTAATATTTTTCTAGTTGATAATGTCTTTTGGCGGCTGTTGATTGATTTATTAATGACTTATAAATAGAAATTATTTTAGTTAAATGGAGTTCGGAAGTGAATTTTTGGCTAGCCATATTTTGTGCTAATTGATCCATTGATTGCCTTAAGTCGGGATTAGTAATTAGTTTTTCTATGGCTAAGGTTAGTTCATGGGGATTATTGGGTTCAACTAGCAGGCCGGTTTTTTGGTCTACGATGTTTTCCGAATAGGCACCGACTTTAGTAGCGATTACTGCTTTACCCAGGAGATGACTTTCAATAACACCTAGGCCAAATGTTTCGTGAACTAGTGATGGAAAAACAGTAAATAGACTTTGGGTTATAATTTTTTCTAAATCAGTTTTAGAACAATGGGGGATAAATTCAATGCGGTGTTTGATGCCTAAATCTAGGGCTAGTTTTTTAAGTTTTTTTTCGGCTGGCCCACTACCAATTATTTTTAGAGTTGTTTCGTTTTTAACTTTAGAAAAAGCCTCAATTAGTACATTAATGCCTTTGCTAGCGTCTAATCTACCAAAACAAACTAGATAATTTTTTTCTTCAATTGTGTTATTTGGATTTATGGTTTCCACAAAATGAGGGAGAACAATTATTTTGTTCGCATCAAAACCGGACTTGATTAATTGAGTTTTCACAAATTCTGAAGGCGCAATAAACAAGTCAATATTTTTTTTGTAGATTTTTAATGATTTATGAAAAAAATATTCCATAGTCATTAAAGCTTTGGCAATAGCTGGTTTGGGGTTTTTATTATTTTTAGTGGCCCAAAGAGTGTAATGAGGGCTAACTAATTTAAAATCATGTACAGTCATAATTATTGGTAGGCCGGCTTTTTTAATGACGGGTAAAATAGATGGTGAAATTTGATGATAGATATTATGAATATGAACTATATCAATATTTTCTTTATCGATTAATTTTTGGATATTTTTTTTAGCTTCCAGTGACCAGAAAATTCTACCGATTTTAAAGATATTTTTAAAATAAAATTTATTAAGTTTAATATCACTTATAAAAAATTCTTTACCAGCTAAGTTAATGTTATTTTTATTTTTTTGAGAAAAGCCAATAACTTGATGGCCATTTTTAGACAATAGGGAAATCAGTGACAAGAGATAAGTCTCTGTGCCACCTTGGGGGTATAAAAATTTGTTAATTTGTAGTATTTTCATATTTATGATTTCACTTTGTTAATGATAATACTGGTTCTAAGTAAGCCTAGTAGAATCCAAAAAAATATACCAGTTAGATTGGTTTCTAAATATGGTTGAAATAAGCTAGCAAAAATTACTGCCACAGTGGCTGACAGTAGTCCAAAATAATAAGGCTTTAGATCGTCATTTTTAAAAATATATTTTAAATTACCTAAGACATTTGTGACCACAAATAAACCAAATAGACCAATACCAATTAAGCCCATTTGTATAGTAATAGCCAGCGGAGAATTGTGAATATTTCTAATTTCTTCAAATGTTTGCCAATCGCCTAAGTCTAGTGGTAGCTTTTTACCAAAGCCTAAACCAGTAATTGGACTTTTAAGCCAAGATTTTTTGGCGACATTCCAAAAGTTTATGCGCCAATTAATACTAGTATCTTGTGAACCACTAACAATAGATATTACTCTTTGAGTGATTGAGGTATAGGCAGTATCAACTGATTGTGATAAATCCTGTAATGGAAAAAGGTTAGTGCTTAATAGAAAAATAGCAATTATAGTAAAAATAATTAAACCACTTTTAAATGATGATTTAATTAAATTTTTTCTATTAATAATAGGAATAAAAATTAACAGAGTTGATAAGCCAACAAAAAATGATAACCATAAATGTCTCATTAAAGATAAGACAGTACCAGTCAGCCAAATAATAATAATCATGCTAATAAAGCCTTTGTTTTTAAATCGATCAAAGGCTAATAGACTAAGAGCAATCAAAGTGGCTATAACTAAATAAAAAGCATGAGTACCGGCTAAAAAACGAACGCCAACAGTAGATAGTGGAGTGTATTCGGTCCACAAACCTTCGCCACGCATTAAGCCAATTATTAAAAAAGCAATAATAGCGACACCACCTAGAAGTATTAAGTGAGTAATATTTTTTAGTTGCTTTTTAGTTTGAATGGAGTAGATTATTAAAAAATAAAGAATTGGATAAAAAGCGTAATTTTTAAAAGATGAAAAGGCGACACCAATATCAGTATTTATTTCAAAAAAACTTTTGATTAAATAAATTATATTTAAAACTATAAATAGAGTTAATATTTTTTCTGGAAATCTAAAAAGTATTTTATGGCTGCTGGTTTTCAGTTGGTTTAACAGCCAACTTAGGATGGTGATGATTATAATTATATCCAAGGGGTATAATTTATAGATTGCGCTATCAGTAATAAGTGGTGATAAGGAAAACCATCTCTCAAAAATCATGGTCATGAAGATAATCATGTATAGACCCAAGAGGTGAGATGGTAGGATAAAAATTAAACTAATTATAAAAAACAAACCATAAACAATCGGCGAGAAGCCAATAATAATTCCCAGAATGACAAAACAGCCTACATACAGATAGGCCAAAATATTGTAAGTGACATTAAAATTCGATTGGGAATTTAATGTATTTTGGCTGGAAACTGCTCGGTTCATTTTTTTACCAGTTGTAATATTCTTTATCTTGAGGATCTTGATTATCTTTCTCATTGTGAGTGGCATTGCCAAAAACTATAGTTTCATCTTTTAGAGTGGCTTTTCTGTTAAGTAGAAAATTTAAAACTTCTTGTTGAGGAAAGATAATAATAAAAGTTAGACCAGCGAATATGCCAGCGATTAAACTTAAAAATAAATTTTGACCAATGTTAGGCTGTGACCATTTTTCAGCTACAGATGGTGTGCTAATCATTTTAACCACTACATTATCACCAGAACCATGGTATAGACTGTGATTGGTAATTAAAGTGTAACTAATAGCTTGAGCAAAATTGTTAGCTTGTTCTTTGTCTTTATGATAAACATCTATGGTAATAATACCTTTATTGTCTTCTAGTTTTGGTTTGACCATTTTCTTCCATTGTTTGCTCTTTTTCTCTGGTGAAAAACTAAAATCATTAATTAAATCAAAGTTAGTTTTAAAGACAGCGTCAATAAAAGAGTCAGAATATATAACTTCTTCTAAGATACCCGCAATATAATTGGAGGTTTGAGCAGAAGTATAGGGATTCATATCTTCTTGGCTAAATATAACTAGTAATTTAGCTGAAGACTTGTATTTGGGTGTCTGAATTAGGCTAATAACTAATCCAAAGATTACTACAATAACAGTAATAAATAGAATAGTTTTTATGTTTTTTGAATTAAATATGTTTTCTGGGTTCATATTTTTGTGTAAAATTAGTTGTTTTTTATGGTTTGTTAAGTCTTTAATTAACTATTAATATTAGCATAAAATTGATTATTTGTCAATAGTGGTCGATTATCTTAATATCAATAGACAAATCAGTCAAAAATCGTTTATAATATAGTATATGATTTTATATAAAATACAGGATTCAATCTTAATGAGCCCCGCTAAACGAGATAAATTGGTGATGACTTCTTTGTTGTTCAGCGTGGTCATAAATACGTTTCTTTGGATATTATTAATTTTTAACTTTTGGCAGGGTAGTGAATATATTGTTTTGAGTTACAATATCTATTTTGGTATTAGTGGTTTTGGTCTTTGGTATCAGGTTTTACTAATGCCAGCTATGGGCTTACTATTTATAATATTTAATTTTGCCATAGCCTTTTATGTTTATTTAAAAGAAAAGATAATTAGTTATTTTTTGTCGTTTGGAGCTTTATTGGTTAATATTATAATTTTTTTAGCTGCTTTAATAATTATTAATGTAAATATATAACAATATAAATTATGTCTTTGGAATTATTAGAATTTTATGTAATTAAAATTTTCTTTCTCGCTGCGATATCTTTTATTCTGGCTATCGGCTGGACCCCACTTCTAACTCATTTTTTATATAAATATAAATTAGGCAAACAAATTAGAAGCTCCAGTAAAGCTCCTATTGTTTCTAGTTTGCATGCTAAAAAATCAGGCACCCCAGTAATGGGCGGTGTTTTGGTTTGGGTGACTACCTTGATTTTAGCCATGGTTTTTTATTTTTTGGGCGAGTGGCTAGATGGTATTTTTGCTGATTTTAACTTTTTGACTAGATCTCAAACTTGGCTGCCATTAGGTGCGTTAGTGGTAACAGCTTTGGTTGGTTTATTCGATGATTATTTAAATGTTAGAAAAATTGGTCCTTACGGCGGTGGTTTATCGGTACGTCATCGCTTGGTTGTGTATACGTTAATTGCTTTGGTGGTAGCCTGGTGGTTTTATTTTAAATTAGATTGGGATTTCATTCGGATTCCATTTTTAGCAACTTATAATTTAGGCTTTTGGTATATACCAGTCGTTATTTTTGTAGTCATTGCCACTGCTTTCTCGGTTAATGAAATAGACGGCTTAGATGGTTTGGCTGGCGGTACACTTATGACGGCGTTTTTATCGTTTGGCACCATTGCCTTTGTTCAGGGTCGCTATGATTTGGCTGCTTTTTGTGGGGTCATTGTCGGTGGCTTACTAGCTTTTTTGTGGTTTAATATTGCTCCGGCTAGATTTTTTATGGGTGATACTGGCTCGATGTCACTAGGGGTAACCCTGGCTATTATTGCTCTTATGACTAATACAGTTTTACTTTTACCAATAATTGGTTTTCTGTTTGTGGTCGAATCACTAAGTGTCATTATCCAGGTGACATCTAAAAAATTAAGAAATGGTAAGAAAATATTTTTGTCAGCGCCTATCCATCATCATTTTGAAGCCAAGGGTTGGCCAGAAACAAAAGTGGTGATGAGATTTTGGGTCATTGCTTCTATGACCTCTATTATTGGACTAGTAATATTTTTAATGGATCGTGGTGGCTGGATGTAGTTAAATAGTTACTTTTGTATCGCCAAAAGTAACCAAAAACTCCGAGCGATGGTTTATTTCTAAATCACATTGGTACTTTTTTAGAAAAAGTACCACAAAAATCGCGACAGTAAAAAATTTATAGTCGAATCTAAAACTTCGCACCGCTAATTTTCAAAACTCAAAACTTTTTATTTATATAAGTCGAAAGTTTTTCAAACATTGAAAATTTGGCTTATATACATAAGCCAACGCGGATGCTCCCGTCTTGTCTTCTCCTTAAATTTTTCAATTGTCGCATAATCATGAAGATAATAATTGTATATTAATGGATTTCAAAAACAAAAAAATAACAGTCATGGGTCTGGGACTCTATAAAGAGGGTAGTGGTATTTCGGCTACTCGTTTTTTGTTGTCGCGTGGCGCTAAAGTGACAGTGACCGATTTAAAAACCAAGGCAGAATTAATTGATCAAATCAAAAGACTCGGTAAATTAGCCAATCAAGTTAGGTTTGTTTTAGGTAAACATCGAGAGTCTGATTTTAAAAATGTTGATATGATTATTAAAAATCCGGCTATTCCTAGAAAATCAAAATATTTGGAAATTGCCAGAGCTAATAACATTCCAATTGAGACTGATATATCTCTATTTTTTAAATTAGTTAATAGACGGCAGATTATTGGTATTACTGGCACCAGAGGTAAAAGCACCGTTACGACTTTGATTTATGAAATATTAAAGCAAGCTAAGGACAATGTGATTATTGGTGGCAATATCACTAAATCACCCTTGGTTCAATTAAATAAAATGAAAAAAAATGGCTTGGCAATTTTAGAACTATCATCTTGGCTACTAGAAAGTTTAGAAGATGCCAAACTCAGTCCTCGAATTGCTGTTTTTACTAATATTTATCCAGATCATTTAAATACTTACAAGGATATTGATGATTATGCGGCCGCTAAAGAAAATATATTTAAATGGCAGATCAATCAAGATTATGTGGTTTTGAATTTAGATAATGAATTTACCAAAAAAATGGGTAGTCGGGTACCTTCTAAAAGATTTTGGTTTTCTTTGAAAGAATTTAAAAATGAAAACGGTTGTTTTTTGAAAAATAAAAATATTTATTTCAGAAATAATGGTCATGAAGAAAAAGTATTATCGGTTGCCGATATTAAAATGCCTGGTAGTCATAATATCGCTAATGTTTTGGCGGCCGTTTGTGTTTGTAAACTCTATGGTCTGAAATCAGAAAATATAAAAAAAGTAGTTAGTGTTTTTTATGGCGTCCCTAATAGGTTGGAGTTACTAAGAGAAATAAAAGACGTAAAATATTATAATGACACTACTTCTACCATGCCTGAAGCCAGCTTAGTGGCTTTGCAAGCGCTTAAATCATCGAAAAAAAATATTATTTTAATCGCTGGCGGAGCTGATAAGGGTTTAGATTTTACTGAATTAGTAAAAGAGATTGAAAAAACTGTTAAATCGTTAGTGCTATTTAAAGGGACAGGCACGGATAGAATTTTAAAATTACTTAAAACCAAAAAAATAGATTGTGCGGTTGCTAATTCTATGAGTGAAGCAATTGGTCTAGCCAAAAGTTTTTCTAAAACAGGGGATATTATTTTGCTTAGTCCAGCTTGTGCGAGTTTCGGTATGTTTAAAAATGAATTTGATCGTGGTGATCAATTTAGAAGTTTAGTTGATAAATTAAAATAAGTATTATTTAATGAGAAAAGTTAAATTAAAATATTTTTTTCAGGATTTGTTTCGTCGACGTGGCGAAAAGAAAGCTGACACACAGCTAATAGTAATGATAACTTTTTTGACGATTTTTGGGTTGTTAATGATTTTTTCAGCTGGTGTGTCATTGGGTTGGCAAAAATTTGGTGATACTTATTGGTTTGTCAAGCATCAAATTCTATTTGGTTTATTGCCAGGTTTAGTTTTCTTTTTTATTTTTTCGAAGATAGATTACTTTAAATTAAAATCTTTAGCTGCTCCGATGCTTTTAGTTTCTATTTTCCTTTTAGTTTTGGTGTATATTCCTGGAATTGGATCTGGTTATGGTACCTCCAGAAGTTGGATTAATTTTTTTGGTTTTTCACTCCAGCCATCAGAAATTGTTAAACTAACTTTTTTAATTTATTTAGTGGCTTGGTTATCAGAAAAAGGTGAAAAACATTTAAAAGATTTTCACCAGGGGTTTTTGCCTTTTACGATTGTTTTGTTTGTAGTAATGGCTTTGATTGGCTTGCAGCCAGACACTGGTTCGGTATCTATTATCGTTTTTACTTCGCTAATAGTATTTTTTATTGCTGGTGGTAGCTTGGTTCATTTGGCTGGTTTTGGAGCTGCTGGAATTATGGGATTATGGCTTATAATTAAAACTTCGCCATATCGAGCTGAAAGATTAACTACTTTTTTACATCCGGAGTTAGATCCTCATGGTATTGGCTACCATATTAATCAAGCGCTATTAGCAGTCGGTTCAGGTGGTTTTTTTGGTCGAGGTTTTGGTCATTCTCGGCAAAAATTTGCATACTTACCAGAATCAGCCGGGGATTCTATTTTTGCAGTTATTTCTGAAGAATTGGGATTTATTGTGGCCGTGGCCTTGGTTGTGGTTTTTATTTTTTTACTACTTAGAGTATTTAAAATAGCTCAGATGTCTAATGAACCATTTGGTAAATTGTTAGCTATTGGCATAGTGTCTTGGTTTGTTATTCAGGCTTTTTTCAATATTGGAGCAATTATTGGTATTTTACCACTAACTGGTATTCCGTTGCCATTTATTTCTTATGGTGGGACTGCCCTAATGACTTGCTTGGCAGCTACGGGAATTTTGGTTAATATATCCAGGCAGGTTGATTTAGATTAAATTAAAATAATTATTAAATAATATAAAATGAAAATTCTTTTTGCTGGTGGCGGTACTATGGGTTCTGTTAGTCCGCTAATCGCAGTTTACGAAAAAATAAAAAAAGATAATAAAGATACAGAATTTTTATTTGTTGGCTCGGCTAGTGGTCCAGAAAAAAAAGCCGTTGAAAGTTATAAAATATCTTTTAAAGAAATCTCATCTGGTAAATTAAGAAGGTATTTTAGTTGGGATAATTTTATTGATCCATTTAGGATTTTTTTAGGTTTTGTCCAGAGTCTTGTAATAATTATAAAATTTAAGCCTAATGTGGTGATGATTGCTGGTAGTTTTGTAGGAGTACCGGTGGCTTGGGCGTCTTATATTCTTAGAGTGCCGATATTAATTCACCAACAAGATATTATTGCTGGCTTGGCTAATAAGATGATGGCTAATTTTTCTAAAAAAATTACGGTTTCTTATGAACCATCAGTTGCTGATTTTTCGGCTAGTAAAACAGTTCTAACTGGTAATCCAGTGAGAGAAGAATTTTATAGTTGCAATCCAGAAAAGGGTTATGAAGTTTTTAATCTTAATAAGGATTTACCCGTGTTATTAATTTTGGGCGGCGGCACTGGCTCACAGACTTTAAATGAAATAGTAGAACAATCATTGACTGATCTTTTACGGTTTGTTCAAATTATTCATATTACCGGCCGTGGTAAGAAAGTCGATGTGGTAGCTGAAAACTATCATCAGTTTGAGTTTTTGACTCATGAAATGACTGAAGCTATATGTTCAGCTGATCTAGTAGTTACTAGGGCTGGTATGTCTACTTTGTCTGAGTTAATTGTCACTGCTAGGCCAGTAGTTATTGTGCCAATACCAAATAGCCATCAAGAATATAATGCTTCTTATTTTCAAAAAAATAATGCGGCTATAGTTTTGTCACAATTATCTTTAACTAAAGAAAATTTTGTTAGTACTATTAAAGAATTATTTTTTGAAAAACAAAAAAAAGATATGTTAGTTGAAAATATTTCTAAGATTATGGATTTTTCTGGAGCTGAAAAGGTTTCTACCGAGTTACTTAGTATTGCTAAAAAATAAAAATTATTGACATGTTACAAATGATTGATTTATCGAAAATAAAAAAAGTTTATTTTATTGGTGTCGGCGGCATTGGTATATCGGCAACAGCTAGAATATTAAAGCAAATTGGTAAAGAAGTGTCTGGCAGTGATGTTGTTGGCAGTGAAATAACTGATCAGTTACAATCAGAGGGGATTGAAATATTTATTCCTCAATCAGCTAATAATCTGTCAAAAGATGTTGATTTAGTAGTTTATACAGTAGCTATAGGTGTAGATAATCCAGAAAAAAAACAAGCCGATGAGTTGGGAATTAAGCAAATTACTTATCCGCAATTACTGGGCTTGTTAATGAATGATAAAATTGGTATTGGTGTTTCTGGTACAGATGGTAAAACTACAACTACAGCAATGCTGGGTAAGGTTTTTATGGAGGCAGACTTAGATCCAACTATTGTAGTGGGTTCTAAAGTATCATACTTAGGTGGAAATTCTAGGATTGGATCTAGTGCTTATTTTATTTTTGAGAGTGATGAATATAAAAAAGCTTTCCATAATTATTATCCTAAGATCGCGGTTATTACCAATGTACGAGCTGACCATTTAGATGTGTATAAGGATTTAGTAGATATTAAGCAGGCGTTTAATTTTTATCTAAAGCGAGTTCCAGTAGATGGTTTAATTGTAGTTAATAATGATGATGTTAATTCTATGGATGTGTTATTGGATTCCCAGGCTAGAATTATTACTTATGGTATTAATAATAAATCTGATGTAATGGCGACAGACATTAAATTAGAACCAGGTCAGCAAAAATTTAAATTATTATTTCGCAATGATATTTTAGGTGAAGTTGTTTTAAATATTCCTGGTCAATATAATATTTACAACGCTTTGGCGGCTATAGCCGTGTCTTTGGACTATGGCATAGATTTTGGCATCATTAAAAAATCATTGGATGAATTTGTGGGGGCTTGGCGTCGATTTGAGAAGCTAGGTATTTCTGGTGACACAGAAATAATTACTGATTACGCTCATACACCCGAAGGTTTACGACAATTAATTGAGGGGTCTAAGAATTTTTATCCTGGTAGTAAAATTTTATTTGTTTTTCAACCACATCAATATAATAGGACTAAGAATTTTTTTGATGAATTCGTCTTGGCTTTGCAAACCGATAAAAATATTTTGCTCACTGATATATTTTATGTTGAGGGCAGGGAAAATCCAGATGACTTTGATATTAGTTCTAAGTTGTTGGCTGAAAAATCAGGGGTAATTTATAGTGGTAATCTAAAACAAACCGCATCAGAAATTAAGAGGAAAATTAATGATTTTGATGTTATAATATTAATAGGAGCTGGGGATATATACAATTTAGCTAAAAATATCTTAAAATAAGCTAATATATTTAATAAATTAATAGAAAATCGTATGCAGCAAACTGCCATAGATGACAGTTTGGATCAGGACAGTATTCTAGATTCTGATGAAGAAATTGAAGAACAACTTGATTGGGAAGAGGATTTAGAAAAACAATATGGTGGCCTAAGTGATGGTTTAATAGAAAAAAAATCAAAGGCCATGGGCTCTGGTTTTTCTAAGCAAAAGCAGGTTATGGAAGAAAATGAGTTCTACAAAGGAACCGGTAAAAAGAAGAAAATTTTCTTGAAACACAGTAAATAATTATTAAAATTAATTAATGGATACTTTAATTAAATTAAGATCCGTTGTTTTAAGTCCTATCAAAGAAGGGGAGATGTTAGCGTCTTATACTTCATTTAAAATTGGTGGCCCAGCCAAGTATTTTTGTATTGCTAATTCTAACGATGATATTGCTAAATTAGTAGCGATGTCTACTAAACTCAAATTACCTTATCTGATTTTGGGTAGTGGCACTAATATATTATTTTCCGATGCTGGGTTTGATGGCCTGGTTATAAAAATTAATGATAGTAAAATAAAAAATAAAGATGAAAAATTAGAATGTAGTGCTGGTTCACTGTTGAGTAAAGCTGTTGGTGAGGCTTTGGGTTCTAGTTTGTCTGGTTTGGAATGGGCTATGGGTATACCAGGAACAGTAGGTGGAGCTTTGTGTAATAATGCCGGAGCTTATGGTGGTGATATGGCCGGTAGTGTGGAGGAGGTAGAAATTATTAGAGACAACAAAGTTAAAAAGCTCAGTAACAAAAAATGTGAATTTTCTTATCGCTCTAGCGTTTTTAAGCAAGATGATAATCACGACATAATTTTGTCCGTCACATTTGCTTTAAAGCGAGGTGATAAAAAGGCGATTAAAACTAAAATGGATGAAATAATAGCTCAACGTAACCAAAAAGACGACAAACAGCCCAGTGCTGGCAGTGTCTTTAAAAATATTAAATTGTCTAAAGAAGAAATTAAAGAATTTGCTGTTAAATATCCGGATATGCCAGAAAGCTTTACGACTTACTCGACGATTCCAGCCGCTTGGCTGATAGAAAGGTGTGGTCTAAAAGGTAAAAAAATAGGTGGCGCGATGATTTCTGAGAAGCATTCTGGACGAATTATCAATACTGGTGATGCCACAGCTGAAGATATTATTATGCTAATTAGTATTATTAAACAAAAAGTTAGATTAAAATTTAATTTACAGTTAATGGAAGAGATACAATATCGAGGGTTTTAACCTTATAATTAACTAATAAAATAAACGCCATGCAAATTAATATCAAGGCGACTAACGCCAAGCTCACCCCAGAATCGCATGAAATTATCAATGACAAGATAAGCAGTTTATCTAAATATTTTGAAAATATTATTAGTGCTGATGTGGAAATTGGGCTTAGTTCCATGCATCATAATAAGGGTAATATTTATAAGACGATTGTTAACTTATCGGTACCTAAAACAATTTTAAGGGCTAGTGCCGAGACTGATGATATAATAAAATCTATGAATCAAGTAAACGAAAAACTCAAAATACTACTTAAAAAATATAAAGAAACTCATAAATAGTTCAAAAAAGCTCCCATTATTGGAGCTTTTTAGATTGCAAATAATCTGATTTTCTGGTAGAATAACTGGGCAAATTATATATTTAATTACATTTATGTCTATATTATCAAGGATGTTTCCTGATTCTAATGAAAAAGTATTAAAGGAGATTAAGGTCGTTGTTGACCAGATTAATGATTTTGAGGTTAAAATCAAGTCATTAACTGATGAAGAGCTTAAAAATCAAACCATCAAGTTAAAAGCCGAACTGCAAAATGGCAAAACCTTAGACGATATTTTACCAGAAGCCTTTGCCACTGTGCGAGAGGCGGCATATCGTGTAATTGGTCAAAGGCATTATGATGTTCAGTTGATTTCTGGCATTGCTTTGCATCGTGGTCAAATTTCGGAAATGAAAACCGGTGAAGGTAAAACACTGGCGGCTACCGCTCCGATGTATTTAAATGCTTTGGCTGGCCAAGGAGCTCATTTGATTACGGTTAATGATTATTTATCTCGAATTCATGCTGATTGGATGGGTCGAGTTTATAATTTTTTGGGCATGACAACTAGTTGTATTCAACAACAAAACATTTCTTACAAATTTAATCAAGATAAAAAATCTAACGAAGGCGATGAGGTTTTAGATGTTCAGTATTTAGAACCCTGTACTAGAAAAGAAGCTTACGCTTGCGATGTTTTGTATGGCACAAATAATGAATTTGGCTTTGATTATTTGCGTGATAATATGGTGCCAACACTTGAGGAAAAAACTCAACGTGGCCTTTACTACGCTATTGTTGATGAAGTTGATTCTATTTTAATTGATGAAGCTAGAACCCCACTTATTATTTCAGCTCCAGATATGGAATCAACTGATAAGTATTATCAATTTTCTAAAATAGTTAATAATTTATCAGAAGGTCCTGATTATAATATTGACGAAAAAATGAAAGCGGCGACTTTGACCGATGAGGGTATAGAAAAAATAGAAAAAATATTGGGTGTAGACAATATTTATACTGACAGAGGTATTCGTGATGTTCATCATATTGAACAAGCTCTAAAGGCGCAGGCTTTATTTAAAAAAGACAAAGACTATGTGGTCAAAGATGGTGAAATTATTATTATCGATGAATTTACTGGCCGCATGATGTTTGGCAGAAGATACGGCGAAGGCTTACATCAAGCGATTGAGGCCAAAGAAAATGTTTCTGTTCAAAGAGAAAGTGTGACTTTAGCGACTATTTCTTTTCAAAATTATTTTAGAATGTATGAAAAATTATCTGGTATGACTGGAACAGCGGCTACTGAGGCAGAGGAGTTTTCTAAGATTTATAAATTAGAGGTGGTTACAGTGCCAACGAATAAGCCGACTATTAGACGAGATTTAAATGATAAAATATATAAAAATGAACATGGCAAATATCAGGCTTTAGTGGCGGAAGTAAAAGAACGTCATCAGACCGGACAGCCAGTTTTAATCGGTACAATTTCTATTGAAAAAAATGAAATAATTGCTGATTTACTGACTAGGGAAGGGATTGATGCTCAAGTTTTAAATGCTAAACACCATGAAAAAGAAGCTCATATTATTGCTCAAGCTGGAAAATTTAACGCAGTAACGGTGGCGACAAATATGGCTGGACGTGGTGTTGATATCATATTAGGTGGTTATCCATTTGATCAATCAGAATATGACAAGGTGGTAGCCGCTGGTGGTTTGTGTGTTTTGGGTACTGAGCGTCATGAATCTCGTCGAATTGATAATCAGTTACGCGGTCGAGCTGGTCGACAAGGTGATCCTGGTATGTCTCAATTTTTGTTATCAATGGATGATGATTTGATGCGAGTTTTTGGTTCGTCTAAGATGAAGTCGATTATGACTACCTTAGGCTTGCCTGATGATGTGCCAATTGAAAATAAAATTATTTCTCGGTCAATCGAACAAGCTCAAAAGCGAGTTGAAGGCAATAATTTTGACATCAGAAAACATTTGGTGGAATATGATGATGTGATGAATAAACATCGAGAAACTATTTATAAAAAGAGAAATCAAATATTAGCAGAGGATGGAAATAATGATTTAAATCATGATAACTTTGATCTTAAACAAGTTGTTGTTGAGGCTATTTATCATGAAATTGATAATGTGGTAAAATTTCATACCAATTCTGATTTGGAAAGTGAATGGAATTTAGATGAAATTTATGGATCTATTAATGCTATGTTTCCAATTTCTATGGAACTTAGAAAGAAATTGGAAGAATTAAAAGCTGAAGCTGGTGATAATCAAGAGGACAATATGAGTCGTGCTAAAATTATTGGTTATTTAAGAAAGTTGGCTGTTGCTAGATATGATGAGTTAGAGAAAAATATCAATTTAATGCCTAGTGGTGATTCTAAATTAAAACCCATGAGGCAGATCGAAAAAAGCATTTTACTTAGAACCATAGATACTATTTGGATTGATCATTTAGATACTATGAGTAGTTTACGAACAGGTATCGGCTTACGTGGCTATGGTCAGAGAGATCCTTTGATCGAGTATAAAAGGGAGTCTATTAGATTGTTTAGATTGTTATTGTCTGAAATAGATAGACAGGTGGCTTATAGTATATTTAAGATAGGTATGATAGCGCCTAGTCAAATGACTAATACAGAAGTGCCAAAAACTAATTTACAGTTTAGTGCGCCAAGTAAAGAATCAAATATGAAATCTCCGATGGAGGCTGATAGTGGTATACAAGAAAGAAAAGTTGATAAGATAGTAAAAGATGAGTCACATTTTGCTGGTGATAAGATTGGTAGAAATGATCCATGTCCCTGTGGTAGTGGTCAAAAGTTTAAGAAGTGTCATGGTAAATAGTAATAAAAATAAAATCGATTGTCGTAGTGAAGATGGAATCACTGTAGGTTTAATTGATGCTCTGATTAGTATTGCTCGCATTTTGTCTAAGCGTGATTTTCAGCCAGTAACAGTTCAGGAAGCGTTAAAAGATTTAGCTGATGATGAAGATATTGATATGATTTTAAAAAGAGCAAAAACTTTTAAAAAACTTCATGAGAAATAATTTATATTAGTTTATGCCAGAATTACCCGAAGTAGAAACCCTTCGCCAGCAATTAGCCAATGTCGTAATTGGTAAAAAAATTAAATCTGTAACAGTAAGCTGGCCTAAAATGGTAAGTCCGTTATCGGTAGAGTCTTTTACGAAACAGTTGATAGGGCATAAAATAATTGCTGTAGATAGGCGAGCTAAAATGTTAGTTTTTAAATTATCTTCTGATAATAAGAACAATAGTGGCGAGTTTTTGTCTGTTCATTTAAAAATGACTGGTCAATTAATTTTTCGGCCCCAGATTGGACAATTAGTGATTGGTGGTCATCCCCAGAAAGATGGCGGCAAAGATTTGCCCAATAAGCACACTCATATTATCATTACCTTTTCTGATGGCAGTGTATTATATTTTAATGATATGAGAAAATTTGGTTGGATGAGATTGGTGACCAGTGATCAGTTAAATGTTATTTTTAAGAACTATGGTGTTGAAGCTCTGTCTTCTGATTTTGATTTTAAGTATTTTAAGTCAATTATTGATCGTTATACTAATAGAAAAATCAAACAAATATTATTAGATCAGACTTTAGTTGCTGGTATTGGTAATATTTATGCTGATGAAGCTTGCTTTGCAACTGGTGTTTTGCCTACCCGGTTGGCTAAAAATATTTCTGATTTAGAAATTAAAAAATTATTAACACATATTAAAAGGATATTAAAACTATCTATTTTAAAGAAGGGGACATCATATAGTACTTATGTTAATTTAGATGGTGGTAGTGGTGGTTTTGTGCCCTATCTTAAGGTGTATGGCCGTAAAGACCAGGCTTGTAAAAAATGTACAAGGCCAATTAGTAAAGATAAAGTGGTTGGTCGTGGAACTCATTTTTGTGATTATTGTCAGAAATAATTTATTCGAAATCAAAAAATCCATTATTAATAATGGATTTTTAGGTTTATGTTATTTACAATTATATTTGTAATAAAATAATATACAGTATTGTTGACAGAGTCGCTCCACAAATAAATCCAACAATTACTTCTAGAAGAGAATGACCAACGCGCTCATTTAAAAAATCCAATTTTTTCTTAATAGAAGGTGAAGCATCTTTATAAATTATCTTGGCTAACATATTAGTGAAAACAGCATTACGACCTATTTCTCTTCTGAAACCAATAGCGTCACGGATAACTATTAACATTAAGACAAAACTAATTGCAAAAGCGGCCGAATTAAAGCCTTGACTTAAGCCAACCACAGTTGCAAGTGACACTACATAGGCCGTATGTGATGACGGCATGCCACCATAATCGTTTATTAGATGTTGCCAATTCAAATTATTTGGTATACCATCAATAGTAAGTTTAATAATTTGCGTAGTTAAAGCTACAATTATTGGAATGAATATTAGTTCTAACATAATTAATTTTAGATTTATTAAAATATGGATTATTTGTTATCAATCATTGCTGGGATTATTCAAGGCCTAACAGAATTTTTGCCAATTTCTAGTTCTGGCCACTTAATATTGTTTCATGATATTTTTGGTTTTCATTTTCCAGATGAATTATTGTTTGACGTCATGTTACATGTGGGGACTTTAATTGCTGTAGCGATATTTTTTTATCATGATATTCAAAAAATAATTCGGGGGTTTTTGTCTAGCCTGGTTAATTGGAACCTGAAAAATAATTATAATCAACGTATTGCTTGGCTAGTCTTAATTGGCATTGTACCAGCGGGTCTAGTGGGATATTTGTTTGAAGACTTTATTACCAATACCTTAAGGTCACCATTAGTGGTAGCAATTTCATTAATTGTTATTGGTCTTTTATTTTTTGTGATTGAAAAATATGCTAAACAACAGAAAGATTTACAAATGACTAGTCCGGTTGACTCTCTAGTCGTGGGCCTAGCTCAAATTTTAGCTTTGATTCCCGGAGTATCTAGATCTGGTATAACCATTATAGCAGGTATGGGTCGTAGTCTAAAGAGAGAAGAGGCAGCTAAATTTTCTTTTTTAATATCAGCTCCAATTATTTTCGGTGCGGCTTTTAAACAATTGTTGGAAATAAGGAATTTTAATGATGCAAATTTTTTGGTATTAATGTTAGGTGTTTTGTCATCAGCTATTACTGGTTATTTAGTTATTAAGTATTTAATTAGGTATTTGTCTCATCATTCTCTAAATATTTTTGCTTGGTATCGATTAATAATCGGTTGTTTGACATTGATTTGGTTTTTATTCTTTTTTACCGGGGTATAAGTTATTAGGTAGAGACCCATTATTACAATCAAAAAATAATTGTTAAATTCATTTAACTTTCCTATATTTTTTAGGGAAGTTATTTTTTTTAAAAAATTTTCATTGTAAAGATAGTTGTTAGTAGATTTTTCTAACGGTTTATAGCTTAGATCTAGTTGTTCGCTAGCCCCTAGTACCCTAGAGCCAAAAATTTGAACGACTATAGTGGTTTGTTGATTTTGGTACTTGCCTTCTAAGACGGCAATGCCTATTTCTTGGTATTGTGGTTTGATGATGTTTTCTTTATGAGTGGGGCTATTAAGCCAAGCCTGGAATACATCTTCGTTTTTATTAAAATTTATAGCTAAATTTTCACCAACATAGAAATATTTATAATTAACGTCTTTTATCCACTGAGAGAATTTTTTGCCTTCCGGTGAAGTGTGAGCAAAGTATTGGTTAGCTAGTAAGTCTTGAGCTTTATTGACAGCGGCCTGGGTTAATCTAGCATTGGGAGATAATTCGCCAAGATTCAGACTATGTCTGTATTCATTAGTCATATTAATCAAATCACGAGCATTGGCTTCAATATTATCAATAGATGTGACATTGGGGTAGGCAAAAATTAATGCCATTAATATTAATTTTAAGGCTATAGATATTATTGACAAAAATATTAAAATATTTTTTATTTTTCTTATCATTGAGGCTATTTATTTGTTTATATTATAACATAAAAAATCAGTTTATATTTAAAAATAAAAAAACCTAGTTTGTTAACTAGGTTTTAGTCTATTTGGTTTTCAAACCAATTTTTAATTTCAGCTTCATTATGTAAGCGAAAGTCTGATCTATCATCTATATAGATTGGCATATTTAATTTTTTGGCTATAATCCAAAGAATTACTGATGTTTCACATTCTTGCCAGTCTTTGAGTAGCAAAAGAGCATCACAGTTGGCCATTGCCCAATTTTTTTTCATACAAAATACTAACCAAGAAATTAATTCGGAATCTTTATCACAATTATCTAAGATTTTTTCGACTTCCTCGCCTAGTTCTGGGAAGGCGATATCTAATTCAGTGATGACAATATGGCCATGATTTTCCAGGTATAGCTTAATCTTATGAAATCTTTTTAGTTTGTGGGCTGGCATATCTTCTGTTTTGCCAGAAACAAATACTTTCATGAACTATCTCCCTCGGTTTAAAAGGTACATATTTATCTAAATCTTATTATTTTTATAGCTAAATTGCAATAGTCTTTTTTTAAATAAAAAAACTGCCTAAGTGTTACCTAGGCAGATGATGTCTAATTGCTGTCCAATAGAATTGGAGCAACAATTGTTTTGCCACGTTTTTTATCAATCAAGAAAAAAGCTTGACGCGGTTTTTCAAATTCAGCTTTTATGCTCAAAGCATAGGCATTGTAACCAATTAGTGAACCATTAACAATAAAATTACCACCATCACGGAACTGATGAAAATGACCAAGAATATCTAGGTCAGCTCTACAACCCTTATTCCACTGAGCAATGGCTTTATTTAGAGGAATATATAGACCACCAACACCACCTTGGTATCTAATATCATGGCCATGATGAATGCGAATGGTCATGTTATAAATATTAATGTAAGTGTGATACCCTTGAGCGATTAAAAAAGACACTCTCGGATTATTGGCAAAATGAATAGCCATATTGTGATATATAAAATGTTCCAGTGAATGACCACCTTCGTTACTATGTCTTGGTCGAGCAGTAGTTCGACCGTGATTGCCACTATGACATGGAATTGTTAGACGACAATCAGTATTTCTTAATAGAAATTCTATGCCAGAAATTAGAATATTTTGCACTTCGATACAAGCATCAATTGGTGCTAAAAGATTTGTTTCAGCTAATTCCTCATGGATCATATTAGTAATAAAATCGCCTAACAGAACCAATAAAATATTATTAATAGTAATGTCTTTTTTGCATAGATTTATTAATGTCAAAGAATTCCGCCAAAAATTATTGGCTCGGATTTTACCAATTTCAATATTAAATGCATTAAGGTTGTTGATTGTTTCTGGTCGAACATTTTCTTCGAAATGCCAGTCACTGGCCACAATTATAGCAGTGGCTTCAGATGCGCCACCTTTTTTTTGGCTAATAGTAAAACGTTTAGTGCTAGCTTTGATAGTTTGCATGGCTTGAATTATTTGTTTCAAGTCATCGTTTTCAGTAAGAATATTTTTGTATTTTTTGGAAAGTTCTCTTAATTTTTCTGATGATTGTATAGCTAGTCTATCTAGGGCAATTTTATCATCTGTTATTGCTTTTATTTCCTGATAAAATTTCCAGCAAGTTTTACAATTTGATTTCGGTGGTCTAATACCTCGATATTTTGGGTGTTTTGGGCATTTTTTTGACATTTCTCAGGCTCCTTGGTTAGAATTATCTTGAATTATTGTCAATGTTCAAATTGCTATAATTAGAATATAATATTTTGCCAGTTTTGACAACACGATATAAATATTTATTAAAATTTATCATTTTGTAACTCTATGTTATACTGAATTAGTAATAATTTAATAAAAAAATGAAAAAAATAGTTATTTTAGTTGTATTTATAGTATTCTTCTTAACGGTGTATTTTTTGATAGATATTTTCACGCCAAATAGTAAAGATAAATCAGATATTTATTTTGATATAAAAATTGGTGAAACCCTGAATGATGTGTCTGATGATTTGTTAAGTCAAGATTTAATAAGACATAAATTTATCTTTGAGCTTTATACTAAATTAAAGGGTCAGCAAAGTAAAATTGTAGCTGGTAACCATGCTTTGTCTAAAAATATGAGCATGATAGATGTATTAAGAATTATTACCACTGGCACTAGTTTAAGTAATGAAAGTGTAATTACAATTATTGAGGGCTGGAGAGCCGAAGAAATTGCTGATTATTTAGAAAAAAATGATATTGTTTTAAAATCAGAATTTTTGACAGCTATTGCTATTGATGATTGGCGTGATCAATATGATTTTTTGGCCGATGTTAAGACTAAAAACTTAGAAGGTTTTTTGTTTCCTGATACTTATCGAATATTTTCTGACGCAACTGTTGAGGATATTATAAGAAAAATGTTGGATAATTTTGATAGTAAATTAACTGATCAAACTAAGGCTGATATAGTTAGTCAAGGAAAAAATATTTTTGATGTAGTGACTTTAGCTTCGATTATCGAAAGAGAAGTGCCAAATGATGCTGATAAAAAAATGATTGCCGATGTCTTCTTAAAAAGATTAAAAGATGGCATTGCCTTACAATCTGATGCTACGGTTAATTATGTCACTGGTTATGGGCGGTCTCAACCAACTTATGATGATTTGAAAATAGATTCACTTTATAATACTTATAAGTATCGAGGTTTGCCACCAGGTCCAATATCTAATCCGGGTGTTGGCAGTATTGAGGCAGTGGTTTATCCGACTAGAAATGCCCATTACTATTTTCTAACTACTAAAGATGATGGTACTGTGATATATAGTCAGACTTATGAAGAACATCTAAGAAATAAGGCCAAATATTTAGATTAATTTTTATGGACAGTGAATATTATACTGCAGGTGAAAAGGAATTTCTTCTTAAGATAGCTTATAAGTCACTGGAGAAATTTTTAATGTCTGGGGAAAAATTTGAACCCCAGACTATTAACAAGAAGCTCTGGGAAAAGCGGGGAGTCTTTGTGACTCTTAATTTGGACAATAAATTACATGGCTGTGTGGGGCATATTGAGCCTCAGGAGTCTCTAATATTGTCTGTCAGAGACAATACCATCTTAGCCTTTAATGATCCAAGATCGCAGCCATTTAAGATTGGAGACCTAGATAAAGTAGAAATTGAGATATCAATTTTGTCGGAATTAGAAAAAGTTTCAATTGATCAAATAAAATCTGGTGATGGAGTTTTAATCAGACGAGGTAGTAATTCGGCTACTTATTTGCCAAATGTTTGGTCTAGTTTTAAAGATAAGCAAGAATTTTTAAATAGCTTGTGTTTAAAGGCTAATATTGATAGTAAACCATATGATGATGGTAAAATTGATTTTTGGACATATAAGGCAATTTTTTTTAAATAATTTATAAATAGCTTAAAAATAGTAATTAAATATAATAAAAATGGTCCTTTTGGTGCTTATTGACAAATAATACAAATTTGCTATAATAATACCAATAAAACAATTTATCCGCAGACAGTGGGCATAAAATTAAGACCTACCGAGGAAATATAGCTTATTTTAGCTAATTCTATTATGTCTGCTGATGAGAGCAGATTTTTTTATTAATTAATAATCATTATAATACTATGGCCAAAACCAAAAGTCAGAAAAAAGAAATTTTAGGTGGCTTACAGGAAAAAATGGATGCTATGAAGTCAGCTGTTTTCGTTAATTTTTCTGGTATTCCAGTTAAGGAGATTAATATTTTGAGAAATACTTGTAAAGATGAGAATGTTGGCTATGTTGTAGCTAAAAAAACTCTACTTAAGAAAATTTTAACTGAAAAGGGCTTCTCTGATGTAGAGAATAGTGACTTTAGTGGTGAAGTAGCGACTGTTATTGGTTTTGAAGATGAAATAGCACCAGCAAAATTGGTTAGTACTTTTGCCAAGGGTCATGAAAAAATGAAAATTTTAGGTGGTGTCTTGGAAGGAGCATTGATTGGAGAAGATAAGATTAAGGCTTTAGCTGTCTTACCATCTAAGCCAGAGTTATTGGCCAAAGCAGTTGGTTCAATTGCCGCTCCATTATCAGGCTTTGTTAATGTGTTATCAGGCAATCTTCGAAATTTTGTTTACGCCCTTAATGCTATTAGCGAAAAGAAATCACAAGGTAATTAAAAATTAATATAAATAATTAAAAAATAAATAATAATTAAATAAAATTATGTCAGAAGAAAAAAAAGAAGTTATTGTACCTGAAAAATTCAAGTCATTGGTTGAGCAAATTGAAAAGCTTAGCGTTATTGATTTATCTGAATTAGTTAAGGTATTAGAAGAAAAATTTGGTGTTTCTGCTGCTGCTCCTATGATGGCTATGGCTGCTGCTCCTGCTGCTGCTGAAGCCGTTGAAGAAAAAGATAGCTTTGATATCGAATTAACTGCAGCTGGTGCTAACAAAATTGGTGTTATTAAAGCAGTTAGAACTGTAACAGAACTTGGATTAAAAGAAGCTAAAGATTTAGTTGACGGTGCTCCAAAGGTTGTTAGAGAAAATGTAAAGAAAGAAGAAGCAGAAAACATCAAAAAGACTCTTGAAGAGGCTGGTGCGACTGTAACTTTAAAATAATATTTTATTTTAAATTAAAAAAACCTCTGGGCCTAGCCTGGAGGTTTTTTGGTTGCCTCTTTTTTGGCAATAATTTTTTTAAAATGTTCGTCGGAGAGCATTATAATCTCAAATATTTTGTAGCCCAATTTTTGATTGATCGATTGTGATATGGCAAAGTCCCTCTCTTGTTGAATTTTAAGTATTAGTTCAGAGTTATAAGGGGCTTTATTGGTGAGTCTATATTTTTGACTGCAATTGATAAACATAGCTACCGGTGTCCTCCCTGATTGAAATTATATTTACAAATTAGTTATCAGTGTTAATTAGGTATATTTTTTTATTTGCCAATACATAAATTTTCTTTTCTTTGCTATTGATAATTATTGATTTCATATTCGAAAATTCCTTAGATGAGTACTGGGTTTTTATGTTGCCACTATTTTTTTCAAATACAATTATACGTTGATTATTTTGATCTAAAACGTATAAATAACTAGAGTCACCATCGGTAAATATTTGTTTTGGTGATGAAATTGCTGGGTTTACTTCTGAAAAGTTAGTGGCCATTAGTTTGCCACTGAGCAGGTATTTAATATTGCCAGTATCATTAATCGTATATATGCCACCATCAATTGTAAATGTAACTATATCTGTGATATCAGTACCATCTTTTATCCAGCTACTACCAGAATTATAACCAGTATCAACTGGAAAGTGTTTTAAGATTTGTCCCTTGTCGGCAATTAGGGCGTATAATTTTCCACCATATAAACTGATATCGGTAATTTTGTCTTTATTAGTTAATGAGCTTTCAGCTAAATTAGTTTCTAGGTTATAGGTGTATAACTCACTATCATTGTTTAATAGTAAAACTTTGTTATCGTCTATAGCGGCTATTTTTCGAACATTGCTGAAATTCTGAGGTAATTTTTTAGCAATAGTTTGTTTTTTTTCTAGATCAATTTTATAAATATTTTGATTATTATTATCAAAGACGAAAATATAATTACCAGATATTGTCATTGATGATAAATCGGCTGATTCATTTTGATTAAATAAATCTGATATAGTTTCTGGATTATCTAAATAAACTATTTTTTGTAATGATCTATTTAAATCATCAATCCGACTTTGCAGCTCATTTTTAGTAGCTTGATATTTATTGTTATTTGGGATTTGACTCAAAAGATTTATTGCCAACTGTAATGATTCTTTAGATCCGGCTTCATCATTAAATATATTCTTGGCTTCACCGGCATTCAAATTATCTTCGATCTGCTTGATAATATCGGAAGTGCTGGTTTTTTCTGAGTTAGTAACTACTTGTCCTTGCCACACCATGCTTTGGGAAAAGAAAAATATTAACACTAGGCCAGTAATAAACAAGCTTTTTTGTAGTTTATTTAGACTGACAAATTTAGTAATTTGTCGATTGATAAAATCACTAATGGTATCAAATAAATTTTTATTTTCCTTTAATTTATGACTATAGCTAGTCTGCGTGTTTTCAGATGGGTCAATAGTTGGCTTATTTGGGTTTAATGATTGGTCACTATTAATAGTGCTAGTGTCTCGGTTATTTAATTTTTGCTTGGCAAATTTATGATAAATGTAATTAAAAGTAACCTTGCTTAGTTTAATTATTTCTAAGGAAATTATTTTAAGGTATTTAATGATAAATTTAGTAACCACCCTTAAGCCCCAGACGGTAATTACTAAAGCCTTTTTCCAATTAGGGGCCATAGATGGCGCTAAATATTTTTCGGTATTTTCTTGGGTGGATATTAATTTATTAATAGATGTTTGTGAGGGTACACGTGGTTTTTCTATTTCTGGCATGGTGTTATTAGCACTAACAATTAATTGTTCAGTAAATTTATCTTCTTTGATGACTGGTTCAATAGCAATGGCATAAAAATTGTTATCTTGGCTGTCTTTTTTTAGAATCGATTCAATTTCTTTAAGGGCGGAAGCTGGTGATTCCTCGGTGATTATTTCCATTAATTCATTTTGTGAAATATATTCTAAAACACTATCATTACAAAAAAATAAATTATCTTTTTCGGTAATAGCACCATTAATAATGTTAGAGAACATCTTTTCGGAGTTTATTTTGCTGGTTTTGTCGCCAGCTTGAGAAAAAATATCCACAATAATATAATCGTATTGTTTTTTACGATGAAATAAAAGAGCATTATTTTGGCCTATTTGACTTAAGTAAATTTTGCCATGATGAATTAGGGCCACTAGAGAATTGATGTTCTTTGGTTCTAATTCAATGACTGAGTCATTGATAGCTTTGTGTATACGTCTATTGGCTCTTTGTAAGCATTCTTCAAATCTCTTTTCAATGCCACCTTCAGTTTCAAATGGTGGCAAATAGTATTCGGTTTCTAAATCATTTATTATTTCAAAAAATTTATCAACAAATTCATCTGGTTGAGCAAATAATTCTATAATTCCAACTATCGTTCCTAGCTTACTTTTTAGTTCTGGCTTAGGTTTGGCTACAAAAGCGTCACAGACAGCGGAACTTTTGCCACTGTCCATAGATAGTTTACTGATTGAAGTTAGAAGTTGGTTCATGTTATGTTAAGTGATTGAAATATTTTAGGACTTGATACATATGCATTAAATATTATACAATATTTAATAGCAACAAGTCCAATGATATTAAAGTCAAAGAATTGGTTAAAACTACTAATTTCCAGTTTTTTAGTTATTGTGTAAATATTCAGGCTAAATCTAATTAATTACAAATATTGATGATTGAACAACTTTTTGGTTCTAAGACAAGAGTAATGCTACTTCGATTGTTTTTAAACAATCCGGAGAAGTTTTATTATGTTAGAGAGTTAACTCGCAATTTAGATACTCATTTAAATTCAATTAGACGAGAATTAGATAATTTACAAAAAATGGGTATTATTAATTTTTACACTAAAACAGACTTGGAAAAGGAAATTGAAAAAGAAATAAAGGATAATAAAAAATATTACAAATTAAATGGTGATTTTATGTTTATCACTGAATTAACATCATTATTAAATAAAGCCCATGTGGTTTTAGACAAAACTCTAACTAAAAGGATTGAAAATTTAGGTGATATTAAATTTTTCTTGTTATCCGGTGTTTTTGTGGGATGGGAGAATGCCCCAGTTGATATGTTGGCAGTGGGTGTGGTTAATCGGACAAAATTAAAGAACTTAGTAAAGTCTTTTGAGAAAGAACTAGGTAAATCAATTAATTATGCCATAATGACTAAAGCGGAATTTCAGTATCGTTATAATATAACTGATCGTTTTTTGTATGATTTATTGGGTGGTAAAAATATGATAATTGTTGATTCTTTAATGTCTAAAATGAAAAAATAAATATGTACTTGATAATTAACACGGCTATAAGTAAATCTTTGGAGGTCATATTGGCAAAAAATTCTACCGATTTTAATATTCGCGAAATTGAGGGTGAATACAAACAAGCGGAAAATTTATTACCTTTAATTAAAGAAAGTTTAAATAATCAGCATAATAATCTAGAAGATATTAAAGGTATTGCTGTTGTGACTGGCCCTGGCGGTTTTACCGCGCTAAGAATTGGCGTGGTGACGGCTAATGTTTTAGCTTATGCTTTGAATGTGCCAGTTATTGGCTTAAACTTAACTGAATTTAGTAATAATGAAGAGTTAATTGCTAAGACTATGACTAAATTGAAATCTACTAAAACTGGAGGTGTGGTGATGCCTGAATATGGCAGGGAGCCTAATATATCGTAACGTATAACATATAACGTAAAACCTATAATATAATTTATTAGAAATAATACGTATAAATAATAAAAAGAGATGTGATTTATTCATATCTCTTTTTAAGTGTAAAATATGTTCCATGTTATGTGTTTTGTATATTGTGGATAAAGTGTAACTAACTAAAAGACAAATTACTTATTAAATTATCCACAATAATTTATAGTTGTAAGCTAATTAACTAAAATGGTGTAAAATTGAAGCATTTTGAGGGTTTTTATTAATATAATTAAAGTGTTGACCGGTGATGAATAGTGGGCTATAATGATTACAGATGGTTAAAAGTGGGGAAAAGTGGGGAAAGCTTTTCCAAATAAATTAATTAATATTTCCATGCTTGTCGCGCTTAACACAATACCATGTTTGTTGGTCAATATTCACACAACATTGATTCCAAGGGCAGAATGGCTATACCAGCCAAGTTTCGTCATGAATTAAAAAAGGCCGTAGTTACCAAGGGATTGGATAACTGCCTTTTTTTATACACCAAAAAAGAATGGGATAAAATTGCTGAGGATATTGCGACTAGAACTTTTACTAAATTAAATAATCGGTCACTGGCTAGACAAATGTTAGCTGGAGCAATGGAAGTGGAAACTGATAAACAGGGACGAATTATCATTCCTGAATATCAAAGAAAATTTGCTGGCTTAAATAAAAATGTCATTGTAGCTGGTTTATATAATCGATTAGAAATTTGGGATGAAGAAAAATGGGAGAAAAATATTAAGTACACTGAAAGTAACGCTAATGATATCGCCGAAGCTCTAGAAAATGTTTCTGAAAAATAATATGTCCAAGACTATTCATGAACCAGTATTATTGAGAGAAGTATTAGATGGCTTAAACCCCCAACCAAATCAGAATCATATTGATTGTACCTATGGTGGTGGTGGACATTCTAAGGCTATTTTAGAAAGAATTAAACCAAATGGCAAAGTTATTGGCATCGATTTAGATCCGGCAGTTAAAAAATTAAATCACGATAAAAATCTAGTACTAGTTAACGATAATTATAAGAATTTAAAGAAAATAATTAATGAACTGGGAATTACTAAAATTAATGGAGTATTACTTGACCTTGGTCTATCATCAGATCAGCTTGGCTCAGGGGATAGAGGATTTAGTTTCCAGGGTGAAGGATTTTTGGATTTAAGATTTGATCCAACTTCTGACAGACCCACTGCTGCTGAAATTTTAAAAAATTATAGTGAAAAAGAGTTATTAGAAATATTTAAAAATTATGGGGAAGAGCCGTTAGCTTGGCCAATAACTAAACAAATTATTGCTAAGCGTCAAAGTGGTGAGTTTATTGAAACAGCTGATATGCTTGTCCAGCTGATTTCAGAACAGTACCGCAAAAAATATCGTCATAAGTCAAAACATAATCCGGCGACTAAAGTTTTTCAAGCTCTACGAATCGCGGTAAATGATGAGTATGGGAATATCGAGCAGGTTTTACCTGATGCGATAAACTCTTTAGCGGTTGGTGGTCGGCTAGCGGTTATCTCTTTCCATAGTGGTGAAGATAGAATAGTTAAGCATTTTTTTAAGAATGCTGCGGTTAAAGATTTTCCTAAGATCAAAATTATAACTAAAAGACCAATAGTTGCTTCAGATGAAGAAGTACTTAAAAATCCTAGAAGTCGCAGTGCTAAGTTAAGAGTGGTTGAAAAAATTTAAATAATCAAATCAAATAATCCCATGTGCCGAGATTGGAAACAAGAACAATGTAATCATCATTTTCCAGAATTACGCAAAAAACGTAATATATTTAGGTTATTGTTTAGTTTTATGACACCAAAAAAATTAAGCATGGTGATTGTGACGTTAACTTTTGTAGTAACTGGCGCTTATTTGATGCAAATTAATATGACCGCGACTAAAGGCTATGAAATCAAAGATTTAGAAAATAGACTTAGTCAATTACAAGAAGATCATAAGAAGTTAAATTTGTCGTATATCGAATTACAGTCAATGGCAAATATTTTAGAACAAGTTCCTAAACTTAATCTAGTGGCTACAGAAAATTTAGAAATTATAAAACCAGCTGATTCTGTGGTGGCTTTGAGATAAATTATTTTACAATGAGCTGGAGAGAGAATAAATTAACCCGTTTTAAAAGTAGAGAATCTAAACAGGGTAGAATTAAATTTCTAGCCATTTTTTTTATTGTTTTCTCAGCGGTCATTGTTATTAAATTATTCTACCTCCAAGTTTTCCGAGGGTCTTTTTATGAGGCTTTGGCTATTGGTCAACATGAACTTTATAAGAAATTATTTCCTGAAAGAGGTTCTATTTATGTAGTCGAAAAAAATGGTGATAAACAAACTCTCTTTCCTTTGGTGACTAATCGAGATATGCATATGCTGTATGCGGTGCCCAAATCAATAGAGAAGCCCCGCGAGGTGGCTGAGAAGTTGTTTGAGTTGTTTGGTTTATCAATTAATATTGATATAGAGGCTGTAGAAGCGGAATTGTTTGCTGATATTACCGATGAATTGGATCCAGTGATGGCTTCTGAAATAAAACAAGTACGCTTGGCTAAGTGGCACGAGGAACAAAAAGAAAAGGAAATAACTAGATTAGAAGCCTTGCTTAATAAACCCGGTGATCCTTACGAGCCAATTAGACATAAACTGACTGATGAGCAAATGGCGGCTATTAATTCTTGGGAAATAAATGGCCTAGCCTTTAAAAATGAAACTTGGCGGTTTTATCCGGAGAAGGGTATGGGTGGTCATATTTTTGGGTTTTTGGGGTTTTCTGATGACAGTCGAGTTGGTAAATATGGTTTGGAAGGTTATTTTGATAAAGAATTAACTGGTACTTTTGGAGAAATTAGATCAGAGAAGGACGGTTTGGGTAATTTGATTGCGATTGGCAGTAGTTCGTTAAAAGAAAAAGTGGACGGTTATTCGTTAGCTTTAACTATAGATCGAGCTATTCAGTATAAAACTTGTGCGGCTTTAACTCAAGCTGTAGAATATTTTAAAGCTGAAAGTGGGTCAGTGATTGTTATGAATCCTAAGACAGGGGCAATAATTGCTATGTGTGGAGCTCCGGATTTTAATCCTGATGAATATAATCAAGTAGAGGATATTGAAGTCTATAATAATCCAGCTATTTTTAAGGCCTATGAGCCAGGATCTATTTTTAAAGTCATTACTATGTCCATTGCTTTAGATGAAAATAAAGTAACTCCTAACACTACTTATGTTGATGAGGGTGGCGTGCAAATTGGACCATACAATATTAAAAATTATAATGATTTAGTGTATGGTCGACAAACTATGACAGAAGTCTTGGAAAAGTCTATTAACACTGGTACTATTTTTGCGATGCGACAGGTAACACCAAAAGTTTTTACTCAGTATGTTAAAGATTTTGGCTTTGGTAAAAAAACCGGTATTACCTTAGACAAAGAATCATTTGGTGATATTTCTAATTTGGATAGGCCAGGTGAAATTTTTGCGGCTACCGCTTCTTTTGGTCAAGGTATAACGGTTACTCCCATCCAAATGATTACAGCAGTATCTGCCTTGGCTAATGGTGGTAAATTAATGAAACCATATATTGTGTCACAAATCATTAAAGATGATGGCAAGATAGAAACATTTCAGCCACAAGAAGTTAAACAGGTTATTTCTTCTAAGACGGCTTCAACTATTTCTGGTATGATGGTAAGCGTTATTGAAGCTGGACATTCGAAAGGGGCTAAAATAGACGGTTATCGAATTGCTGGTAAAACTGGAACCGCTCAAATTGCTAGTAAATTTGGACGAGGTTATTCGGATGATGTTAATACTTCATTTATCAGTTATGGGCCATTTAATGATCCAGTTTATGCGATGATTGTCAGAATTGATAAACCTCAGTGGGGTAAAACTGGTGAAGCAGTGGCGGTGCCTGTTTCCACAGATATTGCCAAATTTATTCTACAGTACTACAATGTGCCCTATGATAATAAGTAACTATATTTATAAATTTTTATGACAAGCTTAGTTCAGTGGTTTTTGGCTAAATTAGCAAAATTAATTCTTAAAAAATATAACCCAGACATCATTGGTGTTACTGGTAGTTTTGGTAAAACTTCAGCTAAAGAAGCAATTTATACAGTTTTATCTAGTAAATTTAACGTTAGACGGAATATTAAAAATTATAATAATGAAATTGGCTTACCATTGACAATTATCGGTACTAGTTCTGGTGGCCGATCTGTCGGTGGTTGGTTAGTGGTTTTTGTTAAGGCTCTCGCCTTAATTATTTGGCGTGATAAAAATTATCCAGAAATTTTGGTTTTGGAGATGGCTGTTGATCATCCTGGTGATATGACCTATTTAACAAATTTAGCCCCCTGTAAAATTGGCGTAGTAACAGGTGTGGGGCCAGTTCATATAGAGTATTTTAAGACTATTGAAAAGATTGCCAAAGAAAAATCAGTAATGGTTTCTCATATCAATAAAAATGGTTGGGTGGTACTTAATTGTGATAATGAATATGTTTGCGAGATGACCAAGGCCACTCGATCTCGAATTTCTAGTTATGGTATTGTTAATCATGATGTCGATATTAAGGCCAGTGAAATTTTAATGTCACAACACGAAGATGGTCAGATTTCTGGCTTAAGTTTTAAATTATTTTATAAAGGTAGCAGTGTGCCAGTTTTGTTACCAAATATTTTAGGTGAGCATTTGATTTATGCCGCTTTAGCTGCCGCTTCTATTGGTCGTATTTATGATATGAATATGGTGGATATTGCTAGTGCTCTGAGAACTTTTAGAGCACCAAAAGGCCGAATGAATTTAATTGTTGGTATTAAAAATACCTATATTATTGATGATACTTATAATGCTGGTCCAGATTCTGTTTTAGCCGCTTTGAATGTTTTGGGTAAGATTGCAATTGATCATCATAAGTTTGCTGTTTTGGGTGATATGTTAGAATTAGGTGATTTCACTGAAAGTAGTCATCGTGATGTTGGTAAGGCAGTTTGTAATAATAAAATTGACTATTTAATAACAGTAGGTGATAAATCAAAGTTTATTGCCAGCGAAGCTGAGAAACAAGGTTTGGACAAAGATAATATTTTTGTTTTTTCTAGTGTTGAAAAAGCAGGTTTATTTTTACAGGACAAGATGGAAGAAGGTGATTTTATTTTAGTTAAGGGTTCACAGGGTATGCGCATGGAAAAAATTGTTAAAGAAGTAATGGCTGAGCCACTTAAAGCCCAAGAGTTGTTGGTTAGGCAGGATGAAAAATGGTTAGATTAGTCTTGACAATTTTGGGTGTTTATGATATATAATAGATACATTTGACTTTCATGGTAAAGCCTAAAAGGAGAAAACCGTGGGATCTAAAAAATGGTCACTCAAGAAAATTTGGATGAAGTTTTTGCATAAAATGAGCGGCTCTGGCATGAGCAAAACTCATCACCGCAATGGAGAAGACAGCTATTATAATAATGGCGTGGCTTATAGCAAGAAACATCGACACCATAAACGCCGCTAGATTTAACAGCTCCCGAAATTTCGGGAGCTATTTTTTTTGACAAAATAAGTAATATTGGTTATATTAAAAATAATATGAAAACTTTCACTCAACAATTAGGCTTATTACTTGGATTGTTGCTCCTTTTGGACTTCAGAAGTGGAAGTTTTGTTAGTGTTTAGCTAAATTAATTAGATAGTTACTAACCAGCCTTTCACTGTGAAAGTTCTGGTTTTTTTGTTCTTTAAAAATTCTATTAATAGTTAACCTTAGGAGGGTAAATAAAATGGCTAAAATTAGAATATTTGATACTACATTACGCGACGGCGAACAAAGTCCGGGTGCTAGTTTGGATACTCTCGAGAAATTGGAAATCGCTAGGATGTTAGCCAAATTGCGAGTCGATGTCATAGAAGCTGGTTTTCCAGTTTCTTCGGATGTTCAATTTGCGGCGGCTAATTTAATTGCTCAAGAAATTGATGGTCCAATTATTGCTGGTTTAGCTCGAACAGTTAAAGGTGATATTGATGCTTGTTGGGAAGCTATTAAGGTTAATAGTCGGCCCATGATCCATGTCTTTATTGCTACCAGTGACATTCATATTAATGCCAAATTTAGACGACAGATTGGTCCAGATTTTTCTGAATCTTTAGAAGAGGCTAGAGCCAAAGTATTACAAACTGCCATTGAACATGTGCAGTATGCCAAAAGTTTGTGTTCATTAGTGGAGTTTTCGGCCGAAGATGCTGGTCGCACGGATTTAGCATATTTAACCAAGGTGGTTGAAGGTGTAATTGAAGCTGGTGCCGATGTGGTGAATATACCAGACACCACTGGCTATTGCCTGCCTTGGGAATTTGTAAAAATTATTGCTCACTTAAAAGCTAATGTCAGAAATATTGATCAGGTTATAATTTCGGTGCACTGTCATGACGATTTGGGATTAGCAGTGGCTAATTCTTTGTCCGCTTTGAATGTTGGTGCTAGACAAATTGAATGTACGATTAATGGTATTGGTGAACGAGCTGGTAATTGTTCGTTAGAAGAAGTGGCTATGGCTCTAAAAACTCGAGCCAATGGCTTTGATGACTTAGAACATAATTTGGATACCACAGTTATTTACCCGCTTAGTCAACTAGTGTCTAATTTAAGTGGTTTGGCAGTTCAAAGAAATAAAGCCATTGTTGGTAAAAATGCTTTTGCTCATGAGGCGGGTATTCATCAACACGGTGTTATCAAAGATCGTCAAACTTATGAGATTATGAATCCAGAAGATGTCGGTCTTAATCCTAATCGAATTGTTTTGGGTCGTCATTCTGGCAAGCATGGTGTGCGAGCTCGTCTTGAACAATTGGGTTATCATTTGACTGAAGATAAGTTTATCGAAATTTTTGAAATTTTTAGCAAGATAGCTGATAAAAAGAAAGAAGTCACAGATGAAGAATTGTCGGCGATTGTTGGTGATCTATTTTCGGAAAATAAAAATGTTTATTCTTTAGATCATCTGCAAGTTATTAGTGGTACTAATATAATTCCGGCGGCCACAGTTAGAATTAGGTACAGTGATCAATTATTAGTGGGTTCGGCTATTGGTGATGGTCCAGTGGACGCAGCTTGTAAGGCCATTAGTCAGGCTATTGGTATTGATGTTTGTTTGAAGCAGTATCGGATTGATGCCAAAGCTAAAGGCACAGATTCGGTGGGCGAAGTTTTAATTTTAGTGTCTGAAAATGGCAATAATTTTGCTGGTCGCGGTTCTTCGACTGATATTGTCGAAGCTTCGGCTCTGGCTTTTATTAGGGCAATTAATAGAATGAAATCTTAGATAACAATAAATCGCCTCAGGTGTAAAACTTGAGGCTTTTTTATTTTAATCTAAATTAACTTGAAAAATAGCCGAAAAACCAGTAGAATAAGGATATTAAAACAATTAATATATGTTAAAAATTTATAATACTCTAGCCAAGAAAAAAGAAGATTTTACACCAATTAAAAAGAATGTGGTGACTTTTTATCAGTGTGGGCCAACAGTTTATTGGACTCAACATATTGGTAATATGCGAGCCATGGTGTTAGCCGATTTTATGGTTAGATCTTTGGAGTACTTGGGTTATAAAGTAAAAATGGCTAGAAATTATACCGATGTCGGACATTTAACTAGCGATAGTGATTTGGGTGAAGATAAAATGGAAAAAACGGCTAAGCAAGAAGCAATGACTCCAGAGCAAATTGCCGATAAATATATTAAAATTTTTGAACAAGATACCAAGGCTTTAAATTGTCAGGAGCCAGATTACAAACCTCGCGCCACAGATTACATAAAAGATATGCAAAAAATGGTGCAGATATTATTGGATAAAGGTTTTGCTTATAGTACTGATTTGGCTATTTATTTTGATATCTCTCGAGCTACAGATTACACCAAATTATCCGGTCAGGATTTAACAAAAAATATTTCTGAAGCTGGTAAGGGTGATGTAATAGATAAGGACAAAAGAAATCCAGCCGATTTTGCAGTTTGGTTTTTTAAGACTGGGTCTCATCAAAATGCTTTGCAAACTTGGCCTAGTAAGTTTGAATCAAAATTAGTAGACAATGGTGTTGGGTTTCCAGGTTGGCATTTAGAGTGTAGCACCATGTGCCAAACCCTATTAGGCAAAACTGTAGATATTCATATGGGTGGTATCGAGCATATCCCAGTGCATCATACTAATGAGATAGCCCAAAGTGAAGCGGCTAATGGCGTAGAATTTGTAAAATACTGGTTGCACAATGAACACTTAACAGTGGATAGTGGCAAAATGTCCAAATCCAGTGGCACCGCTTATTCTTTGGCTGATATTGAAGCTAAAGGTTATGATCCGTTAGTTTTGCGGTATTTCTTTTTGCAGGCTCATTATCGTAGTAAGCAGAATTTTACTTGGGAGGCGTTAGAGGCGGCTAAAATAGCTTTGAATAATTTAAGAGAAAAAATAGCTGATTTATCTATTAATAAAATTGGCAAGTCCAATATTGATTTTCAGAATAAATTTATTGATTCTATCTCTGATGATTTTAATATGCCTCAAGTTTTAGCTCTTATTTTTGAAGTACTTAAATCTGATTTATTAGATAGTGACAAACTAGCAACTATTTTAGATTTTGATCAGGTTTTAGGGCTTAGTTTAAAATCTATTAAAAAGGAAAAAACTCCAAAGGAAGTTATAAAATTAGCAGATCTCAGATTAAAAGCCAGGGCTGATAAAAATTGGCAGGAATCTGATAAAATTAGGGATCAAATAAAAGAACTGGGTTATATTATTGAAGACACTGTTGATGGTTATAAATTGAAGAAAGAATAGATTAATTTTATTTTATTTTATTTTTTATTATTACTTTTGTACCGCCAAAAGTAACCAAAAGCTCGCAAACGTAAAAAATCATGGCCAATTTCATATACACTCACTAGAGCCAATTAATCAAAACAGCGACCAAATAATTGTCTCTAACGTTCGCTTTATATAAAATTGGCACAATATTTTTTAATGTTTGCAGTTTTTGAAGATATTATTATATATTTTAAATAATGAAGAATTTTTGGACAAAATTACCTAAACCATTTTTTGTGCTTGCCCCGATGGCGGAAGTGACTGATGCGGCTTTTCGGCAAGTCATTGCCAAATACGGCAAGCCGGATGTGTTTTATACCGAATTTGTGTCAGCCGATGGTTTAAATAGCCGAGGCAGAGATAAACTAATGATTGATTTAAAGTTCTCTAGAAAAGAGAAACCAATTGTTGCTCAGCTTTTCGGTCATAATCCAGAAACCATTAAATCCGCTGCCACTTTGTGTAAAAAACTAGGTTTTGATGGTATTGATTTAAATATGGGTTGTCCGGAAAAAAATATTTGTCACAGTGGTCATGGAGCGGCCATGATTAAAAATCCTAAATTAGCCAGAGAGGTGATTAGGGCAGCCGTTGATGGGGCTAGTGGTTTACCAGTCTCGGTAAAAACTCGATTAGGATATTATAAAAAAGAAGAAATGGAAGTTTTTTTGCCAGCCATTTTGCAAGAAAATTTAGCGGCGGTAGCGATTCATGCTAGAACTAAAAAGGAAATGTCTAAAGTGCCAGCGGATTGGAGTTCTATTAAACGCGCTGTAGAAATTAGAAATGAACAGGGGAGTCAGGCTTTAATTATCGGTAATGGCGATGTGATGAATTTGGAGGAAGCTAGGGTAAGAGTCAAGGAAACTGGCTGTGATGGCGTGATGATTGGACGGGGGATATTTGGTGATCCTTGGTTGTTTAATAAAAAAATCAAGAAAGAAAATGTATCGCTTAAAAAACAGTTTAAAGTAATGATTAAGCATACTCAATTATTTGAAAAATATCTTTTAAAAGACAAAAAATTTGATATTATGAAAAAGCATTTCAAGGCCTATGTGACTGGTTTTGATGGCGCGAAAGAATTACGAATGGAATTAATGGCCGCCAAAAACTCCAAAGAAATTGCCAAAATAATTAGAAACTTTCAATCAAATACTAAAAAATAAGTGATTATTTAACGATTATTAACCTATTGACAAAATAATTATAATATGATATAATACCAAGTTATAGTTCTTTTGTTTTTAAACCACAACTTCAATCTGGAGGACAGACAATTGGTTAAGATAACTGGTCAGCGTGTTAAGCCCGGAGAGGTTTTTACCAATCCGAAGCGAGCGGAAGAGCCTTATGAGGCGCTTCGTTCGTTGGCGGTATTTGAGCTGGGATATGGTGGTCAATTGACTTCGGTCGATATCACCGATTTTCAAGCTTCAATTGCTGTAGTAACCAGGGTGCTTAATTGCGTGGACACTACCATTTTTTCCGGGACACGGGAAGACATGACCGTGTTACTTGAATTCGCTGCTTGTTATGCGGCGGTAGTTGCGTCACGCGATTTGAACAAGTTGTCACAGCAAGTGCTGGACACCTTAGGTGTTAATTACAATACTCTACTCTTGGTCAAGTTTAGCCCCATCATTATCGGTAGTAGAGAAGTTCTTTCGGCTTTGGCGATTTTGGCCGGAGCAAGGACTGAGAAAGACATAAGCCTAGCTATGGAGGTCCTATCGGCTAATAGTCAGAGTATGAATTCTGGCCTACTGAAATTTATTGAAGTGATTGAATATGTCAGAGAATTGGAGTGTTCATTTGAAGATGCTTGCCAACAAATCGGCGGTATTCGCCCCTAGTTCTCAGTTCTTTGATGTTTAACGCAGGTTTTTTGCGGCTTGCCAATTGGTGGGCCGCTTTTTGTTTTAAGCACATACATTTGGCGGTTTCTTATTAATTAGATAACTCCAGTATTTCATTTGGAGTTTTACCGTCTAACACTATATATTCTAGGTTA
>PEZY01000011.1 GCA_002773855.1 Candidatus Buchananbacteria bacterium CG10_big_fil_rev_8_21_14_0_10_33_19 | reverse complement strand
GGCGTACATCGTCTTTATTGTATTTCAAAGCCCCTTCACTACGTGAATATGACTGCCAATACTCCCCTTCACGCATCTCTTCATAGTGTTCAGTATCTATGTGATTGGTCGAACTAAGCAATATTACTCCCGAATGCGAATCCCGTAGTACTGCTATATCTTCACGGTCACGAACTCTTGGATAAAAAGGCCCAAGTGTTTCGTCTCTACACAGGCCAAACTTTATAAGGGTTTCCTTTAAGTGTTGAGAGTTGAGAGACATTAGATTCCACGCTTAAGCTTTTTACGTTGAGGTTCTTCGATGTCTAAAATATCTTTCTGTTTATAAGTAAGTGCCTGTTGTGTTGCATGAAGATCCCGCACTAACTTACGGAACCCATCCGGCTCAAGTGAAGCGGCATGATCAGTACCTTTCCAGGTTCGATTAAGCGTGTAGTGTCGTTCAATATACTCAGCGCCGAGAGTATATGCTGCAATATCTATTGCAATCCCATTGTGATGTCCAGAAAAACCTATTGCCTTTACCAAATTTCCAAACTTCTCTTTAAGGCGCGTGATTTCGAGAAGCGCAACCTCATCAAACGGCACTGGGTATCCCGAGGTACAGCTATACAAGATCAGATCTTTCTCCCTATTTTTTTTAACAAACAAATCAACAATACGAGTTTCTTCTTCTTTTGTCGTCATACCAAAAGAAAGATGAATTTCTCCATCGTAATTTTCACAAAGATATTCAAGGATATCGAATTTTAGGTTACAGGCAGATGGGATCTTAATCATCCTAGGATTAAGCGCGGTAATCTCTTTTGCAGAAGTTAAGTCCCATACCGAGGTTGAATACTCAATTCCTATACTTTCCGCATACTCTTTGAGTTCCTTATGTTGTTCAGCAGTAAACTCAAGAAATTCACGATGTTCGCCGTATGTTGTACCATAACTATTCTCAGGAACTGGATGAGGTGTATTGTATTCTTCTTCCGATAGAAGCTCTTTATTGTTCCTCTTCTGAAGCTTAATTGCGTCGGCATTACAATAATTCTTTGCCACCTCAATCATCTCCTTGGCGATATCAATATCACCTTTATGATTACATCCAATTTCAGCGATTATAAAAGGTTGATTATATTTCATATTCCACCCATTATGGGACGTTATCAAAGAGAACGCAAATTTTCTAAAGATATTTTAATATTTTCAGACACATCTACTTCTGAGAACCGAACAACTGTATCTAATGAAAGTAAAGCATATTCTGCAAGCTGAGCAGGATTTCTGAAAGAATTTTCTAGAATCCTAGTAAGATCATCTATATCTCCATTCTTAAAAGTGAGACCCGCTGGACCAGCAATCCATGCCGACCCCCCCTCTTCGGGCACTATTACAGGTACATTATGCAGTAATGCCTCAACTACCGTTCGTCCAAAAGGCTCTGGCCATCTAGCTGGGTGCACAAAAAGATTAGCTTTAGTGTATATCTCTGGTAAACATTTTTGATCTACCCATCCAGTGAAGAATACACGATTACATAATTTATTTTTTTTCACAAATTCAGTAGACCATTCCTTTAGTGGCCCGTCGCCCACAATATGTAACTCCCAAGAATAATTTTTCAACCCATAAAGAGCATGTAACAACATGTCGATTCCTTTATCAAAAGTGAGTCTACCTACATAAAGCATTTTTACCTTACTTACCCGAGAAGATAGAAGATTTTTTCTTTTTTTAGGCAGAGAAAAGAAATTTGGGAAAATATCAAATTGGTCTTTTGGAAAACCTAAATCAATATAACGTTTTTTAATATAGGGGGAAACAGAAAAATATTTGTCGACATGTTGCGCTAAGGTCAAACCAAAGAACATGTCCCATATCTTTCTCTTTAGGCGATAGAAGGGGGGATGTTCTGTTAAAACACTCATAGAAGCAAGGTAAGTATCTAAATATACTGCAACTGGCTTTGTGCCACCATTTTTACGATAAAGCCCTCCTCCATATAAAAAGTCAACTCCATATAAAAAGAAAATATCAAATTTAGCTTCGTGAGACTTAAGAATTTCCTCAACCTCTTTCTTATCCATCAAAAAACCTAAATTACCACATGAATGTTTAATAATAGATATATCTTCTGGTGGATTGTTTATATCTTCTCGAAAAGTGTGCACTTCAACTGAGTGCCCAAGGGATCTAAAAAGACGAATTTGGGCTACAGCATTAAAGTGCGAACCGCCACCTTTTTTTAAATCAAGAGTACGAACTAGAAAAAAAATATTCATAATCATTCCGGATGAATAAGCACCACATTTGCATAAAGTTGCTTACCTTTCCTAAAGACAAGTTGAGAAAAAGGAACCAGAGAACCAAACGAATTAATCGCACAAACAGTATACTGTTTAATAATGCTTTCCAAAAAGGGTGTATTTTCCTTTGGTTGATACTCAAAAATAACCGTCGGACAACTCTTAAGCACTTTTTGCATTCCTTTAAAAACAGAAGGTTCTGCCCCTTCTACATCCACCTTTATTAGTTCTGGCTTATCTTCTTTATTAGCAAAGAAACTATCAAGTGAAATTGATGGAACCTTTCTCTCTTCAGAATTCTCTGATGGAAGTAAGCTATGAGTACCCGTAGCACCTATAATATGATAGAAACTCACCTGACCAACTTTATCAGAAACTGCAGTATTATATACATAAACATTTTTCAAATGCCTTGTATTCTTTTGAAGAATACTAAAATTCTCAACATCGGCCTCAAACGCATAGACAGTACCCTCCTCCCCGACTAAACGAGAGAGAAGGCGGGTATAGTAGCCAATGTTCGCTCCAACATCAACTACAACCATACCTGGTTTAATATTCCTTTTTAAGAAAAGCGTAGTTTCGTGCTCATAATATTCAAAAAGATAAGATAATTTCCACTTCCAGATAAAAGAATCAGGGAAGAAGAAATTCTGTATCTTTGCTTGTATATTCACACATGCAATTATAAGTTTTTTTATTTGGGTGCGTATCATGTTTTTCTAATTTTCCCCTGAATAAGATTCGCAAATCGTTTAGATGCACCTGAAATAAAAGTAAAATTCATTAAATTAAATTTCTTAATACGATTTTTTATAGAATCACGCTCAGAAAGACTTTGTAATCGGGAGAGGATATTTGTAAGTTCACCACAAGAGTGGGCCAGCATTACCACCTCATATTTATAATAAGGATACATATGATCTTTTTCAATTGCGCGATGGAAAGGAGCGCTGCCAAGATATATAGTCGGAATATTGGCAGCAAGTGCTTCAAGTATAATAGTTGAAAAAACAGACACTACGACATCAGTTTTCTTAAAAAGCTCAGCGAGTGTTTCAGTTCGCGCAACTTGCACCTGTGGGGTGTTTATAAATTTCATTGCTGCATACCGTGCGGCAAAGTTTGAGGTTTTACTACCTGCACGTACCTTTAATATAATATTGATATTAATATTTTGCTTAGTAATATCTTCTACACATTTAAATAAATCTATGATTTCATAGGTATCAAACCACTGACCTGTTGTATCGTCAGGTACTACAAAGAGCGCTGTATAAGGATGGGGAGATTGTCGATTTTTGGTTAACGCAGAATATACATCAAACCGTGGTGAACCAATATCATGTGTAATTCCTTTATAGCCCGCAGTATGTAACTCGCTACTTGCTAACGGACCATATGTCGCCAAATATTCCACTTGAGAATACTTAGGCACACTTGCTGGGCCAAGATAAAAAAGTCCATGTTGAGGTTCAAAGGAAGGAATCGATAACTGTTTTGCAATAAGACAAAGAACCGGAAAATGCACCTGTCCAGAAGCGCTCGCGCGTACAATAACAGCGTGTGGCTTTAAATTTAATAACATCGCCTGTACGTCACTGATCATAAAAACTGCCTCTTTACTTCCGCGCAACACAAGCATATCAAATACCTCACCTAAAATAGGCGATAGGTTATAACCTAGGAATGATACATGTAATTTTTTAAAGAAATCATCTCTCTCCTTAATCCACTGATTGTTTAACAGTATAATCTGTCTTTGTGCCTGTTTTTTTGACTTATAAGTGCGAAAAGTATTCGCATGAAAAAACCGCATACGATTTTTTAATAGAGTTGAAAAATTTATATTCTTTATCTCCGACCGATCCCACACTACTACCTCTGCTTCAGGAATTTCTTTTATATAAGGAGCACTATTACGCCATATATCCGAAACAATTAAACGGACTGATTTTGGTTTTTTGAATACCGTAATAGCAAAATTCCAAATAAATATACTAAAAATAAACAAGAGGCGTTTAAAACGAAACATAGTATTGTGTAATACAAAAACATTTCCTACAGAACGTATATCACACGAGATACTCTTCTGATTAGATACCACAAAAACAGCGTCAGTGACTACTTTACTATTTTTAACAGAAAGCACATTACCGATAGCAGCAATGTTAGCGCTATCCCATGTCACAATTCTTTGAGGTGCGTGTGTTGCCATGATTCCATCTATCATATCTATCCAGTAAAGTAATTCGGCGAGATATGTTTGCAACAACGGCTGATAAAGTGTCTGGAAGTCAATATTTTGAAAAGACCAGAAATCGAATTTTTTACTATGAAATAGTGGAGTAACTAGTTCTTCAGAAAAAGCATATCGTTCGACTGGATCTACTGAACGAAATTCACGACTAGAAATAAACGGAATACCTACCTCTTTTAAAGTAATTTCAACATCAGCACGTAATGCGACAACTAACACCTCGTTCTGCTTATTTTGATGTTCACGTATAACTTGACCAACACGTTTCACCTGCTCATTATCATAAATAAGTATTACTATCTTCATACAAGTTCTTTAAATTTTTGAACCAATACCTCTCTATCCCATGTGTATTTCTCAGCATCACGACGTGCTCGTGCGGCGCGTTTACTGCTCTCATTGGGAGCATCTAAAACATCCATAATCATAGCCGCAAGCGAATCGGAGTCTCCTGCGCTAAAAAAGAAAGCATTCTGCTCATCCAACACCTCACGCACTGAAGGAAGATTACTTGCAATGATCGGCTTCCCTGCCGCCAAGTACTCAAAAAGTTTCATAGGGGAAGTAAACTGCTCCGACTCCCCTATCTTGTTATTAGGTAAGACCAGGACATCTGCAGAACGAAGATAAAGCGGAATACTAGAATTTGGCCGGTGACCAAGTATCAAAATATTTTCTTTCCCCCCATACCTATCCTTAAAATCTCGCATGTCGCTTTCAGTGCCCCCAACAAAAACCACTACCGCATTATTGGGTAAGGATTGTGCACTTTCAGCAAGGGTATCTACCCCTTTCCAATCGTATAAGTGCCCAGTATAGAGAATGAGTTTTTTATCAATTGGGAGCCTCAATACATGTCGTACCTCTTCAGAAGTCTCAGAAATATCGAAGCGCTCAATATCTACCCCATTCGGTTGAACAAAGATCTTTGACTCAGGAATGCCGTGTGCAACATAAAAATTCTTAGTTCCTTGAGAATTTGCTACAAGCAACACACTGCGATGCGCCACAACACGAGAAACCCTATTCCATCGACCATTATGCACCTCATACACACAACGCCTTCCAAGTAATATGTGCCAAAGAAGCACTAACTCATCTTGAGAAATAATAACGTCAGCGTGATTAAAAATTGTTCTCATACCAAAAAAAAATTGAGAAAAAAGGAACCCTAAAAAACCAAAGGAGGTTAAATCTGGGGTGGTATATTTTTTAAGCAAAAAAATATTCATAACACTATAATACTCAAACGGATTTTCTTTGATATGAGTTTTTCTATTAGGCACCACTAACTCTACTACAGCACCATCATTTGCGAGCGCTTCGCAGGTTTTCATAATCTGCGCGCCGTGCGCTTTTTCGGTTGGGAGGCGGATGAAAGCAAGGTATAGGATATTCATGAATAAATTATTTTATACAGAGGACATGGTAGCCACTCGTCTGGTTACTCTCACTCTTACCCAGCAATCGATCGAAAAAACTGAAAAATTCGGTACGTTTAGAAAAGATTGGAAAGAGATTAAACACAGTTGCAAGAGCCCCGCGCGAATTACATGTTTCAACTGAAGAAAAATCTCGTGCAAGATACTTCACACCATCAATGGTGAACCGATAAAAATCTTGATAGTACCCTTTCTCAGGATGATAATAAAAAAGAAATGGAACCCATAAATAACAATAGCCACCAGGCTTCAATACACGATACATCTCTTTCATAGCCTTCTGGGGCTCTTCAACATGCTCCAAAACCGATATACAAATAAAAGCATCCACACTATTATCTTTGAATGGTAGATTATGTATATCACCAATAACATCGGGATTATAAGAAGAAACCTTGTCAAGCACGCAATAATCAACCTGCTCCACAAGAGGTTTCAACCAAGTATTTTGTAATGACCGATTATTTTTTTTAGGATCTATACGAAGTCCTCCACCTATATCAACAACCTTCGCGCTATTTTTAAAAAGAACTTGCATCGCATTCTTAAAAAAGACATCCCCTTTGTGCTTCATATATTTAATATTACTCTGGAGAGGATAATACACCAACCCCATCACTTTTAACTTTCTTTAATACATAAAACCGATGATATTGGTTTTCAAAAGGAATAAACTCTTTCTCAATTAAAAAATACCTAGAAAGTACATCTCGAATCTTTTGTGCACTATATCCTTTTTTCCCAATTTCCCAATAATGTTGCCCATTGAAAGAGTGCTTCTTAGGAAAAGGAATCTTCCAAGCAAACTTAAATTCTTTAAAGAATGGGAGTTTAAAACAGAACTTTATTGGGGGGCCAAAGTGTGGAAGGCTTATTAGTGCACCTACTTTACTTACGCGCGCAATTTCTGAACATGCCCTATCGAATTCAGAAAAAGGCAGGTGTTCCAGTATTTGAAATGCACATACTACATCAAAAGATTTATCGGAACATGGAATATTTGTTACTGATCCAAGAATATCTGGTTTTAAATCTTCAGCAATATCGAGAGCGGTGTATGAAATTTCTGTATTCGCTTGGAGATAGGACCCGAAAACTTTATCTCCCACCCCTATCTCAAGAATGCTTTTTGGTGAAAGCGCAAGAGACTCTTTTACTTGGTGGT